>JBAYTN010000004.1:0-129876 GCA_041675645.1 Melioribacteraceae bacterium
AGCCCCAACTTCCAATATGCGCGAGGCTTTGTGATTGCGATAACATATATTCTTTCTTTCTTAATGCAGCTTCGGCTTGTTTGAACTCGGTAATATCTTTAGCAACCCCAATTAGTCCTATAGAGCTACTATCTTTGCCTTTAATCATTGTTGTTGATAGATAAATCAGAAATTCACTGCCGTCTTTTCTTCTATTCCACAATTCACCCTGCCATCCTCCACGTATTGTGCTTTGCAAAATTTCATTAACTAATTCTGGCGGATTCTTAGGCGAACGTACTATGCTTATATGTTTTCCAACCAATTCATTTTCATTGTAACCATAAGTTTTTAAGAAAGATTCGTTGATAAATATAATTTTGTCTTCCATATCGGTGATACTAACGCATTCATTTATACTTTTTAAGGAGTGAGCAAGCATTGTAATTTCTTTTTCTGCTAGTTTGCGCTCGGTGACATCTTCCTTAACTGCGAGATAATGTGTTGTCTCTCCTTTTTCATTTACTATTGCTGAGATGGATGCAAACTCCCAATATAATTCGCCGTTTTTCTTTTTGTTGAGAAATTCTCCACGCCATTCTTTCCCGGATGTAATTGTATCCCATATAATTTTGTATTCACTTTTTGGTTTTTCTCCTGAGGCAAATATTCGCGGGTTCTTGCCAAGAATTTCCGTCAATTGATAGCCGGTAACTTCAGTTAATTTCGGGTTTATATATTCTATATTTCCTTTAGTATCTGTAATAATAACAGACACTGGACTTTGCTCAACTGCGCGGGATAATTTGAGAAGTTCTTTTTCTGCTAATTTGCGCTCTGTAATATCATGCATAGTTCCAATTATTTTTTCGGGCTTTCCATCTGAATTAAATTGAATTTTTGATGAAATTGAACAAGGTACTACAGTGCCATCTATGTTCTTTAGCTGGACTTCATAATCAACCAAGCTTTTCCTATTTAGCAACTCTTTAATTAAAGCATCTCTTTCATTAGAATCTAAATAAAAATCATACATTGATTTCCCAATTACATCTTCTCGCTTAACCTTATTTTTGGTAAGAACCTCAACCGAGGGACTTACTTCTAATACTATTCCATCAAGGGAGGTCTCGTAATAAACGTCCTGTATATTTTCAAAAATACTTCTGTATTTCTTTTCGCTTTCGCGTATTGTTTTTTCTGCAAGCTTGCGATCGGTGATGTCTATACCTAAAGCAAAGAAATATTTAGTCTCACCGTTTGGTTTAAGTATGTTTTTCCCATGCCATTCAACAATAATCTTTCGACCATCTTTTGTAAGGATAGAATTTTCGTTCATGGTCGACTCATTAGTGGTCAACAGTGCCTCGAAGATTTTTGATAGCATCTCACGATCTTCCACCGGGACAAAGTTTGCCAAATAATCCATTCCGACAACTTCGCTCAATGTGTATCCGATGGTTTTAAGCATCGAATTATTCATCATTATGGTTTTGCCGTCACTTCCGATAGCAATAAAGAAAGTCGGGGATGTTTGAATAATTGTTCTAGAAAAATCCCTTTCTTGCTGTAAGGCCTCTTCTGACCGTTTGCGTTCGGTTACATCCCGAATATTGCATTGAATCACCTTCTGGTTATCAACTAAATACACATTGCTAACAAACTCTACATTTATCTTTCGTCCATTACTAGTCTCCAATGGTAAGTTTTCATAACGGACATATTTATTTTTCTGTAATTCTAAAAATTTGTCGTAATTAGCCACTATATCTTTGAAGAACCCAATTTCCCATATTTCTTTTTCAATGAATTTTTCTTTTGAGTAGCCCAACAGATCAATCAAAAATGGATTTACATCAACAATCTTTCCGGTTTCCGCATCTAGAATAAGAATCCCATCTTTTGCAGATTCAAATAAACGACGATACCGAACTTCCGAGGCAATTAACTTATCTCCCGCTTGCTTGCTTTCAGCTTCTTTCTCTGCAAACTCGATTGAGAAAGAGATATCCATCGCTAGTTCATCAAGCAGTTTTAATTCTTCCTCATCAAAAAATCCAACTTCACTTGAGTATAGTTTGAAAACGCCCCAGACTTGCCCAAAAGCTTTAAGAGGAAATGCCGCAGATGATTTTGTATCGTACATTACTGAATCTTTATCCAGAGGAAGAATACTTCCGTCGTTTTGAATATCGTTGGAAATTACATGTACTCCGCTTTTAATTGCTCGCCCGGCCATTCTTAATAGACTTTCATCATCATAATTAAAGTCTAGTTTTTTAAGACGTACTTCCGATATTCCTTTAGAAGCAACAACATTAACTTTCATCGTCTGTAAATTTATCTTTCCGATCCACGCCATTTGAAAGCCGCCTTTTTCTATAGCTATATCACAAGCCTTCTCAAATAGTTCTTGAGAATTACGAATACGCACAATTGCTCCATTGATGTCGCTAAGGACGGCATAGACACGGTTTAGTTTCCTAATTTTTTCAGTCGATTGATATCTCTCTAAATAAAATTTAGACCTTTGATTCCGCCAAATTAAGCCAATACTTGTACCTAAACCTGTGAGGAGTACAACCACGAGAATAATTATGGCCCAAAACCATTCTTGAAGGTGTACATATACTTCAGCTACATCAATTCGTGTAACCAGAAACCATGGCGAATTTGGTATTGGACATACATAAGCAAGAACCGGAACACCGCGATAGTCCACACCCTGTATAATGCCTTTTTTACCTAGCGCAGCTTGCACGGAAGTTAAATTTAATTCAGTTAACGGTCTCCTAAGATTGAGGGCAGTATTTTTTTTGAATTTAAGTTCATTAAGAAATACTACTTCTTTCCCTTCGCGCCTTACAATAAGTGTTTCTGCTGTTTTACTCGGTGTTGGCCATTCATTTATTAACGGATAAAGATATTGTTGTGGATCAAGCCGCAGATCGAGAATGCCAATTAAATTATTATCGAATTGTATTGGGATGAAAATTGCCAAATAAATACGCAAGTCATTTTCATCGCGGTAAAAATCTTTAAATATTATTTCTTCGGATTTCTGTATTTCTGATAAAAGTTTAGGAAAAAATAAGTGTGAGTGCATTTTCTTTATAGGCGAAGCCACTAATTCTCTACCTTTCAGATCGTGAAGGCTAATGCTTTCGTATTGGTAAGTTGAATGGACTTTATCAATCCATTCTCGAATTCTTTTTTTTACATCTATATCGTTCTGGTTTTTTAATAAGCTATTTACCAACCCGGAGAATTCTGTATTCTTATAAAGAAATTCTGCGTTATTCAAACGCTCTTTCCGCCATTGTACAATTTGATTAACCTTTAATGATGCAATTGATGATAGATCTTGTTCGATTCCTAATCGGTATTGTTTTTCATAATTCTTATAATATGAATATCCGGTTGTCATTACACTTAAAATAAGAATAACAAAAACTAATACAAGACTATATGTATAACGTGTACTCAAGGCGTTCGATAATTCATCATAAGTCCAAACTTTGAGTCCAGATATTAATAATAATGCTATACTAAGGAATAAAAAGGCAAGAGAAGTTGTTAATGCCGGCGGGATGAAACTTCCTTCATAAAGCAAGGGTGTACCTAAGAGATAAGATAAAAGAAGAATTATTGAAATAAAGAATGCAATTACTGCAAATATTAAAGATGTTTTTATTAGTTTTTTTTGTCCGGGCTTCGTCAGAATTATCAAGAATGACAAACCAACGAACACAAAACAAAATGCTGTAACCGGAGACATTTGCCCTACAATTAAACCTTCTACGGCCCTGCTCATTTTTAGGCCTATATGCCCGGAATCAGGATGTATACCTATCATTGCTAGAGAAAGAAGTAGTACAGCGACTAAAATTCCAGAGTAGCTAATTACTACTCCAACTCGGAACATTATGCTGTTTGAAATAATACGATGGTGGAAGAAAATTATAAATCCGAATGCAACAAACAAAACCGCAGAACTTAACGCCATTGGTATTTTACCGGAAGCAAAGCTGGCTAATTCCGGAACACCAAAAATCCATCCGAGTATTGCAGAACAACCAAGAAAAATTGTTAATAATCCGCAAACTTGGATGAATAAATTTATAATTCGCTTTTCTTTTTTATCGGCCTTAACCATAATAACCCCTATCTAATTATATCAGAAATTATTTTTCTAAATCTGTACTGTCGTTTAGTGTTTGAACTAAGATCCAACATAAAATCGCTCATAATAAATGAATTATATTCCCATTAAACTTGGAACCTTGCGATTGGTGTGGTATCAATGCCGTGCAGGAAACACCGTACAGAATATCCACTACCATTATTGAAACGATCGCCGATACCATTATTTAACTATTTTTTACTCATTATACTGATAAGATTCTATTATCTGGTAAAAAAAATCAATCGAGCAAAAGAATGAAAAAGGGACTACATCTTTTAAGTTGTGAGGGTTAGGCATCTATGCACCACTTATTAAGGTAGTTAAACTAAAAACCTCATCTTACTCATAATTACTCTGTTGATTATGCTCTATTTTTCTTTACCCTAAAATTTCTTGCCTTTCAATATTCAATTTCAGCACAAACAACTTACAACCAACGTAACTATCTCCTTTTTCAAAACCGGAAGCTGATCCAACAGTGATGAGAAAAAAAGTATTAAATTGCTTCATCAAGGGAGATCAAATGAAAAAACGATTTACTTAAGCAGCAGATTTCTTTTGCCTAACGACAGGCTACAAGTGGAACATCCATTTCCGAGATTGCCCGAAGAATGGAGCTAAGTGGACAAACATTTTACCGATGGCAGAAATTGCATTCTAGATTTGATAGCCTAGAGATTCGTCGATTAAAACAACTCGAAGAAAGAAACAGTCGCCTTAAGCGTATAGTTGCAGATATTACGCTTGATAAACAATTACTTCAAGATGTATTATCAAAAAAGCTTTAAGGCCTGCTGTTAAACGAAATGGTTACAAATCACTAAATAATTTTTGAACTATTCAAAAAATTATTCGTATTTATCTGATGAATTTTTGCTAATCAAATTTTCATTCATTTTGGACCCGATTCAGAGTGCAGAACATTGAAATAATTTGAAAACTCATCAAATATATTTTTGTGGCAATAATCATAAAAGGCGGATGATTTGTTAATAAGAGATTCATTAACAAAAAATACTTTGGTTAGGAGCATTACCGCTTTGTCGCTTTTGCAGATTATGAATTATGTTTTCCCATTTATTACAATTCCATATGTAGTCCGTGTATTAGGAGTTGAAAAATTTGGCGTTGTTAGTTTTGCGGCGGCTTTTACTAGCTATTTCTACTTGTTAATAGATTTTGGATTTAATTTTTCAGCCACTAAAGAAATCTCTATTAACCGGGATGACAGACAAAAACTCTCCGAAACCATTATTTCTGTCTACATAATAAGAGGCGTATTGTTTTTTGTAGCAAGCTTAATATTTGTAATATGTTTATATACAGTACCGTTGTTCACTAAGGATAAATTATTATACTTATTCAGTTTCATTTCTGTATCCGGGGCTTTACTATACCCTCAATGGTATTTTCAGGGCATCGAAAAAATGGGGACTATTACAATTGTTACATTTATCTCAAGACTGTTAATAGTAATATTAATATTCGTTCTTATTAAGACCGAAAGCGATTATAGGACCTACGCACTTCTTAACAGTGCGGGAAGTATTATCATCGGCTTGTTGGGGATATTATTCTTGAAAAGGTATTTTCTTGTATGGAAAGTTCCTACTTATTCAATGATAATCCAGACTTGTAAAGAAAGCGGTGTAATGTTTCTTTCAACACTCTCGATTAATTTATATACATCATCAAATACATTCATTCTAGGATTGTTTGCTTCTCCATACATAGTCGGATATTGGTCAGCTGCAGATAAATTGAGATTAGCGGCACAAGGATTAATTTCTCCAATAACACAGGGTTTATATCCTCATATGTCTGCTAAATTCAACAGCTCAAAAGAAACTGCAATAAAATTTTTGAGAAAAGGCTTTTACCCGATAACTATTCTGGGTTTGACTGTTTCATTGCTTTTGTATTTCTTTGCCGAGCCAATAGTTGCTATAGCACTAGGAGAGGACTTTACTAATTCGATTTTAATTTTGAAAGCCATCTCGTTTTTACCATTCATTATTCTATTGAGCAATATTTTCGGAATTCAAATATTACTGAATCTAAATGGCAGCAAAGAATTTAGTTTGATTGTTTTATTTGCCGGTATTTTTAATGTATGCCTGTCATTAATAATTGTCCCTAAACTATTTGCAATAGGAACTGCTATTTCAGCTATGATTACGGAAATTATAGTTACATTTTTGACAGCTTATTATGCGAAAATTAAGCTGAGGGGTACTGATGGTTTATGACTATTTAATTGTTGGATCTGGTTTTTCGGGAGCTATAATGGCTGAACGTATAGCTTCTCAATTGAACAAAAAAGTTTTAGTTGTTGAGAAGAGAAACCATATCGGTGGTAATGCGTATGATGAAATAGATGATTATGGAATATTAATCCATAAATATGGGCCTCATATTTTCCATACTAACAGTAAAGAAGTGTTTGACTACATATCTCAGTTTACCGAATGGAGATTTTATGAGCATAAAGTATTAGCGAAATTGGGTAATGAATTGTATCCAATCCCAATAAACAGAGTTACGTTAAACAAGTTGTATGGGTTGAACCTTAAAAATGATAAAGAAACAGAAGAATTTTATGATTCTGTAAAGGAGAAGAGATTTCCGATTAGAAATTCTGAGGATATAATTGTTAATCAAATCGGCGCAGACCTTTTCGAAAAGTTTTTTAAGAATTACACAAAGAAGCAATGGAATTTGGAACCAAAAGAATTATCTCCAGCCGTATGCGGGAGAATTCCGGTGCGTACTAATGATGACTGCCGCTATTTTACAGATAAATACCAGTTTATGCCTAAGGATGGTTATATAAAGATGTTTGAAAGGATTATGAGTCATAAAAACATTGATATCCTACTTAAGACCGATTATAAATCGATTATAAATGAAATTAAATATGACAAGATGATATATACCGGACCAATAGATTATTATTTTGATTATAAATTCGGGAAGCTGCCTTATAGGTCGATAAGATTTGAATTTGAGAATCACCAAATAAAGAAATATCAGGATGTCGCGGTTATTAACCATGTAGATGCTGATATACCGTTTACGAGGGTAACAGAGTACAAATATCTTACTGGGCGAAATTCAGTTTGTACTACGATTTCGAAAGAATACCCCCAATTGGAAGGTGAACCATATTATCCCGTACATACGGAAGGAAATAAAAAATTATATAATGCTTATTATGAAGAAGCTAAAAAATTAAAAAACGTTTTGTTCTGCGGCAGGCTGGCAGAATATAGATATTATAATATGGATCAGGTAGTAGCGAATTCGTTAAAAATATTTAACACAATAATTCGAGTAGTTTAATGATGAGTCAGCCAAAGATTTGCGCGGTTGTAGTTACTTATAATAGACTTGAACAGTTAAAACAATGCATTGAATCTTTGAAGAAACAAACAAGAACCTTAGATGAGATACTTATAATTAATAATTCAAGCACTGACGGTACTGAAGAATGGCTAAAAAAACAGAATGATTTAATTTTTATCACACAAGTGAATATTGGAGGAGCCGGAGGTTTTTACACGGGGATTAAAACAGCATACGAAAAAGGATTTGATTGGATTTGGTGTATGGATGATGATGGTTTTCCTGATCTCTTTGCATTAGAAAACTTGGATATTAATTCAAACTATGAATTATTTGTTTTGAATTCTCTTGTTGTATCAACTAGAGAAAAAGAAAAACTTGCATTTTTCCTTTACGATTTGGATATAAAAAAACCGTATAAGACACTAAAAGAATTAAAAGGAAAGAAATCAATCAATGGAGGATGTTTCTTTAATGGGACTCTGATAAATAGTAAGATTGTACAAAAAATCGGATTGCCAATCAAAGAACTTTATATACATGGTGATGAAATTGAATACTCGCTTAGGATCTTGCAAAATGGTTATTCAATCAGAACTATTGCGAATTCTATCTTTTATCATCCACCTGCTGAAGTTAAAATATATACACTTGGTAAATTTTATCATGCTTTTTATAAAGTATCAGAAACAAAAAGATATTATCGTATGAGGAATTTGGTCTTATTATATAGGAAATACCATTACTATTCAACTGTTAGATTGTTTAAGGTGTTTATTTGTGATTGCACTATACTCCTTTTCTCTAGAGAAATTAAACTTCTATTTAGAAATATAAAGGGCTTTTATGATGGTATCTTTTATGAAAGTAATTCCCACGATGAGATTTTCAGAAAAAAGATATGATAGACTATGAGTTATTATCACTAAATAAAACGATATATAAATATTTATATTCTTACACTTAAGATACGTCAATGTCAGTTTTAATAAAAATAGCAGATAGTATTTCCGCAGTTTCTTTAGCAAACAAGTTAAGAAATAAAAGATTCTTACTATTCTTAAGTATTTTTAAAGATTTGAACATATCAACAATTTTAGATATTGGTGGGACTGAATTATATTGGGAAAATCGAGGTTTTAAAGAGAAGACAATTATCATTGTCAATAAGATTCCAATTAAAACGAAAAACCAAAATATTCATTCTGTTGTAGCTGATGCCAGAAATCTTTCTATGTTCAATGATAAATCCATTGATTTAGTTTACTCAAATTCGGTTATTGAACATCTTAGTAGTTTCGAAGGGCAAAAGGAAATGGCTAATGAAATAAGACGGATTGCAAAAAGATATTATGTTCAAACACCTTGTTTTTATTTCCCGCTTGAACCCCATTTCCTTTTCCCGTTTTTCCAATTCTTTCCAGTTTGGGTTAGAGTTATTCTTGTTATGAAATTTTCTCTTGGTTGGTATCAGAAATTTACATCAAAATCTGAGGCTTTCAATGCTGTAAACAATATTAGGCTATTGAAGAAGAAAGAATTAAAAACTCTTTTCCCTGAATCAATAATTTATGCTGAAAAATTCTTTGGTATTACAAAATCGTATGTTGTTGTCAAAGATAGTTCAATATCAGTCGCGGAAATGTGTCATGAATAAAGTAGCATATTTCCTAAATATTTATCCTAAGACATCTGAGACTTTTATCCAAAGAGAAATTGATAATTTACAAAAGATAGGATATGAAGTTGTAATTTTCGCCATTCGCAGAAATAAAAAACTTAGAAATACTTTTGATTTAAGTAAAGCATTCTCAAGTATTATTTATGCATTCCCTGAATCAACTATATCTTCCTTTTTTTTGACAATCACTATTATCATAAGACACCCAGTTAAGTACTTAAAATGTATTATGTTGATTCTAAAGAATTTGAGTGACCAATCAATCCCAGTTGTTTCCAAGCAATTCATACTCCTTTATTATTCAGCCCGTTATGTTTATAAACTTAGAAGTGAGAAAATTCACCATATACATTCTCATTTTTCAAATGCAAGTTCCATAGCTTTATTCTGTAAAATTCTTAATCCACAATTGAAATTTGGATTTACCGCGCATGCATCTGCTGATATTTATCAATCAGCAGTATTGTTGGTAGATAAGATGAAGTATTGTAACTACGTAATAGCTATAAGTGAATATAATGAAAGATACCTGAATTTGGTTTCGGATAATATTTATAAAAGCAAAATTAAAGTAGTGTTTAATGGAGTTGAATTAAAGGAAAAAAGGTCATCAAAATCTTTTGGAAAATGTAACGATAGAATTAAATTCATTTCTGTCGGTGATTTCACATTTATAAAAGGCTACCCTACATTGATTGAGGCGGCAAGGATAATAAAAAATAGAGGATATAAGTTTTTGATTGAAATAATCGGTAGCGGTAAGCAAATGAAAACCATACAAGAACTAATTTCTGAAAATGATCTTTTCAATGAAGTTAAACTACTAGGTGAGATCCCTAATACTAAAGTCATTAGTAAAATATCAGAGTATGATGTATTTGTATTACCTTCCGAAATTTATATGAATGGAAAAAGAGATGGAATGCCAACTGCAATTATCGAAGCGATGTCTTGTGGTATTCCAGTGATATCAACCTATATCTCTGGAATACCAGAAATAGTTGTTCAACATACAACTGGGATTCTCGTTCGTGAAAGAGATCCAGTAGAATTATCGAATGCTATGATAGAATTAATTGAAAACTCTGATTTGAGAGATAGGCTATCTGAGAATGCTTACTCGTTAATTGAAAGAAAATTTAACATTTTAAATACTGTAAGAGAAATAGATAAAGTATTCAGACAGAGCGTATATAATGATTAAAAAGAATGTTTTGCTTATTGCATCAGCGGGGGGGCACATGTACCAACTTAAAAAGTTATATGAAGAATTAGACTGTAATCAAAATTATTGTTGGATTTCTACAAAGTTTGAATTCAGTAGTTCTGAAATAAAAAATGGGAAAAATTATTTTGTTGAAGGTCCAACAAATAGAAGTCTCATGGTTTTGCTGAAGAATATGATTTTGGCAATAAAAATAATGATAAAGGAAAAGCCCGATCTTTTGATCTCAACTGGAGCAGGAATAGCAGTACCTTTTTTTATAATTGGCAAAATATTCGGAAAGAAAATGGTTTTCATTGAAAGTTTCTCGAGGATAACATCTCCTAGTTTAACAGCAAGAATCTTATATTATATCGCAAATGATTTTTTTGTTCAATGGCCAGCGTTAAATGAAGTATTTCCCCGTGCAATCTATAAGGGTAAATTATTATGATTTTTGTGAGTTATGGAACTGAAGAATATTTATTCGAACGTCTCACATCAAATATTCACTCAATAATAAATAATAATAAGTATTATAAAGAAGAATTTGTTCTTCAGATGGGTCAATCATATAACGAAAAATATAATTCGAACAAAAATGTTATTGCGTTTCGATATTGCACAAATGATAGTTTTAATAAGTATGTTGAAGATGCAAGAATTATAATTACTCATGGTGGAGTTGGCAGTATAATCACTGCATTAAGTAGAGGGAAGATACCTATAGTAATCCCCAGATATAAAAAATATGGTGAACAAGTTGACGATCATCAAACTCAAATTGTAAATGAGTTCTCATCTAAAAATTACATTATATCTTTCTCGGAAAATTCCCAACTTGAATATCTACTTGATAATTATGATGCAATTGTGAAACATCTAAATAAATATGTGCATGAGGACTCTTCTATTAGCAGACATATAAATGACAAATATTTTACGTGAGAAAATGAAAAAACTCTTGAAAAATAGCTCAATGATACTGTGCGTGATAATAATTGCATTTAATAACATATTCCCTCAATATACTTTAAGGAAAACAGAGGAATCAGATAAGCAAATTAAGTATGAAATTATTTTCGACAGTCTAAAAGAATATCACTCGCAACAAGAACTAATTATCCAGGATGAAAGTAAACCAGGGTCTCCAGTTTTAAAAAGTACCACAATATTTATTAAAATATTATCAAAGAGTACTATTCAGGTATCCATGACTGACATCGTTATAGATGAACATGTTGCATATCCCATTAGAATTAATCCGTTAGCCGTAATAAATGATTCATCGATTATATATAGAGATTCAGAGTTAAAAGAAGAATACTTTCAAGATGAAATATTCCCGTTAAACGTAATCGATATCTCGGATTACTTTTGGATCGGAGATGATTATTATTGCGCAGTTACAATCAATGAGTTCAGATATAATTGGAGAGAAAAAAAACTATTACAAATTTTAAAAAGTAAAATAATTCTTGAATATCAAAATAGTACTCCAATTATAAAAGCTGAGACAAGTGTTCCAAAAGCTGATAGCAATAATCTTCCAAGCAGTGAATTATTAAAAAATTCGTTTCAAAACAGTAAAACTTCATTCTTCTCCAATCCCTATAATAAACCCGATTCTTGGATCGACTTTATTAATGAATACTATAAGCTTGGAATAACTCAAGATGGTCTGTATCGAATTGATTATTCTGATTTAGAAAACTATGAAATTAATCCATCGAAGATTAATCCACAAACCATCAAAATATTTCTCAAGGGAAAGCAAATCCCTCTTTTTGTTCAAAGTCAAGATGCCAATTCTTTCCAAAAGGGAGATTATTTTGAGTTTTGGTGTGAAAAGAATTATGATTCTGGTGACTACCGAAAGCAAGTTCAAGTAACCCAAGATTATATTAACTACTTGGATAGATACACTGATACCACATACGTGTGGCTTACTTTTGATGGAGAAAAAGGGCAACGTCTTTACAATCAGTCCTCTCTTATTTCTTCTGGTTCGGACACTATAAGTACGTATGTCAATCGACTCCACTTCGAAGATGATAGAAAATTACTTTATTATGATGCTGATCAACCCAGAACTCAACTACCGTATTGGCAGGAAAATAAAATTTGGAGCTGGTTTGAATCATGGGAACTTGGGACAAAAAAAGGTTTTGATTTCTTTATAAATGGATTGATAAAAAGTTCTAAAGTTAAAACGATTGTTCGTGCAATTAGCAGTGCGGCTTCAATTGCTCAACCGGAAAAAGTACATAATGTTGGGGTCTCCCTTAATAATAGCACAAATATTGGTTCGCAACTATTTAATAAAAATCAAACAGTAACCTTTACTCAAGAGGTTAGTTCGGATTTAGTCTTTAATGGTAAGAACCAGATTTTCATCCATAATATTCCGACTGGAATAAGTCCCAATACATTTTTATTGGATTGGTTTGACATCGAGTATAGGAGGACATTGTCTACAAATTATAATAATCCAATTTATCAAAATGACTCACTTTATTTTTCAATTAGAGATTCTATTCCCAAACTTCAAAGGTTTGTTAAGGTAACGGGAATTTCAAGCGATAAAATATTGCTCTATAAAACTAAACCTATAACAAAGAGAATTTACAATTTTCAGCTTTTCGGAACGGACTTAAAAACTTTAGTATTTAATGACACTTTGGGACTTAATGATTCTTATTTCATCACAAAAGAAACGTTGGTAAAGAAACCAAAATTTTTATACAAGAAGTTATTCTTAGACTTGAAACAAAACAATATTGGGGCAGATTATGTAATTGTTAGTAATAATCAATTGAAGAACACGGTTAATTCTTATAGTGAATTTATAAAGGATAATTATAAAGTAAGAATTCAAGTCTCTTTCGTTAATGATATTTATGACCAATTCGGATATGGTTATAAAGACCCTCGTGCGATAAAAGACTTTTTGTTCGAAGCTTACTCTCGCTGGCCTAAACCAAGACCTCAATATTTATTCCTCATTGGGGAAGCTAATTATGATTATAAAAATAAATGGCTTGTTACACCAACTGAAAAATATCAGGATTTAGTGAGTTCCTATGGTTTCCCAGTTAGTGATACTTGGTATGTTTGTTTTGACTCAACTGGTGTAAATATTCCACAAATGTTTGTCGGGAGATTGCCAGTTTCAAATAATGCTCAGGTTCTCGATTATTTAGCAAAACATAGAAGATATTTTCTAAGACCATTCGATTTTCTGAATAAAAGGGTTTTACTATTTTCAGGAGGAAGTACAGACAAACAATCAGAACTAGATCAGCTTCGTAGGGCAAATGAAGAAGTTGATAAAATTTTCGCTTCATCAGATTTCAAACCAAGGTTGAACCATTTTTATAAAACGTCTAATCCCTTTTCGAATTTCGGTCCATATCCTTATGATATTGTAAGGGACGCAATAGATTCGGGTGCGGTTTACATTTCATATCTTGGACATAGTGGAACTCAAACTTGGGATAATGGAATTAATTCAGCTCAACAATTAAACAACACTACCAATGGCAATCCATTAATTGCTGATTTTGGATGTTCGACTGCCAAATTTGCTGAGCCGGATATTAAATCATTCAGTGAACTATTGGTATCAGATATTAATAGTGAAGCAATAGGATATATAGGTAATTCATCAGTTGGTTTTTTATCGGTTGCGACAACCTTTCCACAAATATTTGCAAGTTATATTGCTGATACTTCTACATATACTTTGGGAGAATTGCATCTTCTAAGCAAATTAAAACTATATCAAGAGCATGGTGGTTTCAGTGATGTAAATAAGTCTTTTAATTTTTGCAGTACTTTAATCGGAGATCCCATTATCAAATTGAAAATTCCCACACTTCCGAGCATATCTATCTCACAAAAATCCTTAAAAGTGGTTGAATCAATTCTGGATGATAAGATGGATTTCTTTGAGTTTAGATTTACTATTGTAAACGAAGGGCGTGTAATCCCAGACTCAATCATTTTAAGAATAACGGATACTTATGATGGCAAAGTAAATTTTAGTAGAGAACTGAAACTAAAATGTCCATCGAATTATGAAACAATTACTTCCAAAATTCCCATTTTAAATTTATCGGGACTTCATAACGTAACCTTGGTATTAGATCCACTAAACATGATCAAGGAACTAAATAAAGAAGATAATTTCTTATCATTCTCTCAGAATGTTAATTCAGCTTCTATTCGAGCAATTAATAGCGATTATTTATATTCAGCAAATATTACAAAAGTTTCTGTGCTTAATCCTACTAATAATACTTTGAATAATGAAATTACATTTGTAATTGATACTCTGCCAACATTTGTAAGACCAATTCAGATTAAAGTTCCACTTGAAAATGTATACACATCTATTAAACTTCCAGATATAGTTAAGAACAAAAGGTATTGGTGGAAAGCTAAATTAGGAAACTCAGACAATTACTGGTCTTCTACAAATTCATTTATTAACACAAGCAATGACTTCAGCTGGATTCTCACTAATCCTCTAAAATCTGTCACAACAAAAAATGTTGAATTCAATTCTGATGAAAATAAATGGATGCTTAGTAAAACAAAAAATACTTTGCGAGTACAATCCGGTGGACTTTATGATGGAGCAACAGCTATTATTGAATATAATGGTCAGGATAAAGTTGGAGAATTACTTTGGGGAATGGCTACAGCTATTTTAGATTCAAATACTCTCGAACCTAAAAAAATCTTACTTTTCAAATCTGGCGGAATTAATCTAACTGATTCATTAGCTTCATACATAAACCATTTACCATTAGGTACTATAATTGCACTTGCAATTGGAACAGAAGCACGAAATTATATTCTCGGTAGTAATGCTAATTCTTCATCTAGGCAAGCAATTAAAACACTTGGAAGTAAGTTTATTGAACAAGTTGGATACCGTGAATCTTGGGCAATTATTGGTAAGAAAGGAGCGAAAACTGGATCAGTACTAGAATCATATAGAAAAATTCTTGAGGGTCCAGCCACTATTGATTCCACTCTTTTTTCATATTCAACTAACGGATCGATAGAGTTTCCCATTGTTCAAAACGTAAAAAGATGGGATTCAATCCAAATTAAACAGTCTGGAAATGTTGAGTCATTCTTAATTTGTGAAGATAATTCAAATATTAAATATGCTATTGGACCTATAATCTCAGAGACAAAATTTAGTTTGGAAGAATTAAATGCTAAAAAAATTAGTAAAATGAATGTAGTCTCAAATTTTATTGGTAACAACAAAGATTCAATACCGATTATAGAATTTATAGGAATTAAATATAAATCCTCTTCTGAATTAGCTACCAACTACCAAGTCGTTTCTATTTCCAAAGACTCTCTTGATCAAGGTGAAAAAACAAATCTTAATTTCTCAGTATACAACGTAGGCGAATCAACAGCCTCCAACTTTAAAGTCAGAGTAGATTTAGTTAAAAAAGATAACTCCAAAGAAAAACTTTTCGAGCAAGTAGTAGACTCTATCCAAACCGAAAAGAAAAAGGATTTTAGCCTCAGCTACACAACTGATAGAATTACTGGCAGCAACCAATTCCAAATTACTATTGACTCTGAAAATTCAATAACGGAATTATATAAAGACAACAATTTCTATTCAGTTCCGTTTTATGTAATACCAAATAATAAGCCAGCATCCTTAAAACTAACAATTGATGGGAATGATATTTTAGACGGTGACTTCATTTCTTCAAAACCAAATTTTAAGGTTGAGTTAAATGATGAATCCTTAATCACGATAACTGATACTTCGAAAGTTCTCATGTATCAGAACAATAAAAGAATATACTTCGCGAATAATTCTGGCATAATGACTTACAACTATTCATCATCTAACCCTAAAATGGTTGTTAACTATACTCCAACTCTGTCTGATGGAAATTACACTTTAAAGGTATTAGGCAAAAACGCTACTGACCAAATAATTGACTCAACCGGAATTGTTAGAAAGTTTACAGTTAAAAATGAACTACAACTACGTAATGCTTACAATTACCCAAATCCTTTTAAGGATGACACTTATTTTACTTTTAAGCTCACTCAGTTACCTGATGAACTAAAGATCATCATTTATACAATTGCCGGTAGGAAAATCAAAGAAATAAAATTGAATAGTTCTGAATTAAGGTTTGACTTCAATAGAATACCTTGGGATGGAAGAGATGAAGATGGCGATCTAGCTGCAAATGGGGTCTATCTTTATAAAATCATTTCTCAAAAGGGAAGTGAAAAAACAGAACTAACTCAAAAACTTTCTATTTTACGATAAATAATTTCAAGATTTGATTATAATATAAAATCTGAAATGTTGAGCTTTATTTTACTATTAATATATAACCCGTTGTGTGAATTAATCTTTATGAAGTCAAAAGCAATTATAAAATCAAAAAATGGAACGCGGATTGAACGGATTTATCATGATTTCCACTGATAAATTTTTGAATAATTGCTTTTAACTTACTCTTGGCAATTCTCTGTATCTAATTCACACAACTGGTTGGTGATAAAATTCTCCTTCCCCAAACAAAGTTTCAATACTAGAGTATTTAATCCGTTTATATCAAAAAAAATTAGCTTGCTCTTGGTCAAAGAATTGAAACCTATTAAATTGGATTTCAGATACTAGACACAAATAATTAATCTTCGGAGTTTCCCAAATGTTTAATAAAAAATATATTTCAGTTGTGCGGTTAGTTGCATCACTTCTATTTGTTGTATCATCAATTAAGGGCCAAAACAAATCTGCAGTAGAACAAAGCTTAGTTAACTCAGCATCGGTTCCAAAAGGAGTTTCTATTCATCAACTTGATAACGGAATCAAAGTACTGCTGATTGAAAATCCAGCTCTGCCGATGATTGGCGCTAATATGATTATCAAAGTTGGCTCGGCTTACGAAACGTTCTCGACAAGCGGAATGAGCCATATGCTGGAACACTTGCTTTTTAACGGAACTACCAAACGCAATCAAAAACAGCTATATGGTGATGTTGACATGATCGGCGGCTACAATAATGCGAGCACAACAGAATACTACACAAATTTTATGATGGTAACTCCGAGTGAAAATATTCGTAAGGGAATGGAAATACAAGCCGATATGCTTTTCAATTCCACTTTGCTCCAAGAAAAGTTTGATAAGGAAAAAGGGATTGTTCTTGAAGAAATCTCTAAGAGCTTAATCAATCCAACAGAACAGCTTGAAAGGAATACTTTATCGGTACTTTACGAAGGACATGCGTTGTCACTCTCAACACTCGGAACATATTCTACAATACAATCGATGAGCCGGGATGCAGTAAATTCGTTTTACAAGAATTACTATGTTCCAAACAACATGATTCTAAGCGTGATTGGAAATTTTAATACGAAAGATATGTTTGCTCAAGTAAGAGAGATTTACGGTAAAGCAAATCCCGGTGTAGTTAAATATGATAATAATCCAGAGTGGGCTACTAGATATGAACATCCGATAATTAATGTTGATCATGAAAGATTCTATTTCCGAAATTATGATGGAGAAGATAATGTGTTGCAGCTTTTCTTCGATTTGCCGCTAAATGAGAGTAACGAATATTATCAAATGATAGAAACCGTACTAGAAAAAAGTAAAGAAAAGATTCAAGCAGAACTTAAAGGAGAATTTCCGGGACTTGTTAAGTCTCTCAAGTTCTCAACACGGCTAACTCCTATTAAAAACTATCTTGAAACTGTGCTGGTTCTATCAAACAAAATAAAAGTTGTCGAATTATATAATTCAGTGATTAAGAAGTTATCGAATTTAAGTTTTGTTATGCAAAGCGAGGCGGTAAAACAAGAAGCTACAAAAGCGCGTACAGAGTTTGTAAGGAATATTGAAAAACCTCATATGTTTGGAATATATAACTCCGGCACAATTGTCTTTGATGGCATTGAATCTCTAATTAGTTCTTTTAGCGGTGAAGGATTTTATAGTGCTGCAAAAAAACTCCAGAATCTAAAACTAAATTCTAATCCGGTTGTAATCGTTCAGTATCCTATTACAAAAAGTGAAAAAGAAAGTGCCGGCGCCAAAAATGTGAAACAGTTTAAGGATGCAGCTACTGGAAAAAATTTGATAGTTGCTCAGAATGAAGTCAGCAATTTACTTGCAATACATTATCTCGTTAAGCATAAAGCCTATTTAGAAACAAAGTACGGGAAGGATGCTGCAAAATTTCTTCACGACTGCATTGATCAGAGATTTAAGAATGATGAAAACCAGAAGAAGAGCAGTCAATTTGGATTTAGTTTTACTGTAAACGATAATCCTATGATACCAATGGATGACATCTATCTTCATCCCGATTTCGGTTACATAAGAGTAGAAGGACTTGCTGATGATGTTGAAGGAGCTGTAAAATACTTAAATGGAGTCTTTGGTGAGTTTGTTCCTACTAAAGAGGAGTTTAACAAAGCTGTAGAAAAATATAAGAGTTTGACTGCCATGATGATGGGAGGTGACAAGGTTAAGAAAGTTTTTGATGCCGAATATAAAGCTGCGGTTTACGAGAAAAACGATTACCAAAATCAGCCGGAAATTACTTATGAAAGCTTATTACTCTTCACTAAGGAATATTTTCAGCCATCTAATATGATAATTTCTGTCGTATCTCCAGCAAGTCCAGCAGTTGTTGAAAATCTTTTCAGTTCACTAAGGTATGAACCAATTAAAGATGAAAAGCCGGCTTTCACTCCAACTTATTTGCTAAAAGAAAAGCCGGAAACGATTGATAAAAAAGGGGGAGGAGAACGCTCTTATCTATTTTACGGATTTGTCACTGAGATTGATATTAAGGATGCGCCGGCTCTTCAAGCTCTTTCATTATTGCTTTCGGATAAGATTGTTTTTGAGATTAGAGAAAAGTTAGGGATGGCTTATGGTATGTCGGCCGGAATAGACGTTGTAAAAAACAAAGCTCTCTTTTTTATTAATCAAGGAACCCGTCCGCAAAATGTAGATAAGTTAGTATCTCTATATCCGGGATTTTTTAATATGAGCGTACTTGATTCTTTAAATGAAAAATCAGTTGAAAAATCAATCAACATGTTTATCGGTAAGATGATGTTTAGAAGGCTCTCTAGCATTAATCAAGCATTCTACCTTGGCAGCTCGGAATATTTCTCCGGCGATTTTAACTATGATGCCAATTTTTTAGAATCTGTAAAGAAGATTAAGCTTGAAGACGTAAGGGCTGTTGCAAAGAAATACATGAAAAACACTAACCCGACAACATTGATTGTTCGGTAGTTTATAAAAAAGAAACACTATCATCGTATTACAAAAGTGAGTTGAGCACCTCTTCTATATCATTTGTTGGCGATTGGCATGAATGATTTTTGCATAAGTAGTAAGTCGTTTTACCGTTTAACATTTTGTATTCACCAAAGCCATCTGGCATCGGATGGCTTTGGTCTATTACCCTCAATACCAAATATGGAATGAAATTTTCTTTTATAGCGTTTGAAATGTTTTCATTGACTCTATTATCATTATCAACAACTGCAAGAAGCTCCATTCTGTTTTCATTTTCGATAAAACTTGACATCAAAAAGCTGGAGGCAAATGGTGATTTGTTTAACATTTCTCCGTTTGAAGAAATGAGCTTGAAAAAATAATCATCGTACTTTGTATCAAATGTAAAGGAAGAAAGTTTATTAAGTGAATATGCTATTACCGAATTGCCCGATGGAATTGCGCCATCGTAATATTCTTTAGAACGGAAAAGAAGAGTTTCATTTTCTATTGAAGCAAAGAAAAAACCACCATGTTTATCATCCCAAAACTTCTCTATGGCAGCATCCATTAGATTAACAGAGCGATGCAAGTATTCCGTATTCATAGTTGATTGAAAAAGTTCGAGCAGTCCCCAAATCATGTAAGCGTAATCATCAACAAATCCGGTTTGAATTGCTTCGCCATCTTTATATCTGTGAAGAAGATCATTTTTACGAGAAAACAGATTATTCTCAATAAAGCCGGCGGCTTTTTCAGCAGCTTTTATGTAGGATGCATTATTAAAAATCCTCCCGGCAAAAGCTAATGATGAAATCATCATGCCGTTTAAATCGGTTAGAACTTTCTGATCTTTAAGAGGGTGAATTCTTTTCTCGCGGTACTCATACAATATTGATATTATTCTTTTAGTTGTTTCGTCACTTAGCAATTTATCTTCAGTTAAGTGAGGAATATTAGCTCCAGTCATTGTTCTGCTAGATTCATCTAGAAAATTTCCTTCCTTTCTTATATTAAAAAAGCTCATGGCGATTTTCTGATCTTCTTCGTTAAGCTGCGATTTGAACTCATCAAATTCCCAAGTATAAAACTTGCCTTCTATGCCTTCGCTATCGGCATCTTCGGCAGTGTAAAAAGCTCCTTCGCTGCTTGTCATATCTCGTAAAGCATATAAAATTATCTCTTCAGCCGTCTGTTTAAATAACGGGTCTTTAGTTAGTTGATAAGCTTCAGTGTAAATACGAATCATCATAGCTTGATCATAAAGCATTTTTTCGAAGTGAGGAACTAACCATTCTCTATCAGTTGAATAACGATGAAATCCGAAGCCAATTTGATCGTAGATTCCACCAAGTCTCATCGCTTTCAGTGTTTTTACAACCATCTTTAAGGCTTCATCATTTGAGGTTGACTTGGAATAGCGAAGCAAAAACATAAGATTATGAGGCGAAGGAAATTTAGGCCTCTCGCCAAAGCCGCCATATTCAGAATCAAACCGTGTTGAAAAATGAGAAAAAGTTTTTTGCAATAGAATTTCTGCATCTGTTATAGACGAAGAGGTTGGAACTTCATTTCCCAAATACTCCATTATTTGATTCACATTTGCTGTGATTTGATCTTTCTTGCTGCTCCATGTTGCGGAAATGCTTTTAAGCAGATCTACAAAACCAATTCTTCCATACTTAGATGTTCTGGGAAAATAGGTGCCGGCGTAAAAAGGTTCCTTATTAGGTGTTAAGAAAAGTGAAAGGGGCCAACCTCCATTTCCATTTATAATTTGGCAAGTAAGCATATAAATATGATCTAAATCCGGGCGCTCTTCGCGATCAACTTTAATTGCTACAAAATGTTCATTTAGTAAAGAAGCAACTTCATCACTTTCGAAAGATTCTCTTTCCATTACGTGGCACCAATGACATGTTGAGTAACCGATAGAAAGAAAAATCGGTTTATTTTCATTAACTGCTTTGTGAAAAGCCTCTTCGCTCCAAGGATACCAATCAACTGGATTGTATGCGTGCTGAAGAAGATAGGGGGATTTTTCGTTTATCAGTCTGTTATGTGTTTGAGATTGCATTTTTATTCTATTGTTATAACTAATACATATATAATCTTAACCGGGATGATAAAGTTCAATAAAGGAGATATGATTTCTTTTTCGCTTGTTGTTAACAGTTGGTAAGAATCTCAATTCATGCAGAATGGATAACCATATCCGACAATCATTAAGTATTATTTCCATGCTACATGAACATGTAGTTTTACAAAAATCTTCGTAACTAAGTATTGATGGTCTCGTCTCAAGTAGTGAAGCAAATAAATAATAAGTAAACGAAACCAACAATAAAACAAAGCGAGGCACACAATGAAAGCAAGATTATTCTTAACCGGAATCCTCATGTTGACAGTTGTGTTAACAGCATCAACATATGCAAATGTTAGTCCAAGCAGCAAAACCAATACCTACGAAACAATCGAACAGAACAGACTTATCGGTTTATCAGAAGATAATGAAGGGCTTCGGGTAAGTGCCGCATTTAATTTAGGCGAAATGAAATCTCAGAAAGCAGTTCTTCCACTAATGAAATTATTAAAGGATGGAAAAACAGAAGAAGAAAAAATAATTGCTGCTTTGTCATTAATTAAAATCGGCGATTCGCAAGGCGTATTTCTAGTTAGCCGCGCAGCACAATTTCAAGAATCAGCTCGTGTAAGAAGAGTTTGCGAAAAATTCTATAACGGATATTTGTTGCAAAAGGCGAGTGAATTGAAGACATCGGAAATGCAAGTAGCATCAAACTAATATTGGATTGTTTTCTCAAGTAAAGTCCGGCATTATGTGCCGGACTTTTTTTTATCTAAGTTTTGAATAGAGATGTGTTTCTTTTTTTAGCTTTCTTATTTCCTACTGCTATTCCAAGAGCTTGTTTTGACCCAACTATTATCATCATTTTAGAAGCGCGCGTAACTGCGGTGTAAAGCAGATTCCGTTGAAGCATAATATAATGCGCTGTAGTAATAGGCATAATAACACAAGGATACTCAGATCCTTGCGACTTATGTACAGTAGTTGCATAAGCAAGTGTAATATCTTCCAGTTCAATAAACTCGTAAGGAACAATTCTACCGTTAAATGAAATCTCCAGCTTTTGATCTTCCATATCTATGCTATGGATTTGTCCAATATCGCCGTTGTAAACATCTTTATCGTAATTATTTTTAAGCTGCATTACCTTATCGCCAACCTTATAACTTTTCTCACCACGATTCAACAACGACCTATTTTTGTTTAACGCATTTTGAAGTGTGCGGTTTAAGTTGTCGGCACCAGCATCTCCTTTGTACATAGGAGTTAGTACTTGTATGTCTTTCATCGGATCGAAACCATACTTTTGAGGGAGTCTGGTTTGGCAGAGTTCTGTTATCAAATTTGCTATACTTGAATCAGTCGATTCTTGAATAAAGAAGAAGTCGGAAGAATCATTATTTAGAAGAGTAGGAAATTCACCTTTGTTGATTTTGTGAGCATTCACAACAATTTGGCTTTCTTCAGCTTGACGAAAAATCTTAGTAAGCATAGCAGTCGGAATTATTCCCGATTGAATCAAATCATGAAGAATATTCCCGCAACCTACCGACGGAAGCTGATCAACATCACCAACCAGTACTAATGTAGTGTTTAGACTTACTGCGTTGATAAGATTAAACATTAGAACTGTATCAATCATTGAGACTTCGTCTACGACGAGTAAATCTGTTTCAAGCGGATTGTCTTCATCAAATAAGAACATATGATCTTGCGGATTATACTCTAGCAAACGATGAATAGTCTTGGCTTCCATCCCGATAACTTCGCTCATCCTTTTGGCTGCTCTGCCGGTTGGGGCCGCAAGCATAATCTTCTTTTCAAGTTGTTTGTAAGAATCAATTATTCCTTTAAGTGCAGTCGTTTTGCCGGTTCCGGGACCGCCGGTTAAAATCAAAACTTTATTTTTAATTGAGTTACGGATTGCTTCAAGTTGTTCCTCGGAGTAACCCGGATTCAATCTGATTGAATTTAATTGCTGTTCGTTAAACTTGTTTGGAATAGAACATAGAGTTTTCAACTTGGCTTCTATTGTCCGTTCGGCTTCAAATAGGAAAGATAGATAAACATTATCATCAACAATATTTATAAGATGCTGATCTTCCATTTCCCGGAAGAGAAGAATTGAGTCGGTTAAATCCACATTCAGAATTTCATAACACTTTTTTAAGAGCTCATTCATCGGAAGAAAAACATGCCCGTCCCCCGAAGCATCATTCAGCACATAAATTATTCCGGATTTAATTCTTTTGGGATGATCTTCCGTAAATCCAACGCTCTTGCCAATTTTATCCGCAATCTTAAAACCGATTCCAATAACGTCGTAGGTAAGCTGATAAGGATTATCTTGAACAATCTTTACAGAACCAGCTCCGTAAGTTCGATAGATTTTTAAAGCATAAGACGGTGATATATCGAATGACTGAAGAAAGAGCATAATTTCTTTAATGGCTTTTTGTTCATCCCAGCTTTTCTTTATAAGCTCGAGTTTTTTCGAGCCGATGCCTTCAACTTCAAGAAGTCGGGTAATATCATTATCCAGAATATCTAACGTTTCTTCTTGGAAAAGATCTACAATTTTTTCGGCAGTAGCTGGTCCCACTCCTTTTATCATTCCTGAACTAAGATATTTGGTTATTCCACCGGTTGTTGATGGATAAACAATTGTGAAGGAATCAATTCTAAACTGCTCTCCATATTTTGGATGGGTTACGAATTCGCCTTCAAGATTGAGCTTCTCACCAACTTTAACGTTTGGAAGAATACCAA
Organism: Melioribacteraceae bacterium; assembly: GCA_041675645.1. Classification (GTDB taxonomy): domain Bacteria; phylum Bacteroidota; class Ignavibacteria; order Ignavibacteriales; family Melioribacteraceae; genus Stygiobacter. The sequence continues at coordinate 24,562 of JBAYTN010000004.1, forward strand.
CAGCTTTTAAACTACCCGAGAATGAAGCAATACAGTAACCGGTCACTTCATTTTTATATAAAAATCCTTCAAGTATGGCTTCTATTTTTTGCATTGTGTTTTCGAATTCATCTTAGAAATATAGTATTCATAATGTTTCTAATTGAATAAATTTGATTGCAGATCAAAGGAAATTGGCAACTCCTTTGCAAATTGTTCAGCCAGATGTATTTATTTGTTAACTCCTTCGATTAATACATCTTTTCTTCTACTTTCCGGTGTTACTTTAAGCAAGCTAAACTTACCGTCAGAAAATATTCCTTCCACAACAGTATTCTGTGGGGCGTGAAGCTTAAAATTCACATTCCATTCTTTTGGCCAAGCCGGCATTAAATAAATCTTATTCTCATCCGATTGAATAACCATTGTTTGTAGAGTTTTCATTAGCACACCACCATGAGTTTGATCCGGAGTCCAATCATAGTTTGGTCCCCAGAATGCTGGGAATCTTGATTCTTCATTTTTGTTTTTAGCTCTGGCAATTATGTATTGTTTCGCAGAGTCTGCAAGTCCAAGGTATGTCATGAAAACTGCGTCATGTTTCCAGCCTGCGTTTCCCCGTTCATCGCGATAAATAAGTGCGTTATAAGCCAAGTTGTAATTTGGTTTTTGTTTAGTAAAGAGACGGAAAGGGAACACACTATACAATTCCGGATTTTCAATATTTTGTTTTTTAGCAAATTTTTCTGCTGCGGCAAGCATCTGGGTTCCCTTATACACTCTTGTAGGTATGTCGGGCAATTTGTTTCTAAGCTTTTTGAGAAAATTTGAGTACTCGTTATTTAATATATTCAATGAAAGGAGCCTTTCTGTTATAGAATATAAACCGGCTACTTCAGGCATCGGATTAGTACATTCCCACCATGTTTCCAATGCCTGAGACGGGTGCATAATTAGTTTTCCTTTGTCATCCAGCGCATAATGTAGATCAAAAAATGTTAAAATCTTTCGAGCTGTAGGCAATAAAGATTTATTGAAAAAATTTAGATCATTTGTGTGTTCGAAGTAGTCAATCATTAAGTAAACAAGTTCAAGTCCGGAAACCCATTCCCATTTGTGCCAGCCGCTTTCTTGTAGTTTGTCGGTACGTTGATCAAATGGTGTCCAGCCATAGCTTTCAGTAAATACATCTCCCCAGAAATAAATGCATTCGGGGATGTAAGCTCCTTCATGATTAAAATACTTCTTCGTTCTGTATTCAAACAATGGCATTAATTCATCTGCATACATTTTAAATAGAGGTTTGATCAGATCGGTATCAGCAGCTGTAATCATTGTGTAATACGGAAGTCTGGTATTTTGCCACCAATAGCCGGGTCCCCACCTTCTATAATCAGCATCTCCCGGTTTGTCCTTATTTGGAACTGTAAATATTGAGCCGTTAAATTTTATTGGGAATGCACCTCTTCCGGCACATGCATTTAAGTAACGCTGTAATGCGTAAGTTTGGCTAACAATAAAAGCATCTTCCATTGCAACTTTATCTAACTTGCTGGAAGTAATTTCTATCCAGCTTTTATTCCAGAATTTGTTCCACCTATTTTTATGCTTTTCCCATTTTGAAGTAATGCTCGTTTTTTCTAATCTTTGAATCATTGCTTGGATGCTTGATTTCCACTCACCGGCTGAAACCGGATGTTCTGTTAGAACATAAATATCGAATCTATGAACTTGAGATTCCTTAGATTCGATATGAGTATCGTCAATTACCTTTTGATTTGTTGCTTTAATTATTGCTCCGAATGTTCGATTCAAAAGAGGATCTATCCGAGCGAAGTTATCCATACCTTGTAACTTTGCGGTTATATCCGGTCCAATAGATTTAGTATTTTGATGGAACCAACCAATTTGATCATTCTGATTGTGAAGAACCGAATCTGCTTCAACTAATGTAGGTTCGTGCTGTTTGTTTTCTTTTGACCAGTCATACATTACATCACTGATCTCAATAGATGAAAGTTCTTCTTTCGAAATTCTCCATAATTCAGATGAAGCAATAGCAGTTACTTTTTGACTGCTTTTGATTTGGCAATGAATGATGGGATTATTCGCATCGACCCAGAGGTGGATATTTGTGGATTTATTTCCTTCATCAAAACAAATATTAATTGAAGATGTTGATAGGTCTAACGTTTGTCTGAAATTAGTAAGTGGTGCTTCCGGTTTAGGGTTGAGAGAAATTTTCACTTTACCAATCTTAACTAACCGGCCATTGTCGTCCCAGCTATCTGTTTTACTTATATAAAAGAATAAATCTCCATATTCATCAACCCATGCATTAATTCCAATGTCTCCGTTCCCAAGTGGCATGGACCCATTAAAGTCATTACTGGGTGTAGTCCAGACAACATTATACTTTTCAACTCTTCCATATTGTTGAGCGGAAATTGCAAACGAAAAGAATAAGAGAATAATAAGTGAAAATCTTGAAAGAGTTAATTTAGTTTTCATCTTAATCCTTTTTGATTAGTTAACATTAAAATTACAGCAGTGTAACTTGAACTTCAAATATGAAACTAATTCCACCGAACTACTTGATTTTGAAATTCAGTAATGGCTCACCGATTGTCAGTTAAAGTTATTTATGTTTAGTCCGAAAACATACACTAAAAGGCTTTTTATCTTTGTTGCATTTAAAATGAAATCTATTCAATTGAAAAGTAATTCTGAAATGATTACGTTTGCATCCATAGTTGAGGGCAGGTTGTTTCCACCAAATATTCCACAGACAAACCTAGTACATATAAGCTTTTTATCACTTAAGAAAATCTAGATATCTTGTGGTCAAAATGAAAAAGGTATTGGAAGCTGAGTTTGTCAAGGGGATAAGAGTAGCCAACGGATCTATAAAAATTCACAAATTATCTGACGGCCGTTTTTTGGTTACAATTAAGAGATACTTTCATGGTATAAAGTATTCTGAAAAAAGAAAGATATTGTCTTCGATGGATGAGGCAGAGGATTATTTTGTATCTGCAAAGTTTGAGAAACGTATTTAGTCTGTAAACGGTCTTCAATTTTCAATTGAAGTTTGTTTGTAGGTATTAAAGAAATAACTGGTATTATACTTTGTAATACTTATTTACCTAAGTCATTCCTCACGTATTTCCACCCAATGTTTTTATGATCGTCATCAAGTTATACAACCCGATTAATGATTATTATTTATGCGCTGTTTGGATAAATAGTTGATTTATCAACAAAACAACAATTTTACTTGGTTCAATTACTGATGCTGAATTATAATTTCTACTCAGAATAATTCCAAATTTTGGAGTTTTTTTGATTCGATATCAAAATACACTGTTGTGAAATTCTATTAAAAAAAGCATATTAATTATCAAAGTAGTTTATAAAAGAATAGATGTTAATCTTTCTTCTATGTATAACATAAATGCAAAAAAGATGAAGTATTTAGTCTGAGTTGACGGAAAGGAGTTTATAAAGAATTAATAGAGGGTACAAATATGAGAACAATTCTCATTGCTCTACTTTTATGTTTAGTAACATTGTCGTATGGACAATGGAACTCCCAAACGAGCGGAGTTACTACCGGATTAAATGATGTTCATTTCGAAGATGCGAATACCGGCTGGGTTGTAGGCGCGGGCGGTACAATTCTTAAAACAATCAATGGCGGGAGTAGCTGGTCTGCATTGACCAGCGGTACTGCAAATCAAATTAATTCCGTTTTCTTTACAAGTTCTACAAATGGTGCTGTTGTTGGCAGCGGCGGTTTTGTTTCGGTAACGTTAGATGGGGGCAACACATGGTTCCAACAAATAACCGGTTACACTACAGATTTTAGTGATATTTTTTATACCGATATTATGACGGCGTATATTGTTGGAGAAGCTGGAAAAATCTTAAAGAGCACCGATGGTGGATTAACTTGGGTTTCAAAACCAAACGGAGCAGCAGCTGCAGATTTTTTTTGGAGCGTTTGGTTCACAGATTCAAACACTGGCTGGGCAGTAGGTGGAAATTTAGCTACAAGTAAATCTACAATTCTAAAAACTACTGATGCCGGTAATAGCTGGGTTTCACAAACTAGTCCCACCACCGATTGGTTGTATTCCGTAAGTTTTAGCGATTCGCAAAAAGGCTGGGCAGCCGCACCAAATGGTACAATTATTTCAACCACAGATGGAGGTGTTAATTGGTTGAAGCAACCAAGCGGTGAATTATGGGAATGGTTTTATTCTTGTTACGCAGCAGATGCTAATAACGTTTGGGTTGGAGGTGGAAGCGGCTTAATAAAAAACACAAAAGATGGGGGAACTAGTTGGGCTACACAACCTTCCGGTGTAACTGGCGCAATTCGGTCTTTCTATTTTATTGATGCAAACACTGGCTGGGCTGTTGGTGATGGTGGTACAATCCTAAAACACTCGAATTCTTCTCTAAGCTTGTTAACACCTAATGGAGGTGAAACTTGGAGAGCAGGCTCGAACCAAAATATAACTTGGTCTAGTTCCGGTATAGTAAATTTAAAGATCGAATATTCTTTGGATAACGGTGCTAACTGGAATACGGCAGTGGTATCAACACCAGCGGCTACGGGTCACTTTACATGGGCAGTACCATCTGCTATTTCGTCTACACAAGCATTATTGAGAATTTCAGATGCATCTAATTCTGCTCTTAATGACCAGAGCAACGCCACATTTATTATTGTGAATCCTTCAATTTCTGTTAGCTCACCAAATGGTGGGGAAAGATGGCGAGTTGGTACTACACAAAATATTACTTGGATTAGTAGTGATGTTGCAAATGTTAAAATTGAATATTCAATTGATGATAGAGCAACTTGGAAAACACTAATTGCTTCAACTCCAGCTGAGGCCGGTGCATATCCGTGGGTAATACCAGATGAACCAACTTTGCAAGCAGTAGTGAAAATAAGTGATGTGGTTGATAATTTAATTAGAGACGATAGTAATGCACCATTTCATATAGAGAAGCCAACGCTTCATTTAACAACCCCAAATGGTGGCGAGAATTGGAAGTCCGGTTCCATACAAAATATAAGTTGGACTAGTACAATTATTGCCAATGTTTCTTTGTACTACTCAATTGACAACGGCACTACTTGGACCGGAATAGCAAATAATATAACTGCTACGCCGGGGAACTATAGTTGGACGATTCCAGATATAGAATCAAATCAAGTCTTAGTTAAGGTTGTAGATTTTGATGATGACAAACTTTCAGATCAAAGTGATGCGATTTTTTCAATTTTCAAACCTTCAATAACAGTAACATCTCCAAATGGAGGGGAGGTTTGGAAAGGGGGTTCTGATTATGATATTAACTGGAATAGTAGTTTTGTTACAAATGTTAGAATTGAGATTTCACACGATGACGGAGTGACTTGGACTCAACTAGCAAATAATTTACCGGCAGTACCAAACACATTTTCTGCTTTGCTACCATCAGTCAATTCAAATATCTGTTTAATTCGTATTTCGGATGCAGTAGATAATACGATTTTTGATAAAAGTGATGCAAGATTTGCAATCTATACTCCCACAATCACACTTACATCTCCAAATGGTGGAGAAATGTGGAGGGGTGGTTCAAGTCAAAACATAACTTGGGCGAGCAACAACGTTACTGATGTTAAACTTGAATTTTCAGCTGATAATGGATTAACCTGGTCGGAAATAATCGCAAATACTCCAGCTGTTTCGGGAAGTTATAACGGAACAGTTCCTATAATAAATACCAATCAAGGATTAGTAAGAATTTCTGATGTTGCGGATAATAAGATTGTTGATCAGAGTGATGCTACATTTTCAATATTCCTTCCATCAATTACACTCAACTCACCAAACGGGGGTGAAAGTTGGAAAGTTGGATCGTCGCAGAATATTAGCTGGTTAAGTCACGATGTTACTAATGTAAAGTTGGATTATTCAATTGATAATGGAATTAACTGGGTGGAAATAATTAATTCTACACCAGCCAATATAGGAAGTTACAGTTGGGTTGTCCCAAACTCTATCACGTCTCAAGCATTAGTTAAGGTAACCGATATTTCGGATAATTCTATAAATGATCAAAGTGATTCTGTGTTCAGGATATTCAACAAATCTATCAGCGTTCTTACACCTAATGGGGGCGAGAATTGGAAAGTTGGTTCTAATCAGAGTATTAGTTGGATAAGTACAAATATTACGAATGTAAGTATTGAGTATTCAACTGATAGTGGCACTAATTGGACTCAGATTATTGCAAATACTACGGCGAATATCAACGGGACGACAAACTATTTTGCGTGGACTGTCCCTAACACTGTTTCAACTAATTGTAAAGTTAGAATTACCGAAGTAGGAGAACCATCGCTATTTGATATTAGTAATTCACAGTTTACAATATTCCTTTCTACACTTACTCTAACTTCTCCAAATGGAGGAGAAAAATGGAAAGCTGGCTCATCGCAAAATATAACATGGTTAAGTGAAAATATATTAAATGTAAAAATTGAATATACTATTGATGATGGTGAAAGTTGGACTATAATCACTTCAAACACAGAAGCCTCAACCGGTACTTTTAATTGGGTAGTTCCGGATTTTAGATCTAGTAAAGTTGCAATTAGAGTTAGCGATACTGAAGATGATTTAGTAACAGATAGAAGCGACGCAGTTTTTAGAATATTAGAGCCGCAAATAAACCTACTAACACCTATTGGCGGTGAAAATGTCCGTGCAACTTCGAATTATTTAGTTGAATGGGAAACTACCGATGTTGAGAAAGTAGAAATTAATTTTAGCAGTGATGGTGGTACTACGTGGACGCAGTTAGTCTCGGCAATCGAAACTCCAGTAGATGCAAAATATAACCTAAATTGGACTACTCCTAATCTGAGCTCAAACGCTTGTTTGATTAGAGTTGCTGATCTTAATGATGCATCCAATTACTCTGTAAGTAATGCTAGTTTTACTTTATTCCAATCTTCCTTGCAAGTACTTACCCCGAATGGAGGAGAACAAATTAAAGTAGGAAGCAAATACAATATTACATGGACAAGCACTAATGTAGGGAAAATTGATATTTCTTATACAACGGATGGAATTAGTGCACGAACAATTGCTTCTAACATTGATGCTTCGCTTAGTACATACGAATGGAATGTACCGAATTTAAGTTCTACTAATTGTAAAATAATTATTCAAGACATAGATTTTCCTACACTGATTGATCGGAGTGATTCTCCATTTAGTGTTATTATTCCTTCCCTTACTTTGATATCTCCAAACGGCGGAGAAAACTGGAAAGTAGGCAGTTTGCAAAATATTACTTGGACAAGTTCAAACGTTACTAGTATTAAACTTGAATACTCGATTAATAATGGCACTACATGGAAACTAATTGCTGCAAATGTACTTTCTAATCCGTCAAGTTTTTCATGGGTTGTTTCAAATGAAGTTACTACTCAAGCCTTGGTCAGAATTTCAGACGAATCAAATAATAGTTTGATAGACCAAAGCAATACAACGTTTTCTATATACTTGCCGACATTAGCTTTAACATCACCAAATGGAGGTGAAAGTTGGAGGGTGGGCAGTTCTCAAAACATAAACTGGACTAGTGCAAATGTAACGAATGTTAAAATAGAATTTTCAACTGATAACGGTTCTTCTTGGAATCTAATTGCTGAAAATATCCCCGCTGCATCGCTAAGCTATGTATGGGTTTTGCCGGATGCGGTTACAACTTACGCTCTGGTTAGAATTACTGATTCTGAAGATGCAAATCTTAATGACAGAAGCAACGGTGTTTTCAATATTCATAAATCAACAATTACACTTTTATCCCCAAACGGCGGAGAGAATTGGAAAGTCGGATCTTCTAAAAACATAACATGGGTAAGCAACAATGTTACTAACGTCAAGATTGAATATTCTGTTAATAATGGTTCAAGTTGGAAACTTGTTACAGATAATATTTCAACATCATCTTCTCCTTCAAGTTATTTATGGATAATTCCAAATGATGTAACTACTCAAGCCTTAATCAAAATTACTGCTGTTGATAATGCGGATGTTAATACAAGTAGTAATAGTGCTTTCACGATTTCCATATCTTCGTTGACCTTACTTAGTCCTAACAATGGTGATGTTTTACAGGCTGAAAAGTACTACAATATCACTTGGCATTCAGAGGGAGTCTCAAAAGTCAAAATCGAATTTTGGAATGGTACTTGGAATGAACTTGCCAATAACGTTGATGCCGGTTTAGGTGCTTATAATTGGTTAACATCTGATGTATTAGGTAGTTATAGAATCAAAATTTCCGATGTGGATGCTCCTTCAAATTATGCAGAAAGTAGTGTCCGAATAGCTTCGCTAAAAATTGTATCGCCAAATGGCGGGGAGAGATTAGCATGGGGCGTCCAAACTAAAATTATGTGGTCCGATAGTGATAATAACAAATCGGGAAAAGCTATTGAAGTTTCTTCTGACAATGGGCAGACTTGGCAATTAGCTGGATATACACAGGATGGAACGATTCTTACTATGATTGAATCTGGATCCGTTAATTGGACTCCTTACGGAAATCCTTCTGTTAATTATAAAGTTAGGATTAAAGATCGCTATTTGGCAAACATGACTGATGAATGCGATGGAAATTTTGAAGTTTATAAGCAACCTATTGCTCTTACACAGCCTAATGGTGGAGAGTCTTTTCAAGCCAAAGATCAAATTTATATTGTATTTAATACTGCTGACAATATTGCGCGGATAAATCTCGATTACACTACAGATAATGGAAATAGTTGGAATAGTATAGTTTCTAATTACGATGTTACATCTACAACACCTTTAGGTATTAAACAATATGCTTGGAAAGCTCCAAGAATTTATTCGACTAATTTTAAAATTAGAGTTACTGATGCCGCAAACTCACAAAATTCCGATTTAAGCGATAATACATTTGCGATTACTGAAAGGAAAATTGACATCATATACCCAACAGGAAATGAAATATATTCACCGGGGTATAGATTTTCTGATAGTGAATATTATCCTGACGACGGCCCTAATCAAATACTAGTTAAAGCAAAGATTGCACCTGAGCTATTAGGAATTTCCTATTTTTTGCCCTCAGTGTTAAATTGCTTTACCCCACCAACAGGTAGAGGGGCAACAATTGTAAATGGTGAAGTAAATTTTCTTATCCCTATAATCGAGTGCGTTCAAGGTAGTGCAGTAGTTGATATTTGGGATGGCCAATACCATACAAATTATTTTGACGCAGAAGAGGTTCAAGTAAAACCGCATCCTTTTGAGATTACTTCACCAAACTATCTTGACAATAGCAGGTTCATAATTGCAGAAAAACCTTTTGACATTAAGTGGACTTTGGTTGATCCAGAAGTGAAGAACGTAAAAATTGAACTAAAATATCAAAACTCAACTTACCTTATTGTAGATAATCACCCGGCATCCACAGGTAAATATACTTGGCAAGTTCCAAAATCATTGATCGGTGTAAATACAGCTGAGATAAAAATTTCCGATGCTAATATGCCAACTTATTTTTCTTGTGTCTTTGGGATAGGTGTTTATTTCAGCAGAGAAATAGTTATTGAAGAACCGACAAAGGTTCATGAAGTTTGGGAAAGTGGAACAACGCATAGAATCAAATGGACTAGTCTGAATGTTGCAAAAGTAAAAATTGAGTATAATACAACTCAAGCTGCTGATCTAAACTGGCATGAAATAGCTCAAATAAATTCTGCTACGTTCCCGAGTTTCACTGGAAGTATTGATTGGACTGTTCCAAATGTTAAAAGTAGTAACGTTTGCAGTATTCGAATAACCGATCTGGATAATCCCTCTACTTCAGATCGAGCTTCTTTTTCAATTAAAAATTACTCCCTATCTCTCCGATTAAATGAAAGTAAGTTTACAATAAATGATACCGTTGCAATTTCGTGGGATAGTGATAATGTTCAAAATGTTCGAGTTAAATACTCACTAAACCAAGGTGTAAGCTGGATAACAATTGCAACAGTAACAAATCAATACAATGATTCCGGATATTGTAATTGGATAATACCCAACACACCGGCAAACAATGTAGGCGTCAGAATAGAGGATGCTAATAACCCTAGCGTTGGAACCCAAACAGAATTTAACTTAGCAATTATGTCTCCGGTTTTACAATTAATATCTCCGGCGGCGGGGACTCGATTAACTTCAGAACAATCTGTTCGGATTGATTGGAATGTATTATATCTAAACTTAGGTGAAGGAACACGGTATGACTTGGAGTTTTCAATTGATAGCGGAAATAACTGGAATCCAATCGGGTACTTTGTTTTCGGAGGCTATGGTTACAAATTTAACTATATGAATTGGATTGTTCCATCAATTACAACAAAAGAGAAAAAGTGTTTAATTAGAGTAAAATTTAGTAAATCAAATATAGTAGTTGTTCAAGCTCAAACTGAGGTAACTATAGAACCTATTCCGCAGCGGATAATTTCTTCTGCAGATTGGAATACTCCGTTGAACTTTACTGAAGGGGCTGAACCAGTACTAGTTCTTTCAAATCTTTCTATCAGTTTGAGGAGCAGATATAATGATCCGGCTATTCGCGAGCTGATTGTCCGAATTCATGCGGAGAATGATGCCGATTCTATAAAGCAAAGATATAAGTTAACAACCAGTTGGTCTTCGGGTAGCATAGAAAATGGGGGATTGCAAGTGAGATTTGCTATTCCTGATGGAACCTTACCTTCAAACGCAGAATCCTATGCAAGTAGTGTCAAGTTTCAATACATTGGAGAACCTCACAAATTAAATGGCGATGTTGCTTGCATAATGTCTTTGGTTGTTGTTGACGATGATTCCAGTAATGTTCTTACCCGTCCAATAACCTTCACCTCGGTCAATTCTTCACCGGTTATTAGCGACAACACCGGAAATGAACTTGATTATACAATTGGAACTTCTCCAATAAAAATTGCCAGCGGACTAAGTATTTCCGACGATGTAAACTTGCGAGGCAAAGGTACATTCGAAGTGGTTGTAAGCAATAATTATGTAAGTGGCGAAGATTTAATTGGCTCAGTTGCCGCTACAGCTATAACAACTTCATTTTTAGTAGATCAAGCTAAATATAAAATGACTGCAAATTATTCCGCTCCAACGGAAGTTCAAAAAGCTGTAAGAAATGGACTTTACTATTTAGTTGAAAATGGAAGTAAGTCACTTAATAAAACTAAAAATCTTGAGATGCAATATTTCGATGACTACCAGGCTGGTAGTAATATACTAACGAAAAGTGTTACGGTAAAAGCACCAGTTATAGTAGCTCCGAATCTAAAGCCGCCGGAAGCAGTTAAGATTGAACATATAACCGGTGGCAACATAAAAGTTTCGTGGGTGGATAGGTCGGGAAATGTAAAAGGATTTATTATTTACCGGACCTTAACTAAAGTAGGAAAAGTTTCTGCTGCATACACTCTTCTTGATGAAGATATAATTGGAATTGTTCCGGCAGAACAACTTGAATTTGTTGATAAAACAACAGCCGAAGGATTCACTTATTCTTACCGAATTGCATCTTACAATGAATCCGGATTATCTGATCTTTCTGCACAACCGCCAATAGTTGTTAATAGCGTAATTAAACCGCCGACAAATCTTGCTTATAAACTGATTGCATATAATACAATACAACTAAACTGGGAAGATAACTCGGAAGTTGAAGAAGGATTTGTTTTAGAAGCTAAACATGATACAAGCTCAACGTATAAGGAAGTAATTAAACTTAACAAGAACTTGACTTCATTTAATGTCTATAATTTTATTTATAACAGAAATTATCGTTTCAGATTGAAAGCCTTCAACAGCAATACAACTTCGGATGAAAGCAACGTATTAGAAATAAAACTACAGCCAACTGATGCAGAAGAGCTTGGATTTCTGCCGACCGAATTCGCTTTGTATCAGAATTATCCCAATCCTTTTAATCCAAGTACAACTATTAATTATCATTTGCCTACTGCTAGCCAAGTATCCATAAAAGTATATGATATGCTTGGAAGAGAAGTTGTAGTGTTGGTTAATGATTACCAAAACCCGGGTTTGTATTCCATTGAGATGAATTCTAAGTATTATAATCTTGTAAGCGGCATGTATTTCTATCGTATTCGCGCCGGTGTATTTTCCGAAACTAAAAAAATGGTTTTATTGAAATAATCTTTGAATAATAAAGGCTAAGAAGCCAAAGACTGACCTCTTAGAAATATTAATAAACATCATTGAGTGTAATTTATTCATTCCTTCAGATTATATAGATTAATCGGCAAGAACATACTTCTGGTTATTGCTCTTGTATCATTCTTCGATGAGATAGTAATTTCTCAAACTAAGTTTTCTCATCTTACTGTCCGTAACGGGCTCCCTTCAAATGTCCTTAATTATTCATTTAAAGACTCGTATGGATTTCTATGGTTTACCACCGATGACGGCATTTGTAGATATGATGGGGCGAGATTTTCAATATTCAATTTAGATAACAAAAATGAATTTGGTTTAGAGGAAAATATATTTTACCAGATATACCAACATTCAACCGACAAGTTGTTCTTCATAAGTTTTAGCGGACAATTATATTGTTATGATTATGGAAAAGGTATTTTCACTAATCTAAGTAAAAACAATTCCGCTATAAGAGGTGTGGGGTTAACTAGCATAATAAAAAGCAGCACTGATAATACCTATTGGTTTTCGACTGATTCCGGGATTTTGAACACAAACTTCAATTTGGAATTGATCAGTAAATATCAAATCCCGGATCAAGATAAAAATAAAACGGTTTCTAACAGAGTAAGTACAATTTATTTGGATAAGAATGGTGTCCTCTGGTTAGGCATGCTGAGCAGAGGTGTCTACCGGTTTGATACGAAACGCAAACAATATTTAGAAAATGATTTGACACAAATTATACCCAAATACCAGCAGATTAACGCCTTCTATTCAAATCCAAATACTGACGAAATTTTTGTTGCAACCGGGGGAGAAGGATTAATAAGAATTAATACAAGTAACTATTCGTACCGCAAGTGGCAGAATAAAGCTGACAATGATAGCTCCTTGCCAAGTGATCGTGTTACAGCATTATGTTCGCAAGGCGATTCAATTTTATGGGTCGGTACGCTAGATGGTATGGCGAAATTAAATGTTAGGAAAAACAAACTTAAACGGCTTAGCAATAATCCTCAAGATCAGTATTCACTCTCCAATAATTCAGTGTATAATATTCTGTTGGATAATCAAAATATTTTGTGGGTAGCAACTGCCGGCGGCATTTGTAAATTAAATACAAATAAAACCCGGTTTACCAAGGTTTCTCAAGATCCATCCCGGTCCAATAGCTTATCAAGCAACAGAATTAGCCAGTGTTTTACTGATAAGTATGGAAACCTTTGGATTGCGTCTTCAAAAGGTATCAATGTGAAAAGCAAAGGGGAGAATCGCTTCTATCATTATGATTTACCTAAATCATTTCCCCACCACAAAAATGAAGAAGTGATCAAAATATTTTCCGATGGTGATATTTGGTGGATCGGCACATGGGGTGGAGGTATTAGCAGATTCATATTGCCAAAAGATTTTAAGCCGGGAAATAAATTATACTTTTCAAATTTTTATAATGAAGTGAATGATGAGCATAGTATAAGCAGTAATTTCATTCGCGATTTTGTTTCTGATAAAGAAGGAAATATTTGGGTCTCAACTTGGAATGGCGGGTTAAATCTTATTAGGTCAACTGAAAAAATGAAAGAACGAATCAGATTTGTTCGTTTCATTTCTTCAAAAGAAGGTGTGGCAAGCGATTTCATTGATCAATTAGCTTGTGATTCCAGCGGATCAGTTTGGTTAGCAACAACCAAAGGTTTACAGCGCTTTGATTTTAAAAACAATAAATATGAGATGATTTATTCAGATAAAAAGAATCCATCTAGTTCGATTAATATTCCTACAAGTTTACTTGTTGATAAGCAGAATAACATTTGGTTCAGTCATTTTTCTGGCATAACTAAAGTGAGCATTGATGAAAAAGGGAATTACTTAAGTAATGTGAAGATTAATGAGCGTAAGTATGGCTCATTTACAATGACAATGGATAACGATGGAAACTTCTGGTTCTCTACTCATAAATCTTCTATTGGTTCATATAATCCTAGGACTAATCAAGCCAAATTATTCTCGATGACTGAAGAAGTGGGCGGTTATGATTTTTACTTTGGCGAAGCAACGACAGACAAGGTTGGAAATATTTATTTTGGCGGAAACTCCGGCTATTTAACTTTTCATCCGAATGATTTGTATAGCAACAAGCTTACACCTCCAATATTTTTCACTTCGATTAAAATTGCCGGTGAAGATTACAAACTAAACACAGATGTAAGTAAAGTAAAAGAACTGTTGCTGGATTACGACCAGCGTAATATTAGCGTTAGCTTTGCTGCACTTAACTACATTTACCCGGAAAAGAATGAGTACAAGTACATTTTAGAAGGATTGGACGGTAAGTGGGTAGTATTAGGGAATAAAAATGAAATCACCTTTGCAAATCTACCAGCGGGCAATTATAAACTAAAAGTAATCGGCTCAAATAATGATGCTGTCTGGAATTATCAAGCTGCAGTAATAAATATTGCGGTCAAGCCTCCTTTTTGGCAGAACAATTACTACAGATTGATTTTTGTCTTACTTATAGCTTTTGGTATTTACTTGTTAGTAACTACAAAAATAAAAAGATTGAAAGAGGAGAGGCAAAGGCAAAATCTCTTTTCGAAATTATTGATTGAATCACAAGAAGAAGAACGAAAAAGGCTTTCGCAAGAATTACACGATAGTTTAGGTCAGAATCTTCTAGTGATCAAAAACCAAATTGATATGTATAAAGCGGCATCCGTTAAGGATATTAGCGAACTTGAGGATATTTCAGGACTAATTAAGGAGTCGATTTCTGAAGTAAAATCAATTTCATCGGATTTGCATCCTCATCAGTTGGAGCGATTAGGTTTATTGAAGGCTATTAATGCAATGGTTAACAAAATTAGAAATATCAGCAGTATAGAAATTGTCACAGAACTTTTTGATTTAGCTGGTGTAATTCCAAAAGAGGCCGAGATTAATATCTATCGCATAATTCAAGAATCATTAAATAATATTGTAAAACATTCTCAAGCAACTAAAGCGCTTATCTGTCTAACTTATGAAAATGATGTTGTAAGGTTAGATGTTGAGGACGACGGAATAGGCTTCGATATAAATAATGTTGATAGAGCAAATAAATTTACAGAAGGACTTGGATTAAAAAGCATTCGCGAAAGAGTTCGAATGCTGAATGGAAAAATTGAAATTGATTCATCCAAAGATAAAGGCACTAAAATTTCTATAACAATAAAAATTGGTTAAATGAAAGAAACAGTAAACATCTTACTTGCAGATGACCACCCGATATTCCGTGAGGGGTTGACTAAAATAATCCAGACTGAAAAAAACTACAAAATCGCTTACTTTGCCGGTAATGGCATTGATGCCCTTCAAATCATTCGTACTAAAGCTCCGCAAGTTGCTGTACTGGATATCTCTATGCCCGGACTTTCCGGTATTGAAATATGCAAGATCATTCATACAGAAAAGCTTACGACGATACCAATAATTCTTACCATGTACAGCGAAGAAGAATATCTAGAAGAGGCGCTTGAAAATGAAGTTAAGGGTTACCTACTTAAAGAATCAACAACTACAGAAATTATTGATTGCATTAGAATTGTTTTATGTGGTGGCTTTTACGTCAGTAATGAGCTAACAAGTTTTCTCATAAGTAATCGTAAAAACAAATCGAGCAAGAACGAAATTATTGAAAAGATTGATAAACTTACCCAAACTGAAAGAGCCATTTTGAAGCTTTTAGCTCAGAATAAAACAAGTACTCAAATAGCAGAAGAGCTTTTTATCAGCCATAGAACTGTTCAGAACCATAGAATGAATATCTGTCACAAGATAGAGCTATGTGGCCATAACAAACTTTTATTGTTTGCTATAGAACATAAAGCCATGCTTTAGTTCTAGTATTCAAAAATAACATGCATTCATTTACGTAAGTACTCTTCTCATGATCCTACTCTTAATCTTCTTCTAAATTATCTAAGTACATCTACTTAGTAAAATAGAGTATAACTCTCTATTTATTTCAAGTTGCACACGGAATAATTTCTTTTCGGAATTCAAGCGGGTATGCTTTGAAGATTTTTATTGTTGATGACAACCAAAGAATTAGAAAACTCATTAAAAAGCATTTGGACCAGCTATGTTTTTCATTTGAAATTTATGAATTTGAAAATGGTGAAAACGCCCTTCATAATTTTCAATACTACCATCCTGATATAATATTAATGGATATTATGATGAAGGAGATGGATGGGTTTACGACTACTAGAGAAATCAGAAAGCTTTCCACTGATGTTAAAATCATTATTGTAACACAATTACCTGAAGAAGAATATAGGGAAGAAGCTCTAAACCAAGGAGCTAATAACTTTATTAATAAAGAAAACCTTTCTTTATTAGAAAATATGATAAAGAATTTCATTAAAACATAAACGAGGATGTTATGAAAAAAGTAATACTACTATTATCAATGCTTGCATTATTATCTCCAAATTTAACAGCACAATGGGTCTCTACATCCGGACCGAATGAGGTAACAATTGAATCATTTAATGTAAATGGAACAACAATCTTTGCCGGTTCTTCGAGCTATGGTGGGATTTATAGATCAACAGATTCCGGAACTAGCTGGGAAAAATGTAATACTGGTTTAACATATAAATCTAATGTGAATAGTTTTTGCAATATCGGGACAAAAATTGTTGTAAGTACATATACTGATATTTTAATCTCATCAAATAACGGAGATTCGTGGCAAAAAATTACACCCGTCAATAATCAAGGTGATGTTAGAGGTTTAGGATATGATGGAACCTACTTGTATGCTACTATAGTTGGAGTAGGTGTTGCTCGTTCAAATGATGAAGGACTTACATGGACAATTTCATCTAGCGGAATTTCCGATAAAGTTATTTTAACTCTTTTTGCTACATCGAATAAATTATTTATTGGGACCAATACCGGGGGAGTTTTTTCTTCAACCGATAAAGGTTCAACATGGCAAGAAGCAAATACCGGCATTACAAATAAGAATGGCATACGTTCTTTTGCCATAAATGGAACATCTCTTTTCGTTGCTTCTTACTTTGATGGAGTTTATCAATCAATAGATAATGGTCTAACATGGAGTAAAAATGGTGGATTAAGTACATCATCTGTAAGAAGAATTTTTTCTTTTGGTACTAATTTATTTGTAAGCACCGATGCCGGTATATATAAATCTACTAACCAAGGTACTTCTTGGAGTGCAGCAAATAATGGGATTACGACAAACTACTCAAATAATTTTGTAGGTGTTGGTAATAATTTGTTTGTTGCTGTTACCGGCAGAGGAATTTACAAATCGGTGAACAATGGCGATCAATGGAATCAATCAAATGGCGGTATAACTAATTCAACAATAAAAACTTTAGTTAGATCAGGATCGAATTTGTTTGCCGGTGCTTATTACTCAGGAGGAGTTCACTATACAAATAATGGTGGAGTTAACTGGAACTCAAGTTATCCGTCAATAGCCTACGTCGTTCAGTTAGTAAATAATAATAACGAAATATATGCAGCAACTAATGGCTGGGGTTTATATAAGACGACGGATAATTGTGCTACATGGACTAGATTGAGCACAAGTTTGACAAATCAAAAAATTTATTCTGTTGCAGTAAACGGTACAAAAATCTTTGTGGGTACGGACAATTCCGGTGTCTATTCAACAATAGATAACGGAACAACATGGAATGAAGTTAACAACGGTTTGACAAATAAAAATATCAATATGCTGACTTTAGTAGGAAACAATTTATTTGCTGCGACTACCGGTGGAGTTTTCATTTCGGTAAACAGCGGAACTAGCTGGTTGGCAGCCGGTTTAGCAGGTAAGAATATTATAACAGTTAAAGCCAACAATAATAAAATATTTGCCGGCACTTGGGGAGAGGGTGTTTATGTCTCATTAGACGATGGAACAACATGGGCTCAAATTAAAAATGGGATGACTTCCCTAAATATTTTTGCGCTTGCATTTGATAACAACAACAATATATATGCTGCGGCTGCGGCCAATGTTTATTCCAGCAAAGATGGCGGTGCAAATTGGGTATTAAAAAACGAAGGTCTGCCATATGAAGTATATTCTATTGAAGTAGTTGATAACTACTTATATGCCGGTACAAACCAATATGGTGTATGGAAACGGCCACTTAACGAATTAGTAACTGATGTTGATGAAGTAAAATCCATACCGGGTAAATATTCACTTGAACAAAATTATCCCAATCCATTCAATCCTAGTACGACGATTAGCTATTCAATTCCTACTGCCGGATACGTTACGTTAAAGGTTTACGATGTTGTTGGAAGAGAAGTTTCCACTTTAGTTAACGAGTATAAACAAGCTGGTGCTTACAATTATCAATTCTCCATTATCAATTCTTCATTATCTAGTGGAGTTTACTTTTATATGTTGACTTCCGGCAACAATATATTAACAAAGAAATTTGTGCTAACTAAGTAATATGAGGCGACTATGCGCAATAGAATATTTTTATTTTTGACTTTTCTTATTACCACAACTATATACTGTCAAAGTCCAGTTTCTAAAACTGGGTCGTTGTTATGGGGTGATGATATTGTTGTTGATGATTATACTAACACTGGAAAGTTTGACTGTATACAAGCATATGACGGCAAGTTATACATTGCGATAATAGATAACACTACAACTTGGACAACAATAACTTACCTCGTTTCGAGTGACAGAGGGGCAACGTGGGTTCCATTACCCTTTGTTCAAGAAGACCGTGAGATCATTAAAAATGTAAAGCTTGTTAGTACTCACAATGCGATTTTTTCCTTTTATCAAACTGCTGATACACTAAAAATTTTCAATATAACCCAAACGTATTCAAATAATTATTTCCGGTTTCCTTATTCCTTAATGACATGGGATGTTGAGTACTGCAGTTACAATCAAAATTTCTATCTGCTCTACGATCGTGGGACTTTAAGTGAATACCTACACATGCAGATTATTTCTCCAACTAACGATATGATTAAGCTCGGTCATTCATATAATATTATGGAGTGGGGTAATAATCCCCAAATAAGCATTTATCAAAATAAAATTGCAATGTGCTTTTATGTCGGTAGGAGTGAACCTATTTCTAATCGTGAAGTACATTATTCTCTTGGTACTGTAAATACTGAAGGTGGATTTACAAACTCACTTCCACAAGAAATAATTCCAAACGCTCCAATTAAAAGCGAAATCGATATTGCTATCATACAGAGTAAAGTCTACCTACTATTTGTTGAACATACAGGTGCCAGTTTAGACATTAGAGGAGTTGTAAGTCTGGATGATGGTAAGAATTTCAGCCCGGTCTTTGATGTTTCTAGTGAGTTGAGCAAAAATGAGCAATGGATTGATCTTTCGAATGAAGGTGAATTCAACTTGGCTTATTTCGAAGAGGAAATCCAACCAGGCGAACCTACTAATGAGACAAATAAAATTGTTTTTAAATTTGATCAAGACATATCTGGAACATCTCAGTTTTCAATACCAACCTATGCATCTTCTCACCCGCCAGTTTGGGCTATGCATGAACCAAAACCAAGATTAGTACCAATAATTACTCAAGGTTCCTATGATTGTGGGATAGTATGGGCTGGTAAATCTAGTTCTGAATACAAAATTTATCTAAACAGATTTCTTGATTTAACAGATGTTCAAAAATCTGCTAGTCTACCTACTATTCCCAATTTATCTCAGAACTACCCGAATCCGTTTAATCCAACTACAACTATCAATTATCAACTTGCTACTGCCGAGTACATAACGTTAAAGGTTTACGATGTTCTTGGACGAGAAGTAGCAGTATTGGTCAATGATTTCCAAAACCGGGGTTTGTATTCCATTAAGATGAATTCTAAGTATTATAATCTTGGAAGCGGCATGTATTTCTATCAGATTAAAGCCGGGGCTTACTCGGATACTAAAAAAATGCTTCTGCTTAAATAGTCATTTTGATAAACAAGAAAGGCTGCTAATGTAGCCTTTCTTGTTCTGCCTTTCATGCACCAATGGCTCATGCAATAAATCCTAAAATAAAAACACTGAGCCAAAGTGCCACTGCTTATTTAAGCCGCGTTTTCTTATTTTTGCCACAGTAATTAAAAATCACCTGGAAATCATGGAAGAGACAAAAGACACAAACGAAAATCCGGTAGAACGGAAGCCGAAAAATTTTATCTACGAAATAATTGATGAAGATACCAAAACCGGAAAGTGGGGCGGGAAGGTTCATACTCGTTTTCCGCCGGAACCAAACGGTTATCTTCATATTGGACACGCTAAATCTATTTGCTTGAACTATGGCATAGCTAGAGATTACAACGGCAAATTCAATCTTAGGTTTGATGACACAAATCCGGAAAAAGAAGAACAAGAATATGTTGATTCAATTGTAGCAGATGTGAAATGGCTCGGTGGCGATTTTGAAGATCGAATTCTATATGCATCCGATTATTTTGAGCAAATGTACAACTGGGCCGTGGAGTTAATAAAAATGGGAAAGGCCTACGTTTGCGATTTGAACGGAGATGAAATCCGCGCGACTCGCGGAACGTTAACAGAACCGGGAAAGGACAGTCCTTACAGAAATAGAACTGTTGAAGAAAATTTGGATTTGTTCGAGCGTATGCGCAAAGGTGAGTTTGAGAATGGAACGAAAACTTTACGCGCAAAAATTGATATGGCTTCTCCAAACTTTAACATGCGCGACCCGATAATGTACCGTGTTGTTCACGCTGAGCATCATAGGCAAGGAAATAACTGGTGTATTTATCCAACTTATGATTGGGCACACGGAAACGAAGATTCGCTGGAAGGTATTACACATTCAATTTGTACACTTGAGTTTGAAAACCATAGACCGCTTTACGATTGGTTTTTGGATTCTCTCGGTATTCATCATCCTCAGCAGATAGAATTTGCTAGACTGAATTTAAGTTATACCGTAATGAGCAAACGCAAACTACTTCAGCTAGTAAAAGAAAAATATGTTGATGATTGGGACGATCCACGAATGCCTACAATTTCTGGTTACAGAAGAAGAGGTTACACGCCAGAAGCAATCAGAAATTTTGCAGAGATAATTGGCGTTGCTAAACGTGATGCGCTTACAGACATTTCTTTGTTGGAATTTGCTATAAGAGATGATTTAAACAAAAATGCTCAACGTGTTATGGCAGTTTTGAAACCGCTCAAAGTAGTAATTACGAATTACGATGGTGAAGAGAATTTAGATGCTGTAAATAATCCGGAAAAACCGGAAGCTGGCACTCGTACAGTTCCTTTCTCTAGTGAAATTTACATTGATGAAAATGATTTTATGGAAAATCCGCCAAAAGGATTTCATCGCCTTGTTACGGGTGGAGAAGTAAGATTGCGTTATGCATACATCATTAAATGTGAGGAAGTGATTAAAGATGATTCTGGTAAAGTTGTTGAACTTCGCTGCACTTATGATAAAGATACCAAGAGCGGAAGCGGAACAAGTACAAAGAAAGTTAAGGGTGTTATTCATTGGGTTTCTGCTAAGCATGCCGTTGATGCTGAAGTGAGATTATACGACAGACTCTTTACTGTTGAAAATCCGGGAACAGAAGATGATTGGCTCGGGAAAATTAATCCTAACTCTCTGGAAATTATCGACAATGCTAAGATTGAGCCATTTATCAAAGATTCAAAACCGCTTGATAAATTTCAGTTTGAACGTATGGGCTATTTCTGTGTTGATACAAAATATACAACAACAGAGAAACTGGTTTTCAATAGAACGGTAACGCTGAAAGACAGCTGGTCAAAAGGGAAATAATTAATACGCTGGCATAATTAACTATTGTGCCAGCATTCCTTCCTTAATCATTTTGTTTAGTGCCATTGTACGGTAATTAAAAATCTCTTCAACTCTATTCTTCACAAACAACCGATGTGCTATTCTGCCTAAGAAACCAAATGGCAAAGCGTAGTTTACCAAGTCTTCCATTATCACTTTATCATTCTCAATTCTAAATGCGTGCTTATGATGCCAAAGTGCATAAGGACCGAAGCGCTGTTCATCAACAAAGTATTCTTTTTCTTTAACATGAGTAATCTCTGTAACCCAGCGCATTGGAAAACCAAGCACCGGCCTTACTATATACTCGATAATCATTCCGGCAAACATTTTTTCGTTTTTATAATCTGAAGTGATTTCGAAATCCATTTCTGGAGGGGTCATCTTCTTAAGATTTAGCGGCGATGAAAAAAAATCCCAAGTTGCATCTAGCGAAATTGGGAGTTCTTGTTTTCGGTAAAGTGTATACAGCTTCATAGTCTTTATGAAGCTCAACCAGTAGAAATGGTTTTTAGTTCCGCTTGCACTAAAAAGAAATTTTTTCCAGAGCTGTCTCTATTCTTTTAAGAACTTCTTCTTTCCCAAGTATGAAAAGAAGATCATACATTCCCGGACCAGTACTTATACCCGAAAGAGCTAGACGCAAGGGATGAATTAGCTTCCCGGGACTTACATTTAATTCCGCAGCAGTTTGCTTTAATGCCGTTTCGTAATCTTCTTTTGCCGGATTTGATAATTCAGCGAATTTATTTTTTAATACTGTCAATTGTTCCGGAGTTTCCGGTTTCCAGTTCTTCAATCTTGAGGCTTCTTCATATTCCTTTGGAGCTACAAAGAAGTATGGAGATTTACTTAAATATTCTTTTACAAAACTTACACGTTCTTTCATAGCTTGCAGAACTTGTAAAAGATAATCGTCCGAGTAATTGAAAATTGAGAATTGAGAATTGAGAATTTCCTCTTTGAGAAGTATTAAAAGATCGGAATCAGATTTCTTTCGTAGATGTTCGGCGTTTATCCAATTCAGTTTTTCTAAATCGAAAACAGCACCGGAGTTGTTTACTCTTTCAAGCGAAAAACTTTCTATCAACTCGTTCATATAATAAAATTCTTTGTCGTCGCCGGCATTCCATCCAAGTAGAGCGACAAAGTTCACAAGCGCTTCTTTCAAAAATCCTTTAGCTCTGTAATCCTCAACCGCTACATCGCCTTGACGTTTGCTAAGTTTTGAGCGATCCGGATTTAGCAGAAGAGGGAGATGAGCGAAAATTGGTTTTTCCCAACCGAAGAAATCGTACAGCAGAACATGTTTTGGAGTTGAGGATAGCCATTCTTCACCTCGTATTACATGACTAATCTGCATTAAGTGATCATCAACTACATTTGCCATGTGGTAAGTTGGATAGCCGTCACCTTTAATCAACACTTGATCATCAACGTTGCTGCTGTCAAATTCTACTCTGTTTCGTATTATATCGTTAAAAATAATTTTCTGGTTCGGGATAACATTTAAGCGTACTACATGCGCAATTCCGCTGGCAAGTTTTTCTTCAACTTCGTTCTTGGAAAGTGAAAGGCAATGTTTATCATATTTGGCTTGAGGCAATTTTTGTGCAGCTTGTTCTTCTTTAAGGACTTGCAAACGTTCCGGTGTGCAGAAGCAATAGTAAGCGTGTCCCTTCTCAATTAAATCCAGAGCATACTTTTTGTACAAATCCAATCTTTGAGATTGCATATAAGGACCAAAGTCTCCGGCTTTATCCGGACCTTCATCGTAATCTAATCCGCACCATTTTAACGAAGTGATTAAATTATCAACAGCTCCTTCAACATAACGGTTGCGGTCAGTGTCTTCAATTCTTAAAATGAATTTTCCATTGTTCCTTCGGGCAAATAGATAATTATACAATGCGGTGCGTAAACCTCCTACATGGAGGTAGCCAGTTGGACTAGGTGCAAAACGTACGCGTACTTCGTTCACAAAATCTCCGAAAAATTTGTTGCAAATATACTAAACCCAAATAAATCATTAGAAATGATTTATTTGCCGGAGGCCGCTTGTAAAACTTTAGTTATAAAAGTTTTACAAGTGTGGTTAGCCCCGCAAGCGGTGTAAGAAAAATGTTTAAACACTAAATCTATGTTCTAGTAAACTTATTGATTCCTTTCATTTTACCGCTTGCGGCCTGAAGGGCAAATTTTTCTAAAGAAAAATTTGGGATAAAGATGATAATGGATTCTGGATGCTTGATGAAAAGTAGATAAAAAAAATCCCTCTGAAGAGGGATTTTTTTTAACTAAGAGTATTTGTGTAGTATTTCACTTTGTCGATAAACTCTTTGCTGTCTATCGGTTTGGGAATGTAATCTGTAGCGCCGGCTTCTATACATTTTTCGCGATCACCTTTCATAGCAAACGCGGTAAGAGCAATTACCGGAGTTTCTTTATAATTAGGTAATTCGCGGATTTTTTCCGTCGCTTCAAAGCCATTCATAATAGGCATTTGCATATCCATAAGAATAAGATCAAATTTCTGGTCGCGTGCCATTTTGAATGCATCTTCACCGTTTTCTACAACAACAATATTTTCAAATCCGTTTTTCTTTAAGAGACGAGTTACAATGATTTGAGAGTGTTTATAATCTTCTGCTAAAAGAATCTTCATCCCGCCTTCGTTTTTGATCACATCGGCAGCCGGAGGAGGAGTTTCATAGCGATTAATCATTGCGTTAATAGTATCGGCGAGGTCTTCAATATTAGTCGAACGTTTATCAAGTAAATCCTCAAATAAGCCTTCGATCGATTTCAAATCCTCTTGATAATTTTCTTTACCGGTGTAAATAATAATAGGGAGACGGGCAAAACGTTTTTCCGATTTAATGAGTTTGATCAGCTCAAATCCGTTTGGCGTAGGCATATCAAGATCAACGATAGCCAGATCAATATCTTTATCTTTGATCACTTCCATCACAGCTGCGGAAATGTTGATTGCGATTGCATTAAAACCGGCTTGCTCAATTGCTTGCTTAACCAAATTAAGAGTAGGCAAATCATCATCAACACAGAGAACGTTTGAATTCTTTCTCAGTTTATAACTGGTAAGAACTTCAACCAGATAATTGTAATTAATCGGTTTAATGAAATATTCAACAGCGCCCATTAGAAAAGCTTTTTGCTGTTCCGGTTCAACAGAGCAAACAATAACCGGAATATTTTTTGTTTTTGGATGATCATGCATTTTCTTAAGCATTTCCAAACCATTTGCAGTAGGCAGCTCAATATCAAGAATTACAGCGAGAAGAGGTTCTTTCTCAATTATGCTGAATGCTTGAGCTTCGGTACTCACTATAGTTGGATCGTAACCCCACTTGTTTAGGTAATTGCTCAACAGTTTAGAGGTTGCATAATCGTCTTCAATAACAAGGACTTTATTCTTTGTTGTTGGTTTTGGCAGCTGGGACAAGGTTGATTCAAAATCCGGCATTACATCTCCGTTAATTGTGAAAATGAATGAATTTCCTTTCTCATTATTCTTAGCGGCACTAACATCACCGCCCATATAGTTTACAAAACTCTTTACCAATGTTAAACTTAGTCCGGTAATATTAGTAGCCTTAAATTCGTTGCTGTGCGCTAAAACGAATGGCTCGAAAACTTTTGAAAGAGTTGCATCATCTAACTGAATTCCGGTATCGGAAATTTCGAATTTCACTTTACGGTCTCTAGCTACGCTAACTTTTAGAGAAATCTCGCCTTGATGTGTAAGAGTAGTAGAAGTAAACAACAGCATACTGAGAATGTACTTCAGTTTTTGCTCGTCAAGTTCAATTGGATTGGCAAGGGGTTTTTCAATAGAAACATTAAAAGTAATTTTACGTTGACCAAGGCGGCTTTTGAAATTTTCTACAATTTCATTTACGAAAACCGGTAGTTCAACCTTTTTTAAAGTGGCAGTCAAATCATTCTTATCAATCTTTGCAAGTTCATTTAGGTCGTTAATATTCATCAAAATACTTTGAGCATTCTTCTTTATGGAAGAAATATATTCTTGCTGCGAAGAAGAAGGATTTTCGCTTGATAAATAGGAAAGGTAGCCGATGATTGAATTTGAATTTGTTTTCAATTCATGCGCAGTTTCTTCAACAACACGAGAAAAGCCGACAGATGGCTTAGCAGAAGAAGAGCGTGCGTTTTTCCAAGTTGCAATTAAAGAACCTATTACGTTTAACGATTTTTCTATTTGATCCTTTTCGCTTTGAGCAAAAGCGGTTTTCCTTCCGAGCTTAATTAAAACTTTTTCATCGGCAATCGGAATTACGCAACATCCTTCATAAGTCATAAAATCGGAAACTTGAATTGCGCAATTGTTATCGAATGTCAGTTTGTAAGCTTCACTGTTAGTAATAGCGGTGCAAGTTCCGCAATCGTGTGTGGAGCCGCTTTTATAATTCTTTTTTGCGGAACTAGATTTTCCTAAAACTTCTAAATTACTGCTGTTCTTCAAATCAAAAATGACAAGAGCGGATAAATCAAACTCGTCACATATAAAGTTGCTCAACTCATCATGGAAAAATGGATCACCTTTCCCCGCGAGGTTGGCAAGTTCATTTAGTTTTTGCATCAGATCGAATTTGGCGCTGATCAATTTAGTCTCGTAAAAGTGTCTGGATTCATTCTCTATTATCGCAAATAAAAATAAAGATTTTAACTTAGAGTTGAAACAAGCGGAGAGGAATTCTCCGCTTTGCGTCACAAATTGTCTAAAAAGTAATTGGTGATCTTTGTGTAAAGATGAAGCGCATCACGTCCGCCAACTCCATGCGGATGGCCAACATAAGGGAAGTAATCCAAAGGTTTGTTCAATTCTTGCGCTTTCTTTGCAAAAGTCAGAGTGTTTTGCCAAACTACAGTTGGGTCGGAAGTTCCATGAACAAGAAGGAGTTTTCCTTTCAAGTTCTCAACATAATTGAGCAAACTAGCTTCTTTGTATCCTTCCGGATTTGTTTGCGGCGTATCCATGTAGCGCTCGCCATACATAACTTCATAAAATTTCCAATCTATAACTGCACCGCCTCCAACTGCAACTTTGAAAGCACTGTTCGTGCGAAGCATTAATGAAGTTGCCATAAATCCGCCGTAGCTCCAGCCGTAAACACCGAATCTATTGGGATCGACATATGAAAGTGTTTTAAGATAATTCACGCCGGTCATTTGATCTTCAACTTCGAATGTTCCTAATCGGCGGAATGTTGCTTGCTCAAATTCCAATCCACGGTTGGATGAGCCGCGATTATCCAATGTGAAAACAATATAGCCTTTTTGAGCCATCATATAAAACCAGTTGAAGTAGCGCCCGCTTCCAAATATATTGTTTACTTCTTGGGCGTGTGGTCCGCCGTAAACGTAGAAAATAACCGGATACTTTTTAGTAGAATCAAAATTCGTAGGCAAAATAATTCTGCAATAGAGATCGATGTTAGCCGCGTTTTTAATTTGGAAAAGTTTTGTAACCGGCATGTTGTAATCTTTGTATGGATTTTCTGTAGTAACGAGGTTTTTTACTACTTCGGATTTTACATTAAGAATGTTTGTTATTCTTGGTGTAGTGTAATTTGTATATGAATCTATGAAGTATTCCGAACTGCTGCTTACACTTATGTTGTGGGTTCCGCTTTCTTTAGTAATTCTCTCCATCTTATTGTTTTCAATATTCACTTTGTAAAAGTGTCTTTCCATCGGAGATTCTTTAGTGGTAGTAACAAAAATGTTCTTTGCGGATTTATCAAATCCGTTAAAAGCGGTAACAACCCATTTGCCTTGAGTAACTTGTTTAATGAGTTTCCCCTCGGTATCATAAAGGTAAAGATGATTGAATCCGTCACGCTGAGACTGCCAGAGGAATTTATCGTTTGTGTTTGGTAAGAAGATCAAATCTTGCTGTGGCTCAACATATTTATCACTTTTTTCTTCGAAGAGAACTTTTAACATTTCTCCGGAAGCAGCATCATATTTCTTCATTTCCATATGGTTCTGATCTCTATTCAAATGAGCGATGAAGAAAGTCTTCTCATCTGGTGCCCATGTTAAGCATGTTAAATATTGATCAAGGGGTTCGCCGGTTTTTAACCATACCGTTTCGCCGGTTTTAATTTCATAAATACCAACGGTTACATGATGACTAGTTTGGCCAGTCATTGGATATTTTGTGTTGCTTACTACTGCTGGAGTTTTAGTAACATCTACAAGTGGATAGTTTGTAACCATCGATTCATCCATTCTGTAATAGGCAATGTAGTTGCTCTTAGGTGACCAGAAGATTCCGCCGTTAATTCCAAATTCATTGCGATGAACAGACTGACCATTTACAATATTTTCATCCTTGTCGGAGGTTATTTGTGTTTGTTTCCCATCGATACTTACATAGAGATTATTCTTAATTGTGTAAGCAACAAGTTTACTGTTTGGCGCCACAGTGCGGTTTTCAGTACCTTCAATCAAAGAATTGTTTTTGCTTAATTTCTTGTACTTAACGTTGTAAGCGAAAAATTGAGTACCGTTCCAAAAAGTAAATTCTTCGCTGCTAATCCAATTAGGCATAAAAGCGTTAATCGGTTTCTCATTCATCTTTTTCAACTTAGCATTCAAATCGGTTAGTTTTAGAAGTGTATCAATTTTAGTTGATTTTGGTTGCGAAGAAAGTAGAACAGTTTTATCGCCACTTCCTTCAGTCCAAGAATAAGCATCTGTCGACGGAATCCAAGATAGTTGACGGAAAGCTTGTCCGCCCATTCTGCCGCCGCCCATAACTACATCTTCAACAGTAAAAAGTTTTTGCTGTGCTGAAACTGAAACAACAAATAATAAAGCCAGAACAAAAAAGTTTTTAATCATTTTCATTTTGTAACTCCGGATTGTTTAAAACAAAAAGGGGCAAACTAAGTTGCCCCTATAAGGATCAATTACATTTTATTTTTTTGTGTTGTTCGTGGGGGTTGCCCGCTGAACTAAGATGGTGTCAATCAGCTTATATTCTTTAGCTTCTTCAGAAGTAAGATAATAATCTCTGTCGCAGTCTTTCATAATCTGTTCGAAGGATTTTCCGGTAGCAGAAGCAAGAATATTATATAACACATCTCTCGTCTTAATCATTTCTTTTGCGTGAATTTCTATATCCGTAGTCTGTCCTTGCAATCCGCCAACCCAAGGCTGATGAATCATAATCTTGGAGTGGGGAAGTGCGGATCTTTTACCAGCTTCGCCGCCGGCTAAAAGTATAGCGCCCATGCTTGCGGCTAAACCGACACATATTGTAGAAACTTTTGATTTGATGTAGTTCATCGTGTCATAAATTGCTAAACCGGCAGAAACGCTTCCGCCCGGAGAATTGATATAAAGATTAATATCTTTTTCCGGATCTTCAGCTTCTAAGAAGAGTAACTGAGCAATAATTAAACTTGCAATATGATCATCAACTGCAGTGCCGAGAAAAATAATTCTTTCGCGGAGAAGTCGTGAGAAAATATCCATTCCACGTTCACCGCGGCCGGTTTGTTCAATTACATAAGGAACAAGCTGGTTCATAATCTGCGGCTGGTTAAGATATTCTTCGTAACTGCGGATTTTAGTGTTCATGTTTATGTCCTTTGCTCTCTTTCATTTTTTCTGCTGCATCAACTTCTGTAATCTTTGCGTTATCTTTTAAGAACTTAATTACTTTTTCTTCGAGCAGCATATCTACACGGTTAGTGTCTTTGTAATATTTCATCAATTTAGAAACAGTAATTCCGGTTTGTTCAGCTTCTTTCTTTGCAAGTTCTTCAAGCTCGGAATCTTCTACTTTGATGTTTTCTTTTTCCGCTAAAGTTTCCATGATGATTTGCCACTTGGCGTTCCATTCAGCGCGCGGCTTAAAATATTCAGCAACTGCGGCTTCATCAAAGTTTGGTGCTTTGTAGCGTTTTGCGTTTTCTCTTTCAGCATCAACCATTCTTTTATGCAAAGTATTAACGTAACCTTGAGGAGCGGCAAAATCATTATTCTTTACAACTTTATCTAACAAGCTGTTGGTAACAATTTCTTCAGTTTGCTTTGTGTAGTATTCTTCAAAGTTCTTCTCTAACTGCGATTTTAGCTCATCAAGAGTTGTAGCTTTATTCTTGGAGACTTTCTTTATCAAATCCTCTGTCATTTCCGGCTTAACAAGTTTTTCAACCTTTATTAAGTCCGCACTATATCTGAATTCTTCTTTATGTAATTCTTCGCCGTGATGATGTTCGTCTGTAAATACGAACTCAAATTCTTCGCCGACTTTTTTGTTCAACGCATTTTCTTTTATCTGCGGATTTACTTTTTCATCGCTCAAATCGATCTGAATGTTCTCACTTCTGGAACCTTCCATCGGTAAGCCTTTATCATCCATGCGCTGTAAGTCAACAGTAATCTTGTGGTTCAAATCTGAAACTACATCAGCTTCTTCATATTTTACATGTGGCTTTAACATAAAATCAATTTCTTTTTCAACATCGGCAGCTTCAAATTTGAAGACCGGCTTCTCAACTTCAATTCCGGTATAGTCTTTTACTTCAATTTTAGGTTTAACTTCATATCTAACCTTAAAAGTAAGTTTTTCGCCAATAACGAAATCAATATCCAGTAACTGAGGTGTGCTGATTGGTTTCAAACCTTCCTGATCAACTGCATCCCAAAATTTCTTAGAAGAAATGTCTTCACTTGCCTTGTATTCAATAGCTTCGCCGTAAAGCTTTTTAATCATACCCATCGGAGCTTTACCTTTTCTAAAACCATCAATAGTAAGTTTCTTGGCTTCTTCTTTGTAGGCGTTCTGAATTTCGGGTTGGATTTCTGCGTAGGTTAAGGATATTTCAACTTCTTGTTGATCGGCACTAGGTTGGGTTAATTTTACTTCCAAATATTCCTCGGTTATAATGAAACAATTAAGATTAGTGCGAAAGGGGGGACTCGAACCCCCACACCTTTTGGGTACTAGATCCTAAGTCTAGCGCGTCTGCCAATTCCGCCACTCTCGCTTTTTGGCTCGCAAAATTAGTTATTGTTTCCATAAAATCAAAGAATCTGAAAGAAACCTCTGAAATATTCTTTCTTTGTGATATTGATCTAAGCAATATACCTAGATTTTACGATCTAAAGATTCTTCTCCAGCAAATGGCGGAATCAGAATGACAGACAACAAATTTTTCAGAAGTGTCGTTAGATAATTATATTACTATATGATCATTACCCCAAAAAATAGACAGATAATTAAATCAGTTTTTCATACTCACCGGCGAACAGTGTCCAAATTTCGAGCGCAGCTTTTTAAAGCTTTCGTGCGACTAGGCTAGGGAGATAATTACAGCGTTTTTAACTGTGTCATTAAGGGCGCTACTCTGTTACATTGTCTATTATGACTCTTAATTCGTTCTCAATTTTTATCTCTCCGGCTTTTAATGTGTTTTTAGCTCTTGCTGCAATTCTTTACTGAATTTCCTTCTTGTTTTCTTAGGCAACTAAATACTTTTTTGACTTGTCAGTTATTTAGGATAAGCCAAGTGTATTTAAGTAAAACAAATAAATTCCGATAATATAACTGGAAAAATATGGACGACATGAGATACATAGATGGAAAAATTTACATTGACTGTGAAGTTGAATGGGAAAACCTTGTTGGTATCGTTCCTTTCCCGGTGTTTGTAAAAAACAGCGAAGCACAATTTATATACTTCAATAAACTTTTCTTAAGTGAGATTAATACTTTCGAGAAGCAGACTTGGTTAGGGAGTAGGGTAGATGATATCGATTTGCAACTTTCAGATGAGCAAAAAGTATTTATAAGGGATTGTGATGAAAAAATACTTAGAGAGGGTTGCGAAGTTTCGAATGATATTGAGCTAATCTGTAATGACGGAAAAACGCATTATTTCCAGGAGATTAAGTTCTTAGCAAAAAGTGATTGTGAGAATAAAAAATATATTGTTGGTATTCTAGTAGACATAACGGAAAAGATAGAGCTTCAAAAAGAACTATCTAAAGAACAAAATTTTCTTGCATCGTTATTAGGCAATAGTACTGATAATATATATTTCAAGGATATAAACAGTAAATTCTTGAAAGTTAGTAATGCATTCGCTCAAAGACACGGGCTGAAAATTGCTGAGCTTATCGGGAAAACTGATGCTGACCTATATGGGAAAATACACTCCAGAGAAGCGCTTCAAGACGAACAAGAGATAATTCGTACTGGCCGTTCAATAATTGGTAAAGAAGAAAAAGAAGATTGGGCGAATGGGAAAACAACTTGGGTATCTACCTCGAAGATGCCTTTCTATGACAATTCCGGCAAAGTTATAGGAACGTTTGGTGTATCAAGAGATATTACTTCTTTGAAAAAAAACGAAGAAGAGAAATCCAAGCTGATAAAATTTGAAAAAATTATTTCGAAAATTGCTACTATACTTTTAAAGCATAGTTCCGATAACTTTGTCGCGGCATTACCATTAGTTCTCAGAGAGATTAAAGAAGTCGTCAAATTTGAAAAAAGCAGTATTTACTTTATTGATGAAAGAGAAAATGTACTTAAAAAAATGTATGAGTATTCCGAAAACTCAGATTTACCATACAGTACAGTTGATATTACCGAGTTTATAAATTGGTACAAAGTTCTAAATGAGTTAAATATTGTTTTTGATACTGAAATGGACGTATTAAAATATGGGCATTCCGAGGAGCTAAATTATTTCATTCAAAGAAAATGCTTACAAATAATTATACTACCATTAGTTAATTATAAGATACTGAGCGGATTTGTCATATTTGAATGTGCAGATCATTCGAATATCTGGCTGAAAAGCAATAAGTCGTTGTTTATGATTCTTGGTGAAGTATTAAGTAATTCGTTTGTCAATTTTCAATCTGAAAAGTACAGACTGGAAGCTGAAGAAGAAATGTTGAAATTTCTTTGGGCGGCAAATCAAAGTACCAACATGATTATCATATTAGATAAATATGGTTATTATGAATATGTGAATGGAAAGTACACTGAAGTAAGTGGTTATGACTTCGTTGATGTGGTTGGCAAAGCGGCAGAATATCTTAAGCCGGATTCTAATTTATTTGATTCTAATTTGATCCGTAGCCAGATAGATGCCGGTCTTCATTGGGAGGGTAAAATTCAAAATGTAACTAAGTCCGGAAAAACATACTGGGAATGGATTTCGATTAGTCCGATTAAAAATATGAAAGGCGAGATAACTAACTTGCTTGTTATCGCTGAAGACGTAACAGAAAGAATGGTTGAAGATAGTAGAAAGGCAATTTCACAGAAGCTCGAGTCGATAGGGCAATTAGCGGCCGGTATAGCTCACGAAATTAATACACCTATGCAGTACATAGGGGATAACACATTATTTCTTAGTGATACGATTAAATCACTCTCTGCATTTATGTTCAAATTAGAGTCTGAAATAAAAACAGCTATGACAGGTGGTGGACAGACATTACTTGGGAAATATGACCAGTTAAAAAAAGATTATGATATTGATTATTTGTTGGAAGAGATATCGAACTCAATCGATCAAACGCGGACTGGTATCAACAGAGTAACTAATATCGTAAAGGCAATGAAAGATTTTGCACATCCGGGAAAGAAAGAAAAAATATTTAGTGATATTAACCATGGAATAGAGGTTACCTCTACAATATCTAAAAACGAATGGAAGTACCTAGCAGATATGGAACTTCAACTCTCGAAAGACTTACCCCCAGTTTATTGCTTACAAGACGAACTCAATCAAGTAATTTTAATAATGATAATAAACGCTGCACATGCAATTGAAGAAAAAAACGGCAAGAATAGTTTTGTAAAAGGATTAATTAAAATACAGACTTACCTTGAAAATGATAATGTAGTCATAAAAATAACGGATACCGGAAACGGAATAAAAGAAGAAAATATATCGAAGGTATTTGATCCATTCTATACGACTAAAGAGGTTGGAAAGGGAACAGGCCAAGGATTAACGATTGCTCATGATTTAATAATAAATAAACATAACGGTGCCATATTTGTAGATTCGGTATATACCGAAGGAACAACCTTTACATTGAAAGTTCCAATAGATAAAAAGAATGAATAGTATGTATACAAAACCAAAAATCTTGTTCGTTGATGATGAAAAACAAATAATAGATGGATTTAAGAGAGGATTCCACACCTACAGAAATGAATGGGACCTATTCTATGCGTTAAGTGGTGAAGAAGCTCTTAATATAATTGAGGGAAATCAGATTAACGTAGTAATAAGTGATATGCGTATGCCGGGAATGAACGGCGCGGAATTATTAGCTGAAGTTAAAAAGAAACATCCTGAAACCATCCGGATTATATTGTCCGGCCATTCGGATGAAGAAATGATCATGAAGTCAGTCAATGTAGCGCATCAGTTCCTTTCAAAGCCATGCGATAAAGGAACTCTAATAGAAACTATAAATCGAACTTTTCATGTAAGACAGTATTTGCGCAATGATCATCTAATAAAGCTAATAAACGGAATAGAAGAACTACCGAGATTACCCCAGATATTTGTACAGTTAGAAAATATGTTCAATTCTGATAATATTTCTCTAAATAAAGTGGCTGAGTTAATTTCTAAGGATGTCGGATTATCAGCAAAAATACTACAAATTGTAAATTCGGCTTTTTTTGGATTACCGACAAAAATTGCTGATTTAGAACAGGCAGTAGGCCTTTTGGGCATAAACATAATTAAGTCATTACTTTTATTTCTCGAGTTACACAAAAGCCGCGAAGGAGCTGACTTGCCATCGGCATTTTTGACTCAGATCTTTAATCACAGTCTAAAAGTTGCCACCTATTCAAAAATAATTTATGAGTATGAAAAAGGAGGCAGTATAGCTTGTAAGGAAGCATACGCGGCAGGCTTGCTGCATGATATAGGGAAATTGGTACTAATCCAACTTGATGGATACAAAACATTGCTTGTTGATGAAGAAAATCAGTCTATTCACGAACTAGAATATGAGAAATTTAACGTTACACACGCCGAAGTAGGCGCATATTTGCTAACAATCTGGAACCTTCCCAGCGTAATTGTTGAGGCTGTGGCATTCCATCATTCGGCAATAAAAAACGACAAATTTGATATGAGTGTTGCGGTTCATTTTGCAAACCAATTTGCAAAATCAAAACCCGAGGCAGAGAATGAAGTCGGTCATTCTCCATTCGAAGGTAAAATAGAGATATGGAAAAAGCTTTGCGATCTTTCAATAACAATTTAATGGTGTTTTATGCATAAAATACTTTTAGTAGATGATGATGATAATATACTTCAAGGCTATAAAAGAAATTTAAGGAACAGATTTCTTATATATACAGCTACTGACCCCCGGATGGCTCTATCAATACTTGAAGTGCACAGCGACTTTTCGGTTATAGTTTCCGATTATAATATGCCTGAGATGAACGGTATTAGTTTTTTGACTAAAGCTAAAGAACTACGTCCCGATACAGTCCGTATATTAATTACCGGCTATGCCGATTTGCAGATGGCAATTAAATCAGTAAATGAAGGCAATCTTTTCAGATTTTTGACAAAACCATGTGAACAACAGATATTACAAAGTGTACTAACTCAAGGTTGTGATCAGTATAAACTAATTACTTCCGAAAAGGAATTACTTGAAAGGACATTGAAAGGAAGTATAAAAGTACTGATTGATATTTTAGCAGTTTCAAATTCAGCAGTTTTTAACCGGTCCTTATTGATTAAAGATTATGCAAAAAAAATTATGAAGAGGTTGGGTATGCCGGACTCTTGGGAGGTTGAAATTGCATGTCTGCTTTCCCAGATAGGTTGTATCGGAATTCCGAACGAGATTTTGGAAAAACGGTTAAACGGAATAAAACTAAATAATGAAGAAGAAGAAATGTTCTTATCTCAAGCCGGGGCCGGTAAAACACTACTTAAAAATATTCCCCGCCTTGAACATATTGCTGATGGCATTTCTATGCAATATTTGTCTTATAATGATGTATGCCTAAAAAAAGAACAATTACCTTCAGAGTCGTTAAGATTTATTCCGGCGGTTTTACGCGTTTTGAATGATTACTATTCTCTTATCGAAAGAGGTGAAGAAGAACAAGAAGCAATTAAATTCATTCTCGAAGAAAAGGAGCAATATGATCCTAGAATAATTGGGATTATGGAAGCACAAATCGCTGGTGTTGAAGATGGTTACACGGTAAAATCCATACAGCTAAGTGAACTAAAAGCCGGGATGATTCTTGCTGCCGATATGTTTGATAAGAAGAAATTTAAAATACTATCCAAGGGTACAACTCTATCCGAAGTATATATAATGAAGTTATTAAACTATTCAAAGGTAGGTGGAATTGTTGAACCAATTAAAATCATAACCAACACGGAGTAAGAAGTAAGGTAATTCTACTTAAGTTATTAACTTAAAAATAATTTATAATTCTAGACTGTAGACTATATGAAGCGTCTGAAAAATTTTGAGAACTATCATTGCTAGCTACAACATCCAGTCTCACATCTGTAGAGACCGATACTTGGCGGCAGAAGTAGAAGCGAAGCAAACTAAATCTATCTTCAAATTTTAATATAGTCTGCTCTGCATATGAATCCCAATAAGCGAACTAAAAGAAACGGGGCTCCTTTATTTCAATCCCAGCTGTGACAGTAAGGAATAATTATTCGGATTTCTCATATTGTTAAGTAAGTATAAAGTAATAAATTTCTGGAGCGGTAAAGGAAGTTGTACTTTACAGATTATGTGCGATATAGCTCCACAAGAATAAGAGGTTGTTATGGAAAATATGATTGAATTGCGAATTCTTTTTTTGGAAGATATCCAATCTGATATGGAGCTTGCTTCAAGAGAATTGAAAAAAAACGGGATACAGTTTGTCGCAATTAGAGTAGAAACGAAAGAGTCATTCCTAGCCGAATTAGTTGATTTTAAGCCAAGCATTATAATCTCAGATTATTCTTTGCCAAAATTCGATGGAATGCAAGCAATAAGAATTGCTAAAGAGAAATATCCGGATATCCCAATTATTCTTTTGACTGGTTCAATTAACGAAGAAACTGCTGTTGAGTGCATGAAAGCCGGTGCCGACGATTATGTAATAAAAGAACATATATCAAGAATTCCATTTGCAGTATTGGAAGCATTAAAAAAGAGTAAAGCACTTAAGGAAAGAGAAAAAGCATTACAAGCGGTAATCGAAAGCGAAGAAAAATTTCGTTCGTATGTAATAAACTCACCGGGCGTAATAAGCATTGTCGATCAAAACGGTTACTTTAAGTTTTTAAACCGCACAGAGCATGGATACGATCCGGAGTATTTTCGCGATAAAACAATATTTGATTTTATTCCTCAAGCAAGGCGTGAGAACATAAAGAATACTTTCAAAGAGTGTATTAAAGAAGGTAGTCCAAAGTATTTCGAGACTATGGCTGAACTTGGAGGAAAAGTATATTGGTATGAAAACAAAGTGGCTCTACAATCACCTAATGATCCAAACAGTAATTTAATCATTATATCTTCTGATATAACCGAGAGAATAACCAGCGAAGAGCGTATACGTAAACTAAACCGAATAAATACCGTATTAAGTAGAATAAATAAAACAATAGTTCGTATTCATGATGTTAAAAAACTTTTTGATGAAGTTTGCAAAATATCGATAACAGATGGTGGATTCGTAATGGCTTGGATTGGGCTATTGAATCCACGAACAAATGAAATGAATATTCGGGCTTCTTCTGGAAACACCGGCGATTATCTCGGTAAGATTAATGTTGATTTACATGATATGATACGGGGTCAGGGCCCAAGCGGGCTTACCATTAAAAATTCCAAAACAACAATTGTAAATGACATTGCAACAGATATTAGAATGCAACCATGGAAGGGTGAAGCACTTAAACATGGCTTTCGTTCTACAATAGCATTACCAATAAAGCAATTTGGTGTAACTGTTGGCGTATTTAGACTTTACTCATCGGAAATTAATTTTTTTGATTCGGAAGAAATACAACTACTAAAAGAACTGGTTTCGGATATTTCATTTGCAATGGAGTTTATTGAATTAGATTTGGAAAGAAAAGTAGCGGAAGATGAATTAAGAAAATCTGAAAATAAGTATCATGATTTGGTAGAGAATGCTCTGGTTGGCGTCTTTATCACAAACATTACGGGGAAATTTCAATATATAAATGATGCTGCCCGAATTATGTTTGAATATGATTCAATTCAAGAAATGATTGAAACAAATGCAATAGAGATGTATAGGAATCCAATCGATAGAGTTAAACTACTTAAAACATTGGCAATAGATAGATTTGTAAAGAGTTATGAATTAGAAACAGTAACAAAAAAGGGAAGAAAAATAACAATTGTGATGAGCGCATCTGTTAATAATGATCTAATCACCGGAATGGTGGTTGATATAACTGCGCGCAAAGAAGCAGAGAATCAGTTGAAGGCATTAATTGAGGAAATGCCGGATGGTGTATTGGTAAGTGACTCAGCCGGTAAAATAATAGTAACCAATTCCGCGGCTGAAAAAATGTTTGGTTATACAAAAAGTGAACTACAAGGCAGTCCGAGTGAGATTCTAATTCCGATAGAGTCGCGAATTAAAAACTCTGCTAACAGTAAAGATTATTTTGAAAGTAATTCTCATTCTACAATACTGGGCAGCGGGAATGAATATAAAGCGATTAGGAAAGATGGTTCCCAATTTCCAACTGATATTAGCCTGAGTGTAGTTGAAACAAAGGAAGGATTGGTTGCCATTTCAATTGTAAGAGATATTACAAGATGGAAGGAGGCTGAAGTAAAGATTCTAAAATCCGAGCGCGATTATAGAAATTTATTTGAGTTGGCCAACGATGCTATCATAATCTATAAACCGATTAATGAAATAATAGTTGAAGTAAATAAAAAAGCATGTGAACTCTACGGTTTTACCAAAGAAGAATTTGTAGGAATGAGTTTTAAAAAAATTACAAAGGAAGTGAGAAAGGGAGAAAAAGAAATAAGGGAATTGTATTTCAAAAAGACTATTCAAAATTTCGAAACAACACATTTTCGCAAGGATGGAAGGCCAATAGAGGTAGCTGTAAATGCTTCATATATAAATTATAATGAAGAGGATGTTATACAAAGTATTAATAGAGACATCACGGAGAGTAAAAAAGCAGTAGAAGCACTTAGAGTTAGTGAGTACAAATTTAGGTCAATATTCGAAACTGCGAATGAAGGCATTTGTATAGTTGATCGAAATGATAAAATAGTATCTGTAAACACTAAGTTAGCCAATATGCTGGGATATTCGGTTAGCGAACTTACAGACCTTTATTTCGAGAATATTTTAGCGTCTACCGATCTCATTCAGAACCATAAAATGTATTTCGATCCTACCTTAGCTAAAATTGAGTCTTATGAAAGAAGACTGATGTGTAAAACCGGTTCAACTATTTGGGTTGTAATTTCTGCTTCACCAATGCTTGGGAAAAACGGAAGTTACCAAGGGGCGTTTGGAATGTTCTCGGATATTACTGAACGCAAGTTAATGCTGGATGAATTAATTACAGCCAAACAAAGGGCTGAAGAAATGAACAAAGTCAAATCTTTCTTTTTTGCAAACATGAACCACGAATTGAGGACACCTTTTGTTAGTATACTGGGCTTTGCAGAAATAATTGAGGATTCCGTAGAGGATGTTGAAATCAAG
This sequence comes from Melioribacteraceae bacterium, assembly GCA_041675645.1. Classification (GTDB taxonomy): domain Bacteria; phylum Bacteroidota; class Ignavibacteria; order Ignavibacteriales; family Melioribacteraceae; genus Stygiobacter. The sequence goes on from JBAYTN010000004.1 coordinate 64,509, forward strand.
AAAATGGCATCTGCAATAATCGAGTCATCCAAAAGGATTACGCAAACACTATACAACTTATTGGACCTTTCAAAACTTGAAGTTGGTAGTACCGGAGTAAACCATGAATCATTCAATGTTGTAGAAATGATTGATGACATATATGGTGAATTTGTTCAACTGGCAAATAGAAAGAATTTGACTTTTGAAAAATTTGTGCATGAATTTGAGAATCAAGTTAAAACTGACAAAAGTTTATTAAGAAGCATTATAACTCATTTAGTTTCAAACGCAATTACCTTTACACAACTGGGGAAAGTTGAAATATGTGCCGAAGTGCGCCCGGGTGGTGACGAAGTTTACTTAGTCGTTTCAGTTTCTGATACTGGCATTGGCATTGCAAATGAGAAACTAGAAGTTATCTGGGAAGAGTTTAGACAAGCCAGTGAGGGGCTGAGTCGCAGTTTTGAGGGAACGGGTTTAGGGTTAACTCTAACAAAAAAATATGTAGAATTACTAAAGGGGGAAATCTCGGTCGAGAGTTTAATCGGAGTTGGATCAAAATTTATTGTTAAAATACCAATTACTTTTTCTGCGAAAAAGCCGGTTGAAGTTATCAATATTAATAAAAAGGCACTAACAGAAATTGTAGAGAATGAAAATGTTAAAAATAAACATGCTTTGAAAAAGATATTATATATTGATGACGATCCTCTGGCTCTTGACGTGGTTACAAGATATTTGTTCAAAATGTATTCCATTGAATGTGTTAGGGATACTAACTTATTCATGAGCAAAATACTTAGTACAACTTATAATTGTTTGCTTTGCGATATAAATTTAAGTGCGGAAATAAACGGAGTAGAACTCGTACAGAAAGTTAGAAATATACCAGAGTATTCAAATATTCCAATTGTTGCCGTAACTGCTTATGCCTTAAAGTCCGATAAGGATAATCTTTTGTCGAAAGGTTTTTCACACTATATAGCTAAGCCTTTTACAAAAAAAGATATTCTTAATTTGCTTTATGAAGTATTTATTTAACAATAAAACTGTCCCTAAGTCTAACAAAAAATTAAGATTAGACATTTATCAGTTGCAGTAAATTCCGCGAACTTACTTAGTTCGGTTTTTCAATCGGCACATTTTATTATATTACAATAAAATTTTGCGATACCTTTTATGGAAAATTTGATCGGGAAAGTAATTGATTGAATTTGCAATCTATGCTATAGTTCTTTAGTTTTAAGTTGTAAATAATACAAGTTTTATAAGAACATTTCGTAAAGCAGTTCCAGCCGAACAAAATACAACGCGAGTGTTATAATTTTTTATAAATCATTACATTCTTTGTACTTTATCAAAATTAAAAAATATTAGCTCTTTTCAGAGAAAGGATTCTTAGTAAAAATACATTACAAGGTTAAAATGAAAAGTGTTTCCATATCTACAATTTTGCTCTTAGTTTTGTTCGGAGCCTCACAAATATTTTCTCAATGGCAAAGCAAATTACCCGGCAATAATGCTTCTCTAAATGCAGCAGATCGAAAATATAATTTGAAGGAAATCAGCAAAGCCTTTAATGATTATTGGGCTGGTAAAGACATTAAAGGCGGCTATTATTTTGAAAATGGTGAAAGAAAAAAAGCAACCGGTTGGAAGCAATTTAAGCGCGAAGAATGGTTCTGGGAACAAAGAGTAAATCCTTTAACTGGAGAATTTCCTTCCACAACAAGCTCTATTGAATTTGAACGCAGTAGTTCCAGATTAAGAAAAAGCTCCGGTATCATTTCAAATGCAAATTGGACTAACCTAGGTACTAATTCTTCTGACGGTGGTTATGCCGGTATTGGAAGAGTTAATTGCATTGCTTTTCATCCGACTGATGTCAACACTTTTTGGGTGGGTGCGCCTTCCGGTGGTATCTGGAAGACTGCTGATGGTGGTTCTTCCTGGACTTGTGTAAACAACACTATGGCAACTCTTGGTGTTAGCAATATTGCAATACCAAGTGATTTTGCTATTTCAAATACAATTTATATTACAACCGGAGATAGAGACGGTGGCAGCCTTTGGACTTTAGGTTCTGGTATGGCAGCAGATAATAATTCAATTGGAGTTTATAAAAGCACTGATGGTGGTTCAAGCTGGAATGCTACTGGATTAAATTATTTATCATCTGCTTCAAAATTAGTTTATAGATTATTAGTACATCCAACCAATACTCAAATTCTATTAGCAGCAACTACGAATGGAATTTACAAATCGACAGACGGCGGAACTACTTGGACACAAAAAAATGCAAACAAATTAGTTGATATGGAATTTAAACCAGGTGATCCAACAATTGTTTACGCCTCTTCATTAAATTTTGGTGACGGCTATATTTTCCGTTCAACAAATACAGGAGATAGTTGGTCGTTCTCTAAAATTGCAACCGGTGGAAGACGTTGTGAAATAGCTGTTACCCCCGATGATCCTGCTGTAGTCTATTTGCTTGCAGCTAATGATAAGGGAGGTGTTTTGGATGTCTTTAAATCTACAAACAGTGGAACCAGTTTTTCAAAAATTAACAATAACTCGGCTACTCAGCCTGGTATGTTAGGATATTATACTGATGCTGCGGGAGATTCTACAGGACAGGGTTCTTACGATTGGTGCATTGCCGCCTCTCCATCTGATGCAAATGTTGTTTATATAGGTGGAATTACTACTTGGAAATCAGTTGATGGAGGAGTCACATGGACAGCAATAAACAACTGGACTTCTTCGAATGTATATAATAAATCGCATGTGGCTGTTGTTCATGCAGACAAACATGCACTTGAATTTCAAAATTCTTCAACTCTTTATGAAGGTAATGATGGCGGCGTATACAAGACAATAGATGGTGGAACTACATGGACTGATTTATCAGATGGATTAGTAATTAGTCAGTTGTACAGACTTGGTTTGTCAAAAACTAATTCCAATTTGGTCATAACGGGATTGCAAGATAATGGTACAAAACTCTATTCGAGCGGAACTTGGTCAGACGTAAAGGGCGGTGATGGTATGGAATGTATTATAGACCATACCGATCCAACATACATGTATGCAACTTATATAGAGGGGCAAATTTCGAGAAGCGTTAATACCGGTGTTTCTTTTCCGACTGATATTTCAGCAAATATACCAGGTGGCAAACCGGACGGTGCTTGGGTTACACCATATATAATTGATCCAACAAATAGTCAAACTTTATATGCGGGTTACGATCAAATTTGGAAAACAACCGATAGAGGAAATACTTGGGCTTCAATTTCTTCTGTATTAAGTGCGACAGATAAGTTACGTGCAATTGCAATTGCTCCTACTGCTACAGATGTAATTTACACTTCAGATAAAACTCATATATGGAAAACTATAGATGCAACTGTTGTATCACCTACATGGACTGATATAACCGGAACTTTACCGGTAGCAACATCAAGCATTACATATCTTGCAATAAAAGCAAATGATCCGAATACAGTTTGGGTGACCTTTGGCGGCTTTGCTTCTGGCAATAAAATTTTTGAAACAACAGATGGAGGAACTACATGGACAAATATTTCCGGTGCATTACCGAATTTGCCGGTTATGAGTGTTGTTCAAAATGTTAGAAACTCCGCTTCTCACTTATTCATAGGAACCGATGTAGGTGTTTACGAAAAAATGCCCGGGCAAGATTGGGCTTTGTTTAATAGCGGGTTGCCTAATGTGGTGGTAACAGAGTTAGAGATTTTTTATGGTGCTTCTCAAAGTCAAGACAGATTAAGAGCTGCAACATTTGGCAGAGGATTATGGGAAACTCCGTTAGAAAGTACTGCTGCTAAATTCATTGTTACATCTAGTAATTACAGCCCAGTTGCTGGTTCTGCAATAACTATAACCGCACAACTTGCAGATGCATCCAATAATCCGGTTTTAGAATCCGGTCGTACTGTAACTTGGAGCAAGTCAAATGTTAATGGTTCTTTTTCAAGTGTAAACAGTTTGACCAACGCATCAGGAATCGCAACTGTTACATTTACTACACATACTTTAGCTAGCACAAACGCAACTGTAACTGGAAATGATGGAATTGTAAATGGTACAAGTCCGGTTATAACTACGGTAGCCGGTGCAGCTTCAAAATATATAGTTACGTCAAGCAGTTACAATCCGAATGCAGGAAACAATGTTACATTAACAGCACAACTCGCAGACATAAATAATAACCCGGTTTCAACTTCCGGCTTAACAGTAACATGGAGTAAGTCCGATGCAAACGGTGCTTTCTCAAATGCAAGCAGTATTACAAATGCATCTGGAATAGCAACAATTACATTAACAACACATACAATTAGTGGAACAGTTACAACAGTTACAGCTAATGATGGAACTTTGAGTGGAACTAGTTCAACAATTACAACGGTTGCTGGAGCTGCAACAAAATATATTGTAACATCTAGTAATTATAGCCCGGTAGCTGGTTCAGCAGTAAGTATAACAGCACAATTAGCAGATGTAAATAATAATCCGGTTTTAACAAGCGGTGTAACAGTTAACTGGACAAAGAGTGATGCAAACGGTGCTTTCTCAAGTGCAACTAGTGTAATCAACGCTTCTGGAATTGCAACTGTTACATATACTACACATACAATTGGTGGAACAGCTACAACAGTTACAGCTAATGATGGAACGTTGAGTGGAACGAGTTCAACAATCACAACAACTGGAGGAGTTGTTAATCCAATTGTGATTACTTTATTAAATCCGGCAAATAATTCTACCGGAGTATCTTTAGCTCCTTTGTTTTCATGGTCTGGTTCGGGAAGCGGCGTACCGGTTTATGCTATAACAATCGCCAGTGATTCTTTATTTACAAACGTAAATTATGGTCCAGTAACTGTGTCTTCTCCATATCAATTACCGGATATAAATGCATTGAGTAACTCTACGATATACTATTGGAGAATTACAGCAACTTTACCTGGACCTGTGGTAAGTTCTGTTAAAAGTAAATTTTCTACAATCCAATCAACGGCTCCATTACTTGTAAGTCCGGCTCAAGGATCCCCTATAATCGGGAGTTTGATTAATTTCGTTTGGACGCTACCGGTTGCCGGTCTTCAGTACAGTGTAGAGTTGGATAATGATGCTAATTTCTCCTCTCAAATTCCGGGGTTCCCAACGGCGCAATCATCATCAAACTATTTTGGTTTTTCATACAATTCATCGATCTTAGCAGCGGGTACATATTATTGGCGAGTTAAAGCGTGTAATTCCTCAGGAGTTTTAGTAAGTATCTCTTCAGCCGGTAGATTTACGATTTCCGGTCCGCCGACAGCTATACCTAGTTATCCAATAAATTTAGCAACTGTTTATACTTCATCGCCAACTATTTATTGGTATCTAAATAACTATCTATACAACGGTACAGTTTATTACAGAATTAGATATGGGACAAGTTCCGGTGTGTATTCTAATACAACGACATTTACGACATACAATTATTTTACCCTTAGTGACTTAACAATTGGCAGCAATTATTACTATGTAATTGATGCGTCTTCGAGTCCGGATTTTGTCTCTTTTAATACAAGTGTTGAAGGCGATTTTGTTGTCTTTTATTCAAGTGTTTCCAATATACCGATTTATAAGAGCTATCCGGCTTATTGGATATACGTTTATACACTTAGTCCAACGTTATATTGGTACTTAGGTTTATATATTCCGGGAGTAATGTTTGATGTTCAAGTTGATAATTCAAGCAATGTATTCCCATCTCCGGAAATAAATGTGACAAATATTCCTAGCTACTATTTTACTACAGATGCTTTAACCGCTGGAACTACATACTGGTGGAGAGTTAGAATTAGCGGCTCATCAACTTGGACTGGTTACGAATCTTTTACAATACATCCAAATGCTGCTTCATATCTTTATTATCCGTCGGCAGTAATTCCGCGCTTGGATTCTCATGCTGGAGGTTCTGTAGTAGAAAACCAGAACTTCAGCGTTAGCTGGTTGGCAAATTCTTCCAGTCAACTTGAATACAAAGTAATCTATTCTTCAGATCCAACCCTCAACAATGGTGTATTGCAAAATACAACTACTACAAAGGGCGGAAGTAGCGCATGGTTAACTCCCAATAATTATCAATTGAGCGGGCTATCCCCAGGTGTAACTTATTATTGGCAAGTGAGAAGTAGATTAGCTTCCGATCAAAATGCTGTTTCAAATTATTCAGCAGTAGGTCAGTTTACCGTTTCCCCGGGCAGTGCACCAACAGTAGCACTTCCAATTAATCCTATTGTTGGATCAACAATAAATTCGAACGCCGCCAATCTTTCATGGATTATTCCAGCCAAAAGTTCATCAACATTAGTATACGATTTAGAACTATCTAAGAATAAAGATATGACTTCGGCTATGTTGATAAGCAATTTAGATCAGTCGAATTATAAAGTGACAAACTTATTATCGAACCAGAGATATTATTGGAGAGTGAGATCGAAAACAAATACCGGGTTAATTTCGGATTATTCATACAAAGGAGAGTTTAATACCGGATCCGCAACTGATGGTGGCGAAAAATTATTATTACCGACTCAGTTTGAGCTTGCTCAGAACTATCCAAATCCATTTAATCCTAGCACGGTTATTTCGTTTTCAATTACTCAGAATTCATTTGTTTCTCTAAAAGTGTTCGATATTCTTGGAAGAGAAGTTAAAACATTGGTCGGAAAAGAAATGAGTGCCGGAAATTATTCTGTAAATTGGGAAGGTGATGATAATATTGGTAATTTGGTGACAACTGGTACATACATCTATAGAATAACTGCTGGTAATTTTGTGAGCTCGAAAAAAATGATTTTGGTTAAATAGGCTTAGAGGATGATCGGAGTTCTATCAACAGTTATCTAAACTTATAATTGATAATTCCGGTCTTACTGTTATTCAAAATAGAAACCAAGCATTTTTGTTTTAGGCGAGATGCTTGGTTTTCTTTAAATGATAATGAAAAATTACATTACTCTCTTAACTCTCCAACATTTTATTTAACTTGCAGCTAATTCAATAGTCGGCTGATGAATCCCTTTATTGTTGAACAAAAGAGAATAGAATTACTTAATTCACTGCCTCATTCTTTCGGCAGGACAAAGCTTTGGCTGTTATTTGATTTCTATAAAACTCTAATTGAATCAAATAATCAAATTCTATTTGATGCTTATGCTGAAGAATTTCTAGATGATTTTATTACAGAGTTAAATCATTTTAGCACGTTTTACCAAACGCCGAAGATTTCTGAATCATTAATTGAACTCACCAATAAATTAGCATCCAATTGTAAGTTACTAGATAAGAAAAACGAACTTACCCGTTTAACAAATGATTTAACTTTTAGTCTGAAAACTCTAAAATCTATTCTTGATGGAAACAACGTAGCCGTTTCTTCACGCATATCATTCCCGCTGATTGAGAAAAGTAAAAATCAACAATTTGAAAATTCGTTGGGAATTCTGGAATCTGTTAAGATTAAGATTAGCAAAGCAAAGGCAGACGATTCATTCCTCATCATTCCGTCTCAGCAGAAGACGGATGAACTTTTAGATAAACAAATTAAGATGAGTTTTTATTTTGCATTAAAACACTTAGCAGATAATTACGGTAGGGTAAAATCGCATCACGAAGTAATAATCTATTTTGAAAACCGCTCGGCTTGCTATGAAGGCAATTCACTAGGCATTGCTTTAACTGTTGGATTTATCGAAGAACTAACTAAATTCTATAATCTGCCTTATCTCGTTCATATCAAGGAAAACATAACTTCTACTGGTGGAATTGAAAATAGCGGCAATGTCATTCCTATTTCGGGAAATCACATTCAGAATAAAGTGGAGATAATTTTTTATTCTCCAGTAGAATATTTTATCCTTTCAAAAGCGGATGAACCGAAAGCTAGAGAGAAACTGCTTGCTCTAAAAGAGAATTACCCAAATAGAAATCTTAACCTTATTCCCGTTGAAAATATTGGTGAACTATTAGACAGAAGAAGTTTAATCGAAATTAAAAAGCAGCCAATTGTTTATAGAGCAGCAAAATCTGTCAAGCAAAATTGGATTGCTTCCACCTTATTCTTGCTGTTGCTCATAATCTTAATCTTTGTCTTTATAAAAGATTGGGACGATAACCCTGCGGCATTAACTCAGAACGGTTCGTTGTTTAGTGTCTTGAATAAGAGTGGCAAAATACTCTGGACACGCGAGCTTAAAAATGCTCCAATCAATCTTGATCATTCAAAAATGTTATACCGCTTGATAGATATAAACGATGATGGTGAGAACGAGATTTTGCTATGCGCTGAAGTTATGAAATCATTAAACGGAAAAAATGAAATCGGAAAGATTGAATGTTTAGATAAAAACGGTGAAGAAATGTGGTGTTATAGTTTTAAAGATAGTGTTAGAACTGCTATAGAAAAATTTGGCAATTATTATCACTTAGGAATCATCGATACTTTAAAAGAGGAAGGCGGTGCTAATCTATATTTATTGGCAAATTTAGACACATACTATCCAAGTGCAGTTTTTAAACTTGAACTTAAAACCGGAAAACGATTAGATGGTACACTTTGGAATTCGGGAACTATGTATGCTGGAATGATAAAGCGTTTTACAAACCAAACAAATATGCTCTACATAACTTGCGCAAACAATGCGTTTGAAAGAGCAGTAATTTTTTCTATACCTACAGATAAACTTTTCGGAACTTCTCCAACTACAGCCAATTACCTTTTCACCGGTAAAAAAATAGCGCCTTTTGCAAACTATATTCTTTTACATAAATCTGATTTTACTGAGTACAGTCAAGAAAGAATTGCTCGTCCTTCAGATGGAGGTTTAAGAGACCTGGCAGATAATGTTTTGCAATTTACCATTCGGGAAGGAAAAAACGGTGGCTTTTCCATATACGAGTTTAATTACGGTTTAACAGCTTGCGAAATTAAGATCGAAAGTGATTTCAGAGTGAAAAGAGATTCACTTGTTAAAAAAGGCTTGCTCTCATATCCGCTAACTGACACTCCCGAATATTGCAATTTGCTTAAACAACAAATCCGTTTTTGGGATGGGAAACAATTTAAAGAGATTTATAAATCTAATGTGGGGAGATAGTTGTTTATGAGCTGTTCATCAATTAATCGGCAAAGAAATTCCCGTCTCAATTATTTCCTTTGCTAGTGGATTCTCTAAGGTAAAATCTTCTGTCCTGAATGGAATTGCTTCTAAGCTGGAACTCACAGATAAAGTTATTCTTCTTATCTTATCTCTATCTTTCATCCGTACACCTTCGAAGTAATCTGAAACCAAAGCTATATCAATATCACTCCATTGGTTGAAATTTCCCTTGGAGTAACTGCCGAATAGATATGCGCTTTTCAAATTGATATTATTCGATTTTATTAAAGCAAGATATTTTTCTACAATCTGTTTTATTTCAACCGGGATTTTATCCAATGTAATTCTTCCTTTATTCTTGTCATATATTCTTCAGCAAATTCTTTTGTACAAACAACATAAAACTCGTTTTTGTATTCGGGGTATCTTACTTCCAAATTAAAATCATTTACTTTGTCTAAGAATTCTTTATTGTCTAAATCTAAATTCAACCCGAAAAGTTCTGCCAATTTTACAAGATTATGTACTTTTGGTGGAATTTTATTATCATTATAAAAAACAAACAATGCTTTTAACGATTTCTCTAAAACTAAATGACCAAGAAATAAAGCCCAATCATATTTCCCATTACTTAAAAGACTTTCCGCAGTTTCAAGGTCATGTTCTGCGCTTCTCAGCCAATATTCAATATGTTCTTGCTTTGTCATTTCTAATTAATAAAATCTTTAAGGCAATATAGTTAACCTGTGTTATAAATGGAATTGGATTGCAAAAAGAAAAGCCGCAAATCTGCGGCTCCTACTAACAAAGTAATACCCTCAGTTACTTCATTAAAATAAATTTCTTGGTATCTAGGAATGTTTGTCCTGAGCCCGTCGAAGGGACTGCAGTTATTCTGTAAAAATATATTCCGCTTGATAATCCACTTGCTTTAAAATCAACTTCGTAATTACCGGGGAGTTTTTCTTCGTTTACAAGCTTTGTTAGTTCTCTCCCAAGTATATCATACACTTGAAGAGTCACAGATGAAGCTTGAGGAACAGAATATTTTATTTTTGTAGTTGGGTTGAATGGATTCGGATAATTTTGTCCAAGTGAAAAACTTATAGGTACTTTTTCACTATTAATACCAACTGGCATAGTATACTCAACTTTAAACGTAACTGTTGAATCATCGAATGACACAACTGGTCCTAAAGTAATGCCTTTGTTAGGGATTTCTATACTTTTGTTACCATATAAAGCCACTATATTCCAGTCCCATTCTGGTTGAATCTTCAAAAAATCGTTTGGTGCCAAATCTAGTAAGTATGTCCAAATATCCATTTTATTATGAATTTGAGTATCAAGAAACGATTCAGTGACATTTGCAATTATTCCTTGTGTATTTGGTGTGTAACGAATAAGTGAAGTATCGATTCCAAGAGGTTTCCTATACTCTAAATATATTTCATACTTTCTGTTGGTTGGACTCAATAATTTAGCTGCTCTTACTCCTGATCTACAGTGAAGTGCTTTTATGGTATAGACACCAGAACCACCAATACTTGTTATTGAATTATTATCAAGCCAACCGAGTCTTTCTTTAAATATCGCATTTAAATCATAAGAAATACCTCCAGAACCCATGACATCATAATTACTTCCGTAATCAATAATTTCTTTAGTTTTTAGGTTGTATGACTGTGCGTGGACAATATAATAACCATTAACGCCACTTCCAGACCAGCCATCCGTTCCAACTCTTTGCCCAAGAGTATGCCCTAATTCATGTATCAGAATTCCTTCAAATGATTTAAATTTACTTAGTGAATTCAAAGATTGTTGTTGCCAACCTATTGCATTTATTGTTACTGTAGGCATCCAAATTTTTGATGTTACTGGCGATCCAGTACTAGCAAAACCAGAATATCCAGATCCATCTATTAAATGCTCATAATTCATAAAATAGATTACTCTATTATAGTTACTGATATCAATGCTATTATTCTTAAATATTTCGCCAAATTCATCAAGTGTTGGCATAAAATAAGGAGTGAATGCTGGGCGATATAATTTATACCAGTCATAAACCTTCATTTGAAAACATATTTTACCATAGGAAGACTCTTGAAAAAAATTATTGATTCTTTTTTCAGTTCCACCTCCATCAATAATTTGTTCTCTTGTTAATGGGATTGGACCCGAATCAGTAAAAGACAACAATAGCACTAAGCACTTCAGTGTATCATTAAATTCATAATTCGCTTTGTTTCCCCTAGTCACTGTGTTAATAGTTTTAAGCCGGTTAAATGTCAAATCAGTAATTACATTAATACTATCACCAATTTCAAATTTTTTAAGTACGGGTATTTGCCTCAAATTAATCACTTTGTCTTTAGTATGTAACAAATAACTATCCCGCGTTCTACTGTTTATTTCATCAATGTGTGTTTTCTCAAAAATTCCCGAAATATTTTTGCTTGGCTGTGCGTATATATCGATTGTCGTAAATATTGAAAGAAATGTGAATAAGAAGACAAATGTGCTAATACTGGTTACAGTATCACTTTTTTGTATTTCTTTAAATACTCGGGAAAAAGAAGATATGGCCTTTTTGAAATAACCAAATTTATATAGCATTAAGCCCAATACATTTACTACAGATATATTAATAAATGCATTTCGGTAATCATATCCAGCATTGAAGGGTAAATTAATGTAAATACGAAATAGAATTAATTCTGAAAGAAAATCATTAATATTTTTTACTATTGGTATTGAAGAACATATGAAATAAACAAACCCACCAAAAATATTAAATAAAAAGAAAGCGAAAAAAAAACGATAAAACGAAATGAAAGATGCAATTGGTTTTATATTAGATTTGTTTATCAAACTAAAAAAGACTGTAAGTAAACCACCAAATAGAAGTATTGTACCTGCTCCAATAAATAGTACAATACCATGCAATTTCATAACCTTGGCAAATGTGTTTAATTCAAATCCAAGCTGTACAAAATTTAATATATCTAGTACTTTGATATATTTTTTACATATAACATCAAGCATTATAATCAAAGCTATAAAAACTAGAGTTTGTGTAATTTGTTTTTTCATAACGCGCTCACCAATTTTTAGATATGTGTTATTAGTAAACCAAATCTTCTCTCTATTGGAAAACTTTTGGTGTTTTTTTAGCAATTTTGAATATCCCATAGATTTCTGTGAATACATGAGTAGCGCTCCATGAATTAGCATGAATTCTTGAACTTTCTATTCCGACTCTCTAAGGTTTCTCAAATCAACATCAAATCAAGATGTTCCATTATTGAAGAATATTCTTTATTTTGCTCACGTATAAGGAAGAACCAATTAATATGTTATCTCAAAAAGAATTAGATTCTATTAAAACTCGACTCTAATCCGGATAAAGTAATTTTATTTGGCTCGTAAGCAAGAGAGCAAGCAGATAAGTTCAGCGATGTAGATTTATTAGTTCTAACAAATCCAAATGGTAGCCGTAGAAAACTAATGCTTGCAATGGATAGAGAGTTACGCGGCTTAAACTATGCTAGAGACATAGTAATTCTAATATGAACGGGATAAATCAATAGTCGGTACAATTGCCCGGTATGCTTATCTTGAAGGTAAAGTTCTATATGAAAGATGAAAGAACATCAATATTGTTGTTGTAGGAACTCAATTGTACTCTAATCTCAAATCACTTTTATCAGAACATTTGAATCAGACTAGTCTTAAAGAACTTATAGATTTATCTTCCCAAATAGCTCTTAAGTTTCTCAATTCAAAGTATCAATCAGATAGAAATAAGTTTCTTAGTCTTGGCTATTCATTTGCAGATATTGCGATAGATGCCATTACTCCGCTGTTTATAGAAAACCAAACCACAAAAGAAATTGGCATAATCAAATCTTTTAAAGATTGGCACACGCCAATAGAAACAGAACCGCAAGCGCAGTATTTCCTAAATAAGATTGTAGTAAACAGAGTAGAGCAAGAACTGATTCAGATTTATAAAGAAGCAGATCCTTTCTTTGCAAAAATTCATGATTCTGTAGAATTTATAATTGAAAAGGAAGGCTACAGTAAGCAAACCCGCTTTGGCACAGTGTATCTTTGCAAAGGGAAGTTTGATGAAGCGGTTTCACTCATTCCTATTGATGAGTTTGAAAAAATTCCCTATTCATTGTTCGTGACTAAGCTAAAAACAGTAGTTTCCAATCTCTTCATATACTTAACAGAAACGCAATACTGTCCGGCAATTCCGATGAACGCATTAGTCAAAAGACTCAAGCACATCATTTTTGAAGAAAGAAGTTTCAACCGGACAAGTTACATTGATAATCATGAAGAAATATTCGACATCCAAAATTTAGTAGCTGAAGCACTGGATTCAGCACTCGACAAATTAGATACTTCGTATAGCCGCAAGCTTACACTGGTTGAATCAACGGCATTCAAAAAAGCTTTATCTGCGATCAGTGCCGATTTAACTAATGGCGACATATCAGCGGAGTTATTTGAATATCTCAAAGATTATATTGAAGATTTGAGCAAAGACTACTTTTATGAAAAATATCACTCGATTCTGGATTATTTGCTTCGTGTTCTAAAAAAAGAAATTGCTGTTCGTTTAGAAACTGAAAATAAATTCTTTTTTGTGAAATAGAATAAAACACTTGAAGAATGAAGACAATAGTAATTATGCAAAAGTTATCAGTGGAAATCATAATCAATCCGTTAAATCTGCGTTCTATTTTTTGATTAATAAATTACTATTGTCTGGTGAACGCATAACTCATTGAAAATAATTTTTCCAATAGGATGTAAAATCCTTTTACTTAGTGACTATAAATAAATTGTAGCTTCAGAAAGGAATAGATGAACAAACAAGTTCAAATAACAGAAGAAGACATTTTTTACTTTGTCAATTACCCGGAAACTCTTTCTGTTGATAAAACGGATTACATTAATGCAAACCTTACAAGGTTTAGTTCACAAATTGAATTCTATCAATCTTTCAACAGCCAAATTTCAGCAGAAGAGTCACAACAGCTAAAATCCGAAATTGAGAAGCGTTTCTCCAGTCCAGCAAATACAATTAGATTATCACCAACTTGGAATAATGCTCAAACGGAAGTAACCGGACTAAGATTAGCTGCTGCATCAGCAACTCTAGAAAGGAAAGCAAATTCAATAAGCTTTGCTGATTCGGAACAGAAATTTCTTATTCGCATACTTCAAACGGAAGAGAAAAGATTGCTTTATTTTCTCTCAAATGTTCCAATACCGCCAAATACTCAGTTAAAATTAGTGTTACATCCATCAAATGTTCATTATATCATCTCGGATATTAATGAAGCACTGGAAATATATGCAGATTCGGAAATAGGCTCTATAGATGTAACAGTGATGATCTAGTCGGTAATTTCTATAAGGTTTTAATCCAATATCAAGAATCCAGTATCCAGTTACTTCTGCCATAATGTACATAACCTCTACATGGCATCTACTAAGCCTGTAACCAGCCTATAAACGGCCTGTGATCTTTTCGAATATCTTTGCCAAAATGGCTGGCTTTAAGAGAACTATTCTTGCTCAATAGTTTCAATACTTTCGGTTTTCAAACGGCACAATTTATTATATTGCAATAAAATTTTGCGATACCTTTTATGGAAAATTTGATCGGGAAAGTAATTGATAACTTTAGAGTGGTTTCCGTACTCGGTAAGGGCGGAATGGGAATCGTTTATAAGGCATACGATACCAGACTTGACCGATATGTGGCAATCAAACTTCTTAGTTCATCTGTTATTGATAAAGAACGCTTCGTAGAGCGTTTTAAGAGAGAGGCTAAAAACCAAGCAAAGCTGACTCATCCTAATATAGTTGGGGTTTACGGTTTTATCGAGTACTCCAATTTGCTTGGAATTGTCATGGAGTATGTAGAAGGGGAAAGTCTAGAAAAAGTAATTGACCGGCAAGGCAGATTTAATCTACAAGATGTTATTTATATTCTAAAACATCTTCTGCAAGGAATTGGTTACGCCCACCAAAGAGGTTTCATTCATAGAGATATAAAGCCATCAAATATCATTCTTAACAAAGATGGTATTACCAAGATAATGGATTTCGGTATTTCGAAATCTTTAATGGATAATAATATGACCAAAACCGGTTCCAAAATTGGAACGGTTTATTATATGAGCCCCGAGCAAATTCGCGGGCTTGATGTTACAAACAGAAGCGACATTTATTCTATTGGGTGCACAATTTATGAGATGATTGTTGGCCAGCCTCCATTCGATTCCACAAGCGAATATGAGGTTATGGATGGGCATCTTAAGAAAAGTATTCCAAAGATAAGCGAACGTGTTACCGGGCTGCCCGATAAACTTGAAAAAATTATTAACAAAGCTTTGCAGAAAGACCCAAATGCACGTTACGCAAACTGTGAAGAGATGTATGAAGAAGTTTTGGAAGTAGATAAACAACTTTCCAAAATCCAAACAAGTTATTTTGAAAAAGTACCTCAGAGGACAAAAAAATATAAATTTTTTGCAGCCGCTACATTTATAGGCGCTGGCATATTCCTTTTAGTACTAATGTACTTAGTTATCAATCAAGTTTCTTCAATATTGGATAGCAACGAACTTGAAAAATTTAAGAAGTACAGTATCCAAACCTTGTTTGAATCTGATAATAAAAAAATGAAGCTCTCGGAAATAACAAGAGTTTCCAGCGGAGTTATATCAAATCTCAACTCAATCTCATTTGCTGCCGATGTAAACTTCGCTGCCGCTGTGGGCGATTCCAGCTCAATTTTAACTTCAACTGACGGCGGCGATACATGGGTAAAAAAAGCATCTAATAGAAAACTTAATCTTAGTGATGTTTACTTAATGAGGAAAGGAAACGCAGTAGTAGTTGGTGACTCTTCAACAATCTACTATGGTGTTAATAACCTCGATTCTCTAATCCAGATTCCTCAGCCGAAGGGAACTACGTTTTTTAGAGTGAAGTTTTTTGGTGAGCAAACCGGATTCATCACCGGCAATAAGGGAACAATTCTAAAATCGCTTGATGGTGGTTATTCTTGGACAAAAACTAAAACCAACACTTCCGAAATTCTTTTTGATGTTTCATTCTTCAATGATAAAAAAGGTTTTTCTGTTGGTTGGAATGGAACTGTGCTGGCGACAACTAACGGCGGAGACAGTTGGTTCAAAGTAAAAGTTGACGATAAAAATGCAGAAACTAATTATTTGAAATCGATCGACCTAACTAGTAACGGATTTGGACTTATTGTTGGCGGCGATGGTACAATTTTAAGAACGACAAATTTTGGAAACAGCTGGGAAAAACTTGACATAAAGTTCTCCGGTGGTTTCCAAAAAGTAAAATTTATAAATGAAGATTACTGTGTGATCATTGGAAGCAAAGGTGTAATTCTAGTTTCAAAAGACAAAGGGGAAACATGGAATGTTGTTGATTCTAGAGTTTACTCTAATCTAAATGGGCTTTCAGTTAACTCTTACGGAAAGATATTTTTAGTCGGCATCAATGGAATGATCTACAGAATTCAATAAGCGGAGGAATGGTTGGATAAGTTTGTAATTCAAGGTGGAAAGAAACTTTCGGGAAGAGTAAAAGTAAGCGGGGCAAAAAATTCGGCTTTGGCATTAATCCCGGCTACGTTATTGAATTCGGGTTTGAATGTAATTTCCAATACTCCTCAAGTGAATGATATTTTCACAATGATAAAACTTCTTCAGCAACTTGGTGTTTCCGCCGAATATAACGATAGCATTGTTAAACTTGATACAACCGGAATCAATAGTCAGATAGCACCTTATGAGCATGTAAAGAAAATGCGTGCTTCGGTTTATGTGCTGGGACCGCTACTTTCGCGCTATGGATTTGCAAAGGTTTCTATGCCGGGCGGATGTGCTTGGGGTCCGCGCCCAATTAATCTTCATCTGGAAGCAATGAAGAAACTTGGTGCTGAGATTGAACTGGATGAAGGCTATATAATTGCGAACGCAAAAAAACTTCACGGCGCAAAAATACATTTCGATGTTTCTTCTGTTGGGGCTACCGGCAATGCGATGATGGCTGCGACTTTAGCAAAGGGCACAACTCAAATTACAAATGCTGCAATCGAGCCGGAAATAACACAACTTGCAGAATATCTGAACATGATGGGCGCAAAAATTTCCGGAGTTGGCTCTACAGTTTTGGAAATTGAAGGTGTTGATGAATTAAAATCTGCTTCTATAGAAAATATTTCGGATAGAATTGAAGCCGGAACTCTTTTATGCGCCGCTGCAATTACAAAAAGTAATATTGAGTTAGAATACAATTCATTTGGTCATATTGATTCAGTTGAGTCAAAATTGGAAGATAGCGGGATTAAAGTAACAAATAAGGATGGCATAGTTTCAGTCAATGCTATGAATGCTGAACCACAAGGTGTTGATGTCACAACGGCGGTTTATCCCGGTTTTCCAACCGATATGCAAGCTCAGTGGATTTCCTACATGTCTCTTGCAAACGGAACAGCAACAATAACAGATACAATTTATCACGACCGCTTTAACCATGTGCCGGAGTTAGTACGCTTAGGTGCAAAAATTGAAGTTAGCAACAACAGCGCAATTGTTAAAGGTGTAAAAGTTCTTCATGGCGCAAAGGTGATGAGCACAGACTTACGCGCTAGTGCTTGTCTTGTACTGGCCGGTTTAGCTGCTGAGGGCATAACCGAAGTGTTGAGAATTTATCATCTTGATAGAGGCTATCAAAAAATCGAAGAAAAGTTGAGCGCTCTCGGGGCCGACATTAAAAGAGAAACAACAACGGAATATTAGATTGTTATCATTTCTTAAAATCAGCAATAAGAGATTGTTTTTTTTTATCTCTCTTGTTCTGATTAATCTTTTTCTCATAACACTGCCGTTAACAAATTCGCTAGGGTATGAATTTGCTTTGGCTAATTCCTTGCTTTTCTTTTTAGTTGGGGGACTGTTCGTTTGTTCGATGCATAAAACAAACTACTATGGCGGAATTTTCACTTTTATTTTAGTTGAATACAAAGCGCTGATTGCAATCATATTAATTCCATTCTTTATAGGCTCTCTTTCTAGCTTTCTTAATTCTCGATGTCCAATAAAAGATGGATTGGCTTTCTATTTGGCTCTGCCAATTCCGGCTATATTGCTGGGAATAATATTCGGATTCATTTCATCTTCACTTTCAAAACATTTTAATCGAATTATTTTTGTAGGAATCACTTTAATTCTTCTAATTTCTACTCTGTTCGAGTTTTATTTTTATCCACAAGTATATTTTTACAATCCGATATTTGGATTTTTCCCCGGAACGATTTACGACGAAGATATTGCTGTGAATTCAACATTAGTAATTCATCAGCTTTTCAACTTATTAGTATTTTATTTGGCTTTTGTAGCGATCAGCAACAGCAAGGTTTTAAGGAGTAACAAGTTTTATAAGTGGACGTTTACTGTAATTGTTTTAGCTGCTGCTTTATTTACAAAGCCGTTTATTGGATTTGCTACTACAACGAATAAACTTCAGTCCGAATTACAAAACAAAATTAGCACAGAACATTTTGATATTTATTTGGGCAGCGATGTTAAAAAAACTGATAGAGAATTCATTGCGCTCTTGCATGAATACAATTATGAACAAGTTTTACAAAAATTTAATCTTTCTAATTCGCCCAAAATAGAATCTTACATTTTTAATGATAAAGAACAGAAGAGAAAATTGTTCGGTGCTGGAAATGCCGATGTTTCGAAACCATGGATGAATAAGATCTTTCTGAATTACACCAATCATAAGCAAACTCTTAAACATGAAATTGCGCATACAGTAGCTGCAAAGTTTGGTATTACGCCGCTTAAGGTTGCCGATAAGCTAAACATGGCGATGATTGAGGGTTTGGCTATGTGGGTAGAAAACGATTTTGATAGCTATCCGGTAACATTTGCTGCTAAAGTTGCATATAACAATGGTTACAAAATCTCACTCGATAATTTATTTCACTCGGGAAAATTCTTTACCAATTATTCTTCATTGTCTTATATCTACTCCGGAGCGTTACTAGAATTTTTATCAACTCGATATGGTACCGATAAAGTTTTAAGGTTATATGGAGATTTGGATTTTGAAAAGTACTTTGATAAAAGCCTTGGAGAGATTTCTGTTCAGTTTGAAGAATCTCTAAATGATACTTCTTTTAATAAGTATTCCAGTCAAGCTCAGTTTTATTTTGCCGGACAAGCAATATTCAAAAAGTTTTGCCCAAGAATGGCGTCTAATGATATGAAGGAAGCCGGAATTGAGTTTAATGCTAAGAATTACCAACTGGCAGAAGCGAAATATTCTAGGATCTATCATTACTCTTCATCAGCTTCTTCATTGTTAGCTTATTCATCTTCTCTGAACAAAGTGGGTGAGTATAACAAGAGCTTAGATTTGTTGAAAAAAGAAATTTACAAGTTTGAGAAGAGTAATTACTTGTTTCCCATAGAATTACATTTAGCTGATTCCTACTTACTTGCCGGAGATTCTCTTATAGCGTTGAAATACTACGATTTAACCGAAAAACAGAATCCTAACGAAAATTATTTGAATCGTGTGAAATTGTTTAAACTTTTATGGCGATTGGATGGTATAGATAGTGTAAAATCTTTTTTAGTTGCTAATGAAACCGATAGAATGAATAAATTGTTTGATTTGTATGAGAAATCGAAAGAAACGCTAATTATTCCTTATTTGATTAGTTACGCCAATAAAGAACCAATGAAACTTGAAAAAATCATTCAAGAGTTTCAAAAAAACTTAATTGACGGAGATAATGTTGATTCTGATGTTTGCATTCGGGTATCTCAATTTTTGTTAGCTGAAAAACAATATGAAGTTGCTAAAAAGCTAGCAGTATTGGCTGTAAAGAAATTTAAACCAAATGAGAAACAATTTAGTGCCGTAGAAAATTTAAGAATGGTAAACTGGTTTTTTAACTTTGCATCGGAAACGAAAGTGTGGTTCAATTAAAGAGAATGAATATCAAAGAAAAATTATTAAAGTACTCATATCTGTATAATCTTACCAAAGTTGCTTCAGCACGCAAAGAAGAAGTTTATTTAGTAGGCGGATTTGTTAGAGATTTATTCTTAGGCAGAAACAAAGTTGAGATGGACTTTCTGGTGGTCGGAGATGGTCCGGCTTTCGCGAATGATTTAGCTAAAGAATTTGGAGTTAGTGAAGTTGTCGTATTTAAGAATTTTGGAACAGCACATTTTCACTACAATGGAATGGCTTTCGAATTTGTCGGTGCTCGAAAAGAATCTTATAACAGAAACAGCCGCAACCCAAAGGTTACATCCGGGACTTTAGATGATGATTTGAATCGGCGCGATTTTACTATTAACACACTTGCAGTTTCTATGAATGAAAATTCTTTTGGCGAATTGATAGATAAGTTTGACGGTGTGAATGATATTGAAAAGAGAATTATTAAAACTCCACTCGATCCTCTTCAGACTTTTGATGATGATCCATTGAGGATAACGAGAGCGTTTCGATTTGCTTCGCAGTTAAACTTTGAAATTGATAGCGCAGTTATTTCTGCCGCAACCGAAATGGCTGAAAGGCTGAAGATTGTTTCTCAAGAAAGAATTACGGAAGAATTTTTTAAAATCTTAGAATCGCCGAAGCCGAGTATTGGTTTAAGACTTTTATACGAAAGCGGAGTAATGAAGGTTATCTTTCCAGAGATTCACAATCTCGGCGGAGTGGAGCAACGCAAGGATTTTCATCATAAGGATGTGTTTTACCATACTTGTAAAGTTGTAGATAACCTTGCGAGTGTTAGCGATGATGTCTGGCTACGCTTTGCCGCGCTTGTTCATGATATTGCTAAGCCTCCTACAAAAAGATTTGTTGAAGGTATTGGCTGGACTTTCCATGGGCACGAAGATCTTGGCGCACGAATGATGAAAAGTATCTTCAATAGAATGAAACTTCCCTTAACAAAACTCGAATACATTGAAAAACTGATCCGGCTTCATCTAAGACCAATTGCGCTTGTGGATGAGATTGTTACCGATTCGGCTATCAGAAGATTGATTGTTGCTGCTGATGAAGATTTGGAAGACTTGATTACTCTTTGTCGCGCGGATATTACGAGTAAGAATCCAACAAAAGTGAGCCGATATTTAGAAAATTATGAAATAGTTATGCAGAAAGTTCGCGATGTTAAGGAAAGAGATCAGTTGCGTGCTTTCCAATCTCCGGTTAGGGGAGAAGAAATTATGAGCGTATGTGGTATTAAGCCAAGTAAATTAGTCGGTGATATCAAAACGGCGATTGAAGATGCAATTTTGGATGGAAAGGTTGGAAACAATTATGATGAAGCTTATGCCTATTTTTTGCAGATAAAAGATGAATATCTTAATAAATAAAATTGATTTGTCTGTAACTTTTACAAACTATAAATCGTCTTAAATATCAGTAAATCAAAAAAATGTTCTCAAAAGGAGAATTTACATGAAGAAGTACTTAGTGATTTTGGCGGCACTCTTGGTTACGATGCCAACATTTGCTCAAAAGCAATTGACTCTAGATGAAGCGGTTAAAATGGCTTTACAGAAGAATCCAAATTTGATCAAATTGAAGAATAGTTTAGATGGTGCAAAAGCACAATTAAAAAGCGCTTATGGAGATTTATTACCTAGCCTTGGTGCTTCTGCGAGCTTTAACTGGCAAAGAATTGAAGATGCCGGCAGTAGCCAGAGAAACTTTCTTGGTGAATTAGTAGAAGTTCCGGCGTCGACAGTTGAAAATAGAAGTTACAGTGCCGGAATTGGCGGTAATGTTACTTTATTTGACGGATTGGCAAATTACGCTACTATCAGTCAGAGAAAAGATAATCTGCAAGCTTCGGAATACAATATCTCTAAGCTAAAACAGACAATCGTTTATCAAACTACAGATTTCTATTACGTAGTTCTAAATGCCGAAGATTTGATGCGCGTGCGAGAAGAAAATGTAAAATACTTCCAGAAATTTTATGAAAGTGTAAATGAAAGAAATAAACTTGGCTCTGTTGCTGTTGCAGATGTTTACGCTGCCCAAGTTCAACTAGGAAATGCAGAATTAGCTTTGATACAAGCTCAAAACGCTTATGATCAAGCCAAGAATGGTTTGTTAAGTTATTTAGCTCTTAATGTAATGGAAGAATACACTTTAGTAAGTCCTTTCGCTGCTGATCGCGTTATTGATACTAACTCTTATCTAAAGAATTTTGATGATATCCAGACTATGGTAACCGTAGCATTAGACAAACGTTTCGATTTTAAGAGCCAGGAATTGGTAGTAAATTCTGCAATGAGTGGAGAGACAATTGCTCGTTCTGGTGTGCTGCCTTCACTTTCAGCAAATTATAATTATGGAACCGGTGCAATTTCAATAGATAAATTATTTGACAGAAAATCTCTTAGCGTTGGCTTAAGTCTTAATGTTCCGCTATTCTCACGTTTTGCAACTGAGACTGCAATGACTCAAGCAGAAATTAACACTATGAATGCAAAAGAGGATTTATTAGCTCTAGAAAGACAAATAAAAATTGAAGTGAAGCAAGGCCATAACGATTTAGTTGCTGCTAAGAAAAGTTTGGAAGTGGCCCTGAAGAATGTGACAGCTGCAGAAGAAAACAGAAAGATTAATCAAGAAAGATACAATCTTGGTTCTGCTACAATTCTGGAAGTTCTTCAAGCAAATAGAGATTATATTGATGCACTCAGAAATAAAATTAATACTGTTTTCGATTTCTACCGCCAGTATGATAAGCTGAACAACGCTATCGGTAGATTAGACTTTTCAAAATTCGAATAAAAAATATTACATCAAGGAGTAAACGAAATGGCTAACGGGAAAAAATCAAAAAAGAAACTCTTCATTTTCGGCGGATTGGGTCTGTTGATTGTTATTCTGATTCTCTTGGTTGTCTTAGGCGGAGATAAAGAAAACATTGTATCTGTCCAGACAGAAAAAGTTGTGAAGAAAACTATAACTCAAGTTGTATCTGCAACCGGTAAGATAAACCCAGTTTACCAGGTTATGATAAGCGCAGAAGCAACCGGTGAAATAGTTTATTTAGGTGTTAAAGAAGGAGACGTTGTTAAAAAAGGTCAGCTTCTTGTTAGAATCAAACCGGATATTTATGAAGCACAGCGCAATAATACTGCTGCTAGATTAGAGCAAGCTAAAGCTTCTTTAAGTTCTACAAAAGCTCAGCTTGATAAAGTTGAGGCGGATTATAAACGTGTTCAAGGATTATTCCAAAAGAAACTTGCCAGTGATTCTGAAATCGAAGCTTCAAAATCTGCTTACTTGCAGACACTCGGCAGTTATGAATCACAAAAATCATTTGTAGTACAATCCGAAGCGGCATTAAAAGAATCTAACGAAACATTAAATAAAACTTTTGTTTATGCACCTATGAACGGAACGATCAGCAAGTTAAGTGTTGAGTTAGCTCAACGTGTACTTGGAAGTAATTTCAGCCCGGGAACAGAAATCTTAACAGTAGCAGATTTAAGCAAGATGGAAGCTCGCGTTGATGTTGATGAAAACGACGTTGTACTCGTTTCTGTTGGTGATGAAGCGATAGTAAAAGTTGATGCATTTGGAGATAAAGAATTTAAAGGTAATGTTACACAGATTGGAAACAGTGCTGTTTCCAAAGGATTAGGAACTCAAGACGAAGTTGTAAACTTTGAAGTTAGAGTATTGATCGACGATCCGGACAAGCAATTACGTCCTGGAATGTCTTGCGATGCTGATGTAAAAACAGAAACCAAGGCAAACGTATTTGCAGTTCCTATTCAGAGCGTTACAGCAAGAATGGATAAACCAATGATGAAGGAAGGTGAGGGCGAAGAAGGCGATGCTCAAGCAGCTAAACCTAAAACCGGAAAAGCAAACAAAGCTAAAGAAGTTGTATTTGTTAGCAAAGATGGTAAAGCAAAGATGGTTGAAGTAAAGACCGGAATTAGCGATGATACTAACATTGAAATTCTAAGCGGCTTAACCGGTGACGAAGAAGTAATTAGCGGACCTTACAGAGCAATCTCAAAAGAATTAGAAGATGGTGCTAAGGTTTCTTTACAATCCAAGCGTAAAGGCGAAACTGAGAAAAAATAATTTCCCCGTATAACGGGATTATTAACAAAATCGAGAATAAAAAATGAACATCATAACCATAGAACATATTGCAAAAATCTATCAAGTAGGTACGGAAGAAGTTCATGCGCTTGCTGATGTTTCATTAAAGATTGATAAAGGCGAGTACGTCGCCATCATGGGGCCGTCGGGTTCCGGTAAATCAACTTTAATGAATATTCTTGGATGCTTGGATACGCCAACAAAAGGAATCTATAATTTTAACGATGTTAATGTTAGTCAGATGAATGATAATGAATTAGCAAAAGTTAGAAATAAAGAGATCGGTTTCGTATTCCAAACTTTCAACTTGCTTCCAAGATCGGACGCGCTTCATAACGTTGAACTTCCCTTAATTTACGCCGGAATCCCATCTGCCGAAAGAAAAGAGAGAGCCAAAGAATCTTTAGCTCACGTAGGTTTGGCAGATAGAATGCACCACAGACCAAACGAACTTTCCGGCGGTCAGCGTCAGCGTGTTGCTATTGCGCGTGCGCTGGTAACAAGACCATCCATTATTTTGGCAGATGAACCAACCGGAAATCTTGATACTAAAACCGGCGAAGATATCATGGCTTTGTTTAATGAAATTTATGAACAAGGCAACACAATTATTCTAGTAACTCACGAAGAGTACATTGCCGAACATGCTGAACGTATTTTAAGAATTAGAGACGGTTTGATTGAAAGAGATGAGCATGTAAAGGAAAGATTTATTCCAAAGAAAAACGGCGTATCCAAAACATGAGGTTGATATGAAAGATATATTATTTGAATTGAGAGAAGGATTACTTATTTCTTTGCGCGCAATTCGTGCAAATAAAGTTCGTTCAATCCTAACCACATTGGGTATTGTTATCGGTGTAACTTCGGTAGTTCTTATGTCTACTGCAATTAAGGGAATTGATAATGCGTTTCAAACTGGTGTTGCATCTCTTGGTTCAGACAATCTTTATATCGATAAATGGGAATGGTTTAATAACGATACTCCTTGGTGGGAACTTAGAAATAGAAAAAATCTGGATTTACGAGACTATGAGAAGTATAAGGAACTAGCTAAACTTCCGATGGCAACCGCACCTACAGTTTGGAGCTTTCAAGCAATTAAGAATAAAGATAAAGCTGTAGATCAAGTAATGATTCAAGGCACAAATGAAGATTACATAAAGACTACAAATTTGTCATTCAGCGAAGGAAGATTCTTTAACGAACTTGAAAGCAACGGCGGCAGAAACGTAATTGTACTTGGTAGCGAAATTGCCAAAACTCTTTTTCCGCAAGGCTACGCTCTGGAACAAGAAGTTCGTGTAAAAGGACACAAGTTTAGAGTAGTTGGTGTTCTGGAAGAACAAGGAAGCTGGGTGATGGGAAACTTCAACCCGGATAAACAAGTGTTTATGCCAATCCAAAATATTTTCAAATACTTCCAAGGTCAAAACTTCAGAAGCGTAACAATAAATGTTAGAGCTAGGAACAGTCAAATGGTTGAAGCCACGAAAGAAGAAGCAATCGGTTTGTTGAGACGCGTTCGCGGT
The DNA here is from genome assembly GCA_041675645.1 of Melioribacteraceae bacterium. Classification (GTDB taxonomy): domain Bacteria; phylum Bacteroidota; class Ignavibacteria; order Ignavibacteriales; family Melioribacteraceae; genus Stygiobacter. Next base: position 90,457 of record JBAYTN010000004.1, read on the forward strand.
TTGGCTTACAATGAAGAAAATGATTTTTCTGTTAATCAGCAAGAGGGTTTACTGAATACTATCAACGAAACTGTAGGTGTTATTCAAATTGCCGGATTGTTTATTACCGGACTTTCTTTATTTGTCGGCGCCATCGGAATTATGAATATCATGTTTGTTTCTGTAAAAGAGAGAACAAAAGAAATTGGAATTCGTAAAGCAATTGGTGCTAAAAGAAGGTCAATTCTTGGCCAGTTCATTACAGAGTCTGCTGTAATTTGTCTCTTTGGCGGATTGGTAGGACTAGGTATAGCAACAATTCTAAGTCTAATTGTAAATCAGTTTCTCCCAACATCAGTACAAGTTGATGCTGTTGTTTTAGCGATAGTAATTTCAATTTTAACCGGAGTTCTTTCCGGATTTGCGCCGGCCTATACTGCCGCAAAATTAGATCCAGTTGAAGCTTTGAGGTACGAATGAGAATTGCAGAAGTTATTTTGGTTGCGCTTTCATCTTTACGCGCAAATAAATTAAGATCCATTTTAACCATTATTGGAATTGTTGTTGGAATATTTTCGATCATTGTAATAAGTACTGTGATTGAGATGCTTCAAACCAGTATCGAAAAAGGCGTTTCGCAGCTTGGTCAAAATACTTTCCAAATTCAAAAATGGCCGGCAGTAAACGAAGGTGGAAATAACCGCGCTCGTTTCAGAAACCGTCCGGATATTACGCTTGAAGAATATTTCCAGCTTAAGGAAAAACTTACAGAAGCCAAGTACGTTGGCGCTGAACAATGGAATTTCGGAATTCAAATCAAAGCAGCCGGTCGCGAAACTAATCCTAACATTCAAGTTAGCGGTGTTACTCCGGAAGCTTTCCCTAATAACAAATGGGTTATTGAAGAGGGAAGAGGAATTAGCGATAGAGACGTTCAAAGCTATCAAAGTTTTATTGTACTCGGTCCCGATATTTCCAAAAAGCTTTTCCCCAACATTAGTGCAATCGACCAGTATGTAAATGTTGATGGGAAGAAACTTAGGGTAATTGGTGTACTAGAATCTCAAGGCGAGTTCTTTGGACAGAGCAGGGATAATTTTGCAATCATGCCAATTACTACATTTCAATCAATCTATGGCAAAAGATTCCGCAGCATAAACATTACAGTAATGGGCTATGAAGATGCATCTTATACCGATTTGATGGAACTATCGGAAGGTTACTTTAGGACTATCAGAAAAGTTAAAGCCGGAGAGCCAAACAATTTCGATCTTTTCTCTAACGAAAGTGTGCTTTCTCAAATTAACGACATTACTAGCGGTGTAAGAATAGGTTCTTTAGTTGTTGCCGGTATAGCTTTGCTTGCAGCCGGTGTTGGAATTATGAATATTATGCTTGTGTCTGTTACGGAACGTACTAGAGAGATCGGAATTCGTAAGGCAATTGGTGCGAGAAGAATTAATATTCTCTTTCAATTCTTGAGTGAAGCAGTGGTTCTTAGTTTATTAGGGGGGCTGGTGGGAATCTTTCTCGGTATTGTGGTGGGAAATCTTGCCGGATCGTTTCTTAATGCTGCCGCAGTAATTCCGGTAGACTGGGTGATAATTGGAGTTGTACTATGCGTTGTTATTGGCGTTACGTTTGGTACGTATCCCGCATATAAGGCATCTAATCTCGATCCTATTGAAGCCCTTCGCTATGAATGAGTAAGAATTATTTGAAAAGGCTGCAAAATTGTTTGCAGCCTTTTTTGTTTTAAATGATGCTTAACTATATTGCAAAATAAAAATACAAGTCTAATAATGAAGTATTTCTTTGTTGAGTTTGGGGAAGTTCTAGCGATTGCAATAAGATCGATTAGAGCAAATAAGATGAGGTCTATTCTAACTACCCTCGGTATTATAATTGGTATCGTTGCAGTTACTACAATGTCTACAGCGATAATTGGTTTACGCGAGGCGTTTCTCTCATCAATTTCTTCACTAGGCAGTGATGTTTTGTATGTTAGCAAAAGTCCTTGGATGGCAGGGGGCAATTGGAGCCTTTATCGTAACAGAAAAAATATTACTCTAGAGCAATATGAAAAATTGGCTTCAATGATCAAGACGTACGACGCAATCGCTCCTACAATTTCTACCTTTGGATTAAATGTAAAATATAATGGTAAGTCCGTTACCTCTTCTGTAGTTTATGGAACAACAGAGGAATATAAGAGAACATCTACTATCGAGCTGGAGCAAGGAAGATTTATGAACGATATAGATGTTAAAGCGGGCAGAAAAGTATGTATGATCGGGCAAGATATTGTGGATGAGCTTTTCCCATTCGAAAGTCCAATTAATAAAGAAGTTAAACTTAACGGCATACCGTTCAAAGTAATTGGCATCATGACAAAACAAGGGAGCGGTTTTTTGGGTTCATTCAGTATGGATGGAATGATTATTATGCCAATAAAGGCTTTCACAACTATTGCAGGCGATGAGAGAGGCAGATTGACCATTAATGTTAAAGTCGGCGATGTTGATAAACTTGAAGATGCTAAAGAAGAAATTAGAGGCGCTATGCGTGTTATTCGAAAAGTTCCTCCCGGAAAAGATGATGACTTTGCAATAAATCAGCAGGAAGCATTTAAGCAAATGTACGACCAAACAGTTGGTATTATTGCAATTGCCGGTATTGTAATAACTGCCTTATCTCTTTTTGTTGGTGCCATTGGAATTATGAATATTATGTTTGTAACAGTTACCGAAAGGACTAAAGAAATTGGAATCCGAAAAGCTATTGGGGCAAAGACTTGGTCTATTCTTTTACAATTTTTGGTGGAAGCGGCACTCTTATGTGTACTTGGCGGATTAGTTGGTCTGATGATTTCATTTCCGTTAAGTCTGATTGTTAATCAATTTTTGCCAACAACTTTACCATGGACTGTTGCGGCAATGGCAATTATGATTTCAGCAATTGTTGGTGTTATTTCCGGATTCTTACCGGCATGGAAAGCTTCAAGACTTAATCCAGTTGATGCGCTGAGGTATGAATAATGCAGATATTTGAAAGTATTAAACTAGCGTTCACCTCTATCCGAACAAGCAAACTTCGTTCGATGTTAACATTATTAGGTATTGCCGTTGGTCTGTTTTCCATTATCATAGTTATGACTGCAATTAGTGCAATTCAGCAGAGTGTTGTAGACACATTTAATTCGATTGGTACAAATAATTTTATTGTTCAGAAGTGGCCGGCAATTCAAATGGGTCCTCATAACAGAGATAGACGAAACAGAAAAAACCTACTTATTAAAGAAGGAATGAAACTACGCGAAATTACTACTCTTCCATCTGCAATAGGAATTACTGTTAGCAGAGGTGGAAGGACTATCAAGTATAAAAATGAAAAAACAAATCCAAACGTTAGTGTTATTGGCGCCAATTTTGATTTTTTCATAGCGCGGGACTTAAAAATTGCTGAGGGGAGAAGTATGTCAAAATCCGATGACGATGTTGCTAGGGAAATAACCGTCATTGGCAGCGATGTTGCAGAAACTTTATTTAAGAGAATATCGCCGATAGGACAAACAATTAAAATCGAAGATATTAACGCAGAGGTCGTTGGTGTCTTTGAAAAACGAGGAAGTATTTTCGGTCAATCGCAAGATAATTTTGTCGGTCTGCCCCTTTCTGTTTTTCAGAGAAGTTTCGGTACAGAGCGTAGCGCTAACTTTACAGTTATGGCAAAGGATAAAGAGCATATTGAAGAAGCTATGGATGAAGTAATTGGCGCACTTCGCAAGATTAGAAAAGTTGCACCCGGTGACGAAAATGATTTTGAAATAATTACAAATGAGCAGCTTGTTGAACAGTTTAACGATATTACTAAGTACTTTAAAATTGGTGCCGGTGTTGTTGCATTCATTGCGCTGCTTGCTGCGGGTATTGGTATAATGAACATTATGCTTGTTAGTGTTACAGAGCGTACACGTGAAATTGGAATACGAAAAGCTATAGGCGCACGTAAACAAAACATAATGGCTCAATTTGTTATCGAGGCAGTTGCTCTAAGCTGGTTTGGCGGACTTATTGGAATATTGCTTGGACTTTTAGGCGGTAATATTGTGGCTGTTGCGCTTGGTGTAAATGTTGTTATTCCAATAGACTGGATTATGATTGGACTTTTCGTAACAACATTTGTTGGTGTAGTGTTTGGAGTTTATCCGGCACTAAAAGCAGCCAACTTAGATCCAATAGAAGCACTTAGATACGAATAAGTATAAATAGGAATAAACTTTTGCACTACTGTGCAAGGTTACTTCGTTAAAGTTGTATGGGTAATTTTTTCCACTTGCCTCTTTAGTAATATTTCTGCTATTTAAGAACAAGAAAAATAAAAGTATGATGCTGGCGGGCTCATCCTCAAATAGTTCGGGGTCTAATTCTGAAAACACACTTGCAGTTCTTACTAATCCATAATTGAAAAATCCAAAAAGAATTTACATCATAGATTTTTTTCGTCTTGGAAAAGGATAGCCGTCTCTTTGAAAGGCGGTTAGCTGTAAGCTATCAGCAGTCAGCTTTAAGCAAAACAAGGAGGAAGCAAAAGAAAACAGTAAAGTCATTTGTTCAAGCCGTTAGTTTTTTTGATGAATGGAAAATTGCCTTGCTGCAAAGTAAAGTGGAAGTACTGTAAAGCAAAGTGGCGGTTCCGCATAGCGGAATGGAAATGCTGCAAAGCAAAGTGGCGGTTCCGCAAAGCGGAATGGAAGTAAAGTAAAGCAAAGTTTTTTTGATAAAATGTTGAATTCTCTTGAAAAATGAGGTTTTTGAAATGAAGCTATAAGCTTTGGGCTGAAGGCGGCAATTCATTTAGAGGCCGTCCCAAATTTACTTTTGAGACGGCCTCTACGAAAAACAAAAAATTAACAGAAGTAAAACCGGCATAGAACAATAAGCTCGAAAGTAGTTCTGTCGCGGAATGGGCGTGACAACTAGTAAAAAAATAATAGTTTGAAGGATTAGGGTATCATAACCAATGTTTTTGGCCGTTTTGCGAAAAAAAAGTAAAAAATCTGGTAATTGTACTAATAGTCTTTTGGTTTTTGATGAATACATTTCCCCATGCTTATTGCTAACCGCTAAAGCCGGAGGTTCAGAATGAAAAAGAAGTCTATAAGGTTAATTGAGATATATGCTGTGTTACAGTAATCCTAAAAAAGAATGGATAGGGAAATGAGAAACAAATATCAGCTGCTCAAAATATTCATCACACTTTTGTTGTTGTGTGAATTAACTATTGGTCAAAAAGTTGGTAGTTGGTATGATACCGACTCAATGCACGAAAGAAGAATGAACCATGCGGGCATACAGTTAGATAATGGCAATATACTAATTACAGGTGGTTATACCCCACGACAAGAGAATGGCAGCAACGAAGCTGAGTTATTTGATATTAAAACCCATAAGTGGAGTATGTCAATTCCTATGAATCAAGGAAGAGCCTATCATGAAATGGTTAAACTCAAAGACGGATCAATATTGGCAATTGGAGGGTTTAGTGAAAGAAGTTGTGAAATTCTTAGTAGTGATTATTCAAAATGGACATTCACAGATTCAATAAAGACTAGAAAATACTGGGGCTCAAAAGTAGTTGTGTTGAAGGATGGAGATGTTTTGGTTATTGGCGGTACGCTAGATACCAGCAGCGATACAACCGGGGCTCTAAAAGAATGTGAGTTGTTTGATTACGAATCAAAGAAATGGGAATATACACAAGTACTAAATACCGGACGCTATGATCATACTGCGACGCTATTAAATGATGGGAAAGTATTAATAGCTGGGGGAAAAAATATTTATCACGGAGTAAAACTGCTTAACACTTGTGAAATTTATGATCCTATTACTAAGCAATGGAATTATATCGCTCCGATGCATTACCCGCGTGCCGGTCATTCGGCAACTCTATTACCTAACAATAAAGTTTTAGTTATTGGTGGGCAACAAAGCTATTCGGAATTGTATGATCCAATGAAAAACCAATGGGAAGTTTTAGGCAAAGTATATTTGGCTTCAGGGCAAAACACAGCTAATATATTAGATGAAAACAATCTTTTATTGGTGAATGATACTTACGGTTATTTATTCAACTGCGGTTGGGAAACTTATTCTTTTCAGAATCATGAATCTACACATTATGAAAAATTTAATAGAACGATAAGAGAGCAAATAATATTAAAGCTAGATAATTATAGTGTTCTGGTTGCCGGAGGGGAGGAAATACTTGTAACTGGTGATGGCGTAGCCATAACGCCAACAAATTATTGTCAAATCTATGATTTAAATCTGACAAGCATAGGGGAAGTAAATAATAGATTTTTGCCGAAAGATTATTACTTGAGCAATTATCCCAATCCCTTTAATGGTTTTACAAACATCATTGTTGAATTAGGTTCTGCTGGTAAAACAATATTGAGTGTATATAATGCACTTGGTGAAACAATGAAAACAATATACAATGGGGAACTTGAAGTGGGAACGCACTCATTTCAGCTTGATTTAAATAATTATTCATCTGGTGTTTACTTTGTAGGATTGAGTTCTTCAAACAATAGACAGTTTATTAAAATTATTCATCAAAAATAAAAGGGGACTTCATGCTAAAAAAAATATTTATTTCGTTAGTAATTCTTTGTTTAGCAATCACTGATGACGTAGCGCAACTAAAAAAACTAGCGTCGCCGAATCTATACACCGAAGCGGAAATCTATAAAGATGATAGCGGTAATTGGTATTCAACCGAAATTACAGTGAAATTTGCTAAAGAGACAATTGATCTTAAGCGTGGAATAAAGACTGCTTCAATTGCTGATATTTTAATTCCTAACTCTAAAAAGATCTTTCAAAAAGTTGAAGAAAAATATGGGAGGTTTTTTTTAGAAAAGGTGTTTCCAGGCTCATCTTGGTGCGATTCAATAGGGATAAATGTCGTAACAAAGGAAAAGGTCAGACTCAAAGATGAGTCGCAATTTTATAAGCTAAAATTTGGGCACCTAGTCTGTGTTGATAGTCTTATTAGTGAATTAAAAGGATTGCCGAATATAGTTAGCGCCGAAAGACCTTTTGTAGCTATTTCAACTTACCAGCCTAACGACTACTCTGGAAATGCACAATGGGCTCTACCCAAGATAGAAGCAACTAAAGCGTGGGATATTACGCTTGGCGCTAGTTGGGTGAAAATAGCAATTAATGATATTTTCACCGCATGGGATTTTAACGGCTATAATAATCAATTACATGACGATTTAGTTGGGAAAATTAGCTACAATCCTCTATATAACTGCCTTGGTCACGGACAAGTAGTTGCGGGGTGTGCTGCAGCAGCAACTGATAATGGGCAGGGTATAGCAAGCATTGGCTATAATTCTAACTTGATGTTTACAAACATCGGGGCACCTGGAATTAAGGAAGCTAGAGATAATGGTGCTAATATTATTAATTGTAGTTGGATAAGTACGAATACAACTGGACTGGATACTGTTATTTTTAATACACTAAATTTAGGAATTATCGTGACTGCTGCTTCCGGTAATGAACAAAAAGAGCTTACGGAAGCTAGTTTTGGAACTATACCAGTTGTAACTTATCCCGCAGCGTATTATTACTCAACCATTGGAAGGCAGGTAATTGCAGTAACTGCTACTCACCATCTAAGCAATGGAACCGAGGTTTTCGGATATCCGCCAGACGGTAGATGGAATCATAGCCCAGGCACAGATCCGATAAGTAATCCAACAACAAGCTTTGTTGATTTTTCAGCACCGGGAGTTTTTGTCAAAAGTTTAGATGATACTATAACCGATGCCTATATTGATGCTAGCGGGACCTCATTATCAGCCCCAGAAGTTGCTGGCGTGTTAGCTTTAGTAAAGTCAATTTACTCAGATCTATCTCCCCTAACAGCGTATACAATTCTTAAGAATACATCTGAAAAAGTTGGAGCCGACGCTTATGATACGAATGGCTGGAACCAATATATGGGTTATGGTCGCGTTAATGCATACAAGGCATTAAAATACACGATTGAGCATTATGGCGGTACATTTAACCAAAATGTAATTCTGCCGGCTGGTGATACTTGGAATTTACAACCAGGTGTTACATTAACCTTTGCTTCGGGTTGTGCGTTAATAGTAAACGGTACGCTAAACGCGGTAGGTAATTCAACAAGTAGAATCACATTTACACGTAGTGGCTCTAGTGGAACATGGAATGGTATACAGTTTAGTCCGGGCAGCAGCGGAAACATTCAATATTGTAATATTAATAATGCATACTATGGGATTAAGTGTGATAATTCATCACCGGCGATAATTAGAAACAATATAGTTGGCACATCGGGTTCTTCTGCATACGGCATATATTGCCTTTATGGCGCCAATCCAACAATAACACATAATCTAATACAAGGTTTTTCAACAGGGCTTTATTTGGCTACCAACAGCATAAGCAGTAGTACCGAGAATTTTATAACCGGAAATACTAACGGTGTAACGGTGTTCAACAGTAATGGAGTGGACTTAGGACAAGCTTATTGGGGCTATAATAACTTTTCGAGCAATACTAACTATGAACTATCTGCAAACTATAGCAATCCGGTTTGGGTACAAAATAATTATTGGGGAAGATCATATGATCCGAAAACAGCTCCAAGCAGAATATATGAATATTCGGCGACTACATATTCAACACCATTTCTTACAAGTCCACCAAGCTTTAATATGATTCAAGAATCTAACGACGCGAATGCAACAACCGGAGTAGTGCTAAAGAAAACCGTTAGCCTGGATAATTTACCAGAAAAAAACAATGATGATGATTTGCTCAAGATCAAAGAAGGAGTTGATGGGAAAAGGTTTGCAGAAGTAATAACAACGGCTGGAAATATGTATAAGAAAGAACAATCGCTAAACACTAAAAAATATTTATTGAGTGTACTTCAGTATAGTTTCCGAAGCAGCGACAGAGAGGATTTTATTAATTACCTTGATAAGACTATTAGGCAAAATGTAGAAAAGAACAGCGAAGAATATGCCGCAACAATCGAAATTGAAAATATATGGCTTGCTGGTAAAGGAAAGATTGCCGAAGTAATTGAGAATACAGAAAAGTTACTGGCGGACTACCCGAAGAATGAATTAGTCCAAAGGCAAAATTTATTTAACATGTTCTACCAAAATTATGTTACACTAGCCAAGAAAGAAGAAGCAGTAAAGTATTACAAAGAATTAGTAAGCCGTTACTCGTACGATATTCTTGTTGAAAATTGTGAAGTGATAATGGCTGAAGAAAGCGGTAAGGGTTACAGCCAGCTAATTTCTCAACAAAACACCGAAAACAATAACAAGGATATTGCTGATACTGATTTAGCAGAAAACTATCCAAACCCGTTTAACCCCAGTACACAAATAAGCTTTACTTTAAAAGAAAACGGAAAGGTTAGCTTAAAAGTATATGATGTGTTGGGTAAAGAAGTAGCAAATCTTGCAGAAGGTTTTTACGAAGCCGGAAAACATGCAACGACATTTAACGGAAGTAACTTAGCTAGTGGAATTTATTTTTATCGTTTAACAACGCCAGCAGCAACGATTACGAAGAAGATGATGCTCGTAAAATAGCGGCAAGGCACAAGGTTCAAGATGTAAGTTAAAGAAGCCCCGGAAAAAGAGCCGGGGCTTTTGTTTTAATAATATTTAGTTATTTTTCGCCTAGGTATAACAGCAAGATTAACAGAAAAAAGATTTCATAGTTGAAAGAGAAGGAGTTCTCGTATAGATTTGTTTTTACAGAAATTTACTTAGCAAATCATTGAATAAGAACTCTTTAATTTTATCAATACTTCTTCAAATTATCCTTACTTCGCTGCTGTTTTCGCAAAGCAGAGAAGTATCAGATACTCTTAGAATAAACCTAAAAAACATCTATAAGATCTCGCAAAGAAACATTATCCCATTTTCTGAAAGTGTATGGCTTGGAAAAAGACTTATAGCCAGAAAAGATTACGATGCTGATTTCTCTACCGGAATATTTAAGCTAAACCCGAGCCTCAACTATTCACTTCTCGATACCTTAATCATCACTTACAGTTCTATCAAAGTGAACTTGAAAGAAGAATACAAGCATAGAAGTCTAGAAATTCGTCTTGATGAAAAAACGTTAGATACGCTCCGCTTTGCAAAGCCGCGTAACACTGCTTTAACCTCCGAATCAATATTCGGAAACAATTTGCAGAAGAGCGGCGCACTTGTTCGCGGTTTCACTATTGGAACGAACCGGGATTTTACCCTAAACAGCGGTTTACGTTTACAACTGACTGGAAAATTGTCTGAAGACATAGAACTTGTTGCTGCGCTATCGGATGAAAACACACCAATACAACCGGAAGGAAACACTGAAACTCTTGACGAATTGGACAAAGTGTTTATTGAGCTGAAACATAAAAACGCGATTGGCACTTTCGGCGATTATGAGTTGAATATACGGAATACAGAGTTCGCTCAGATCACTAGAAAACTGCAAGGTCTAAAAGGAGAAGTTCTGTTCGGAAGCACTAAAGGGCAAGTAGCAATTGCCGGCTCGCGCGGTAAATACAATTCCAATTTGCTGCAAGGACAAGATGGCAACCAAGGTCCATACAGATTAAGCGGCATTAATAATGAGCGCACGATAATTGTAATTGCCGGAAGCGAGAAAGTTTATGTTGATGGTGTTGAGATGAAGCGTGGAGAGAATAACGATTATGTGATTGATTACTCCAATGCGGAAGTAACGTTTTCTGCGAAGCGTCTAATAACTTCGGCAAGTAGAATTACCGTTGAGTTTGAATATACCGACCAGAAATTTAAACGTAATTTTCTCGGCGCTGATTTTGAAACAAAATTTTTCAGTGACCAGTTGAAAATTGGTGTTAGCTATTTTCAAGAAGGAGATGACGAGAATAGCGCAATTGATTTTTTCTATACAGATGAGCAACGCGAAATTTTAAAACAAGCCGGCAACGATAGAAATAAGGCTGTAATTAGCGGTGTTTCGATTGCCCCGCTTGATTCACTTGGCAAAACACAAGGTTATTTCGCAAAGGTTGATACAACAATTAATCAGCAGAGTTTTACATACTACAAATATTTACCTAATAATCCGGCTTCGATTTATAATGTTTCTTTCACCTATGTTGGAGAGGGAGAAGGAGATTACAATAAAGAAAGTTTGGGAGTTTATAAATTTGCTGGAATTGGCAGTGGTGCTTATCTGCCAATCGTCTTTTTACCAATGCCGGAACAAAAACAGCTCGGCAACATCTCTCTTAGCTATTTAATCTCGAAAGGGATTTCAATCTCTGCAGAACTTTCCGCAAGTTCATGGGATAAAAATAAATTTTCGGAGATTGATAATTCTCGGAATTTTGGTTACGCAAGAAAAGTAAATTTTAATCTAGAGCCGCAAGAAATTACTGTTGCTGATTTTTCATTAGGCAAAATTGGGCTTAGTTATAAAGATCGACTTATCCAGTCAAAGTATTCCTCGCTTGATAGGATTGATGATGTAGAGTTCAACAGAAATTATAATATAAGCGCTGTCGGCGGAGATCAAGTGTTAAGAGAGGTTCAGCTTTTGCTTGAACCAACTCAAAATACGAATCTCACTTCCCAATATGGTTACTTAAAGCAAGGTGAGTCGTTTCGGTCGGATAGAATTTTAAATCAGCTCAAGTATTCAATTCCAAAGTCGTTTTCAGTTAATTATACTTTCGACTACGTTGCAACTAAGAATCATCTGCTGGAATCAAAATGGATTAGGCAAAACAGTAATGCGAATTTGTCTATAGGTGAATTTACAACTGGATTAGATTATTTACACGAAGATAAATTTGAGGAAAATGCCGCAACTGGTTTACTTAGCTCAACTAGTTTACGTTATTTTGAGATGTCTCCATTCATTCAATATGCTGCTACATCTAGTTTTGATGTTAAGGCTAACGTTGGCTATAGAGAAGAATCTTTTCCTCTTAGTGGAGAACTGGTAAAACAGTCAAGCGCTTTAACCCACCAGTATCAATTGAATTATCGCGGTGTTAAAGAATTTACAACGAGTCTAAATCTTACAATTAGAAATAAAACTTATACTGAAGAATTTAAGAGACTTGGATTCGGCAACAACGAAACAATTCTGCTGCTTTCTCAGAGCCGCACCAATCTTTTTAACAATTTTATTAATGGGGAATTGTTTTACCAAGCTGCAACCGAGCAATCAGCACGGCTTGAAAAAGTTTTCGTCAAAGTTCCGATTGGTACTGGAAATTATATTTATCTCGGCGATCTTAATAACAATGGTTTGCCGGAAGAAAATGAATTCCAACTTTCCTTATATGAAGCAGATTTTATCATAGTAACAATTCCAACTGATAAACTCTTTCCGGTAATCGATCTGAAAACCAACATGCGCTGGAAGTTTGACTTTGCGCGAATAGTGGAAAGTGAAAATTTCTTCGGCAAAATGATTAAAGCTATATCTACGGAAACATTCTGGCGCGTAGAGGAGAATTCGAAAGACCCGGTTACCAGAGATATTTACTTGCTCAACTTTTCAAAGTTTCTTAATGAAACTAACACCATTCGCGGGAGTAACTATTTTCAGCAAGACATAAATCTTTTTCAGAACAATAGTGATTTATCTTTTCGCGTAAGATACAACCAGCGCCGGTCGCTAAACCAATATTCCGGTGGAGTAGAGAAAGGTTATTTAAGAGAAAGATCGCTTAGGATTCGATTCAAAATGGTTGAGGAAATAAACAACCAAACTGATATTATAAACCAAGCAGATAATATGGTTTCACCGGCTTCGACAAGCCGATCTCGAGAAATTTCCAAGAACAGTTTTGTTTCGGATTTTAGCTATCGGCCTATTCGTGAAATGGAGGTCGGTTTTAAATTTGAAGTCGCAAGAAGTCTCGATCAGTATCCGGTAAAACCCCCCACTGTGGATTTGAATTCGCTTGTACTTAGATCAACCTATTCTTTTGAAAATATAGGCCGGTTGCGTGTTGAGTTTGAAAGAACTGAGTTAACTTCTTCCTCGGCTGATTATAATATCCCTTTCGAGGTTTTGCGTGGAAATGTAATCGGTAAGAATTATTTTGGAAGAGTGTTTTTTGATTTCCGCATTTCCAGTCTGCTGCAGACTTCCGTTAGCTACGATGCAAGAAAACTTGGTGCCGGAAGATTAATCCATACGATGCGGGCTGAAGCTAAAGCATATTTTTAGAATACTGAAAAGAAAACTTGATCTTACTCTTGATCTTTTTATTCAGTTGAAAGAAGATCAAGATTATGATCAAGAACAAGAGAAAACAATTTATCATTTTTTGGAAAATTGCATAGGTGTGTGAATGCGTGTAGTGTCCTATTTAATTGAAGCTCATATTTTTCGTTTTGTAAATAACGAACTTGAGTTTTTGCTGCTTAAAAGATCAAGCCAAGAGAAATATCCCAACATCTGGCAAATGGTTACCGGGTCCGTAGATTCAAACGAAAAGGGTTTTGAAACCGCACTGCGAGAGATTAAAGAAGAAACCGGATTAACGCCGGTAAAATTCTGGGTGGCTCCTCAAGTAAATTCATTTTACTCTGCCGAAAATGATGAGATCTGCATGGTCCCGGTTTTCGCAGCCATGGTTCAAACGGATTCAGAAGTGAAAATCTCATCGGAACATTCCGAATTCAAATGGTTAGCCAAAGATGAAGCAAAAAAACTGCTGGCATGGAAGGGGCAAAGGATGGCGGTTGATACAATTCACGAATATTTTACAAATGAAAAAAGTTTTCTAAAGTTTGTGGAAATTGATTTACAATCAATCTGAAAAGAGCACATCTTTACTTATATTTCATATATAAAAATAACTTAGAGGAACGTGTGGGACTTTTAATAGTTGGCTCAATAGGCTTAGACAATATCGAAACACCATTTGACAAAATTGAAGGAGCGCTTGGCGGCTCGACAACTTACATTTCACTTGCCGCAAGTTATTTCACCGGTCCGGTAAGTATAGTCGGCGTTGTTGGTGATGACTTTTCACAAGATCATATTAAAATGCTGGAAGATCACAATATAGATCACGAAGGATTGCAAATTGTTGAAGGCGGAAAAACTTTCCGGTATGGATGCCGTTACCATTACGATTTGAACACTCGCGATTCACTTTTTACCGACCTAAATGTTTTTGAAAGTTTCAACCCGATTATTCCGGATAAGGATAAAAAAGCATCTTTTGTAATTCTTGGAAACATTGCGCCCTCACTTCAGACTACAGTGCTTGATCAACTGGAAAACCCAAAATTTATTGTGTGCGATACAATGAACTTCTGGATTAACGGAGCTCTGGAAGATCTTAAAAAAGTTCTAAAGCGTGTTAATGTTCTAATAATCAATGATTCGGAAGCCAGACTTCTTTCTAAAGAGCCGAACTTAATTAAAGCTGCAAAAATAATTTCCGACATGGGTCCGAAATATTTAATTATCAAAAAAGGTGAACACGGAGCTCTTCTTTTTGGAGAGAATCAGATTTTCTCTGCACCGGCTTATCCAATGGAAAATATTTTTGATCCAACCGGAGCTGGAGATGCCTTTGCCGGTGGATTTACCGGATACCTACACAAGAACATGGAGCTCTCTTTTGAGAACATGAAGCGCGCTGTAATCTATGGAAGCATCATGGCTTCATTCTGTGTGGAAAAATTCAGTACAAAAGGTTTGGAAAACTTGAGTTTCCTAGAAATCAAAAACAGATTTATTGAATTCAGAGATTTATCAACATTTGATTAATTAGTAAGTGTAACAAATTATTTCAGATAAAGGTACGATTCTACAGTGTGGAGAATTCTAAAAGTACCAACTTTTTTGCTTCGCTCAAGTTGACTAACATGTTTTCGAGAAATCAAAGAGTATGAACCTTTTTCAAGCTGTAGAATACAAAGACGGTAAACTTCATATAATCGATCAAACTAAACTTCCTCTGGAAGAAGTTGAGATTGTGACAGATGATCTTGAAAGAATTGCCGACGCAATAGAGAAATTGGAAGTGCGCGGTGCACCCGCAATTGGAGTAACTGCCGCTTACGCGTTAGCAATTGCTGTAAACAAATCTTCAAAGAAAGATTATTCAACTGTTTTCGATATTGCCTATAATAGAATTGCAAAGACTCGTCCTACCGCAGTTAATCTTTTTTATGCTTTAGATGAAATGAAAAAAGCATTCACTCAAAATGAAAATGAAGCTGATCTTTCTCAAATACTTTTGCAGAAAGCTATTGTGATTCATGAGCAAGATAAATTGCTTTGCGAAAACATTGCCACAAACGGATTAGAAATATTTAAGAAGAAAAGCAGAGTCTTAACTCACTGCCATACCGGCGCATTAGCCACCGGAGGAAATGGAACGGCCCTTAACATAATCCGAAATGCGTTTGCCAATGGATTAGTTGAACACGTTTACGCAGATGAAACGCGTCCTTTATTTCAAGGTTCCCGCTTAACTGCTTGGGAACTGGATAAACTTGGTATTCCGTTTTCATTCAATACAGATTCTACTGCAGCTGTGTTAATGAGTCAAGGTAAAGTTGACTTAGTAATTACCGGCGCAGATAGAATTGCTGTAAATGGCGATTCCGCAAATAAAATTGGTACTTACAATTTAGCTGTTTTATGTCATTATCATAAAATTCCATTTTACATTGCAGCGCCTTCAACAACAATTGATAAATCTTGCCGAAGCGGATCGGAAATAAAAATTGAATTGAGAAGCAACTCAGAATTAACTCAAGTTCGCGGTACAAAAATCACGAAGGAAGAATATCAGGCTTACTGCCCGGCGTTCGATGTAACTCCTAATCATCTTATCGCAGCAATCATAACGGAAAAAGAAGTACACAAACCACCTTTCGATTTTACAAATGTCTGAAATTGTAAAAACCAGAGCGTTAGTTTTACGTCGACTAGATTTTGGAGACACGAGCCGCATTGCTCATTTCTTTACTGATGAATTCGGAAAGCTTTCCGCTATGGTTAAGGGTGCTAAATCACCCAAATCTAAAACCGGATTAGCTATTGATTTGCTCAATGTGGTAGAATTAGTTCTGTATAAAAAAAATACGAGGGAAGTACAGCTAGTAAGTCAAGTTGATCTTATTAAGCACTTCGCCAATATTCGTGATGACTATGAGAAGTATCGATTTGCTTCAGCTGTAATTGAGCTTCTTTCTACAATGATTACAGAAAGCGAGCCGCATCCAAAACTTTTTGAAGGCAGTATTAAAATCCTTTCGCTAATGGATTCATCAAACCAGAGTCCAAAATTTCTATTCGCAAAATATTTTCTGTTTTTCTTGCGTGAACTCGGCTATGAGTTCCAAATGGAGCGATGCAATTCGTGCGGAAGAGAAATTATTAAAGGTGAGCAAGCCTCTTTGAATTTTGAAGCGGGCATGTTTTGTACGGATTGCCGCGAAGATAGATTAACAAATTTTAATTTTTCTGCGGAACTTTTTGAATTGCTTTTTTGTCTAAACACAAAAAATAGCCCTTGTTCCTACTTGGAAGAGGATTTAGACACAGTCCTCGTAGTTTTAGAAAAATTCTTAACATATAACGTCGGTGAGTTCAAGGGTCTCAAATCAATCAAAATTTAGTAGCAAAGGAGATATAACATGCGTAAGAAAAATATTCTTGGAACTCTTTCTTTAGTGTTCATTGGAATTGTTTTTGGTGCCGTACTTGTATCCGGATTCGGTTTTGTAAGACCAAGTTACGGTGATGTAAAAATTGGTGCGGATAATCCGCCGGTTGCACAACTAAATGCTGATGCGGCAGCGTTCAATAACGCATTTGTACAAGTTGCTGAAAAAGTTACTCCTTCAATTGTACAAATCGAAGTTGTTTCTTCAGTGAAAAGTCCTAATAAACTTCAAGATCAATTTCATTTCTTTTTCCCATTCAAAGATGATTCGCCTAGAGAACAGCAAGGAGGCGGAAGTGGAATTATTATTTCGGAGGATGGATATATCTTAACTAATAATCACGTTGTTGAAAATGCAAAGAGTGTTACAGTAAACTTGCACGATAAACGTGAATTTGAAGCCACTGTTGTTGGCACAGATCCATCAACCGACTTGGCTGTAATTAAAATTGATGCAAAAAAATTACCGCTCGCATATTTAGGTGATTCCGACAAAATAAAAGTTGGTCAGTGGGTAATGGCAATTGGCAACCCGTTAGCTCTTTCATCAACAGTTACAGCCGGGATTATTAGTGCAACGCATAGAGATATAAGAATTATAAGTGAACAATACCGTATAGAAAACTTTATACAAACTGATGCTGCGATTAATCCGGGAAACAGCGGCGGCGCGTTAGTAGATTTGAACGGTGGTGTTATAGGTGTCAACTCAGCAATTGCAACAAATGGTTATTCTCAGAACTATATTGGTTACGGATTTGCAATTCCGATAAATATGGCAAAGTCTGTTGCAAGCGATTTGATTGCTAATGGAAAAGTAAGCAGAGGCTATATAGGAGTAGAGATAGATAATGTTACTCCTCAATTAGCAAAAGCAATTGGGCTTGATGAGCCGAAAGGTGTGTTGATTCAAAAAATTGTTAAAGATGGTGCGGCAGCTAAAGAAGATGTTAAAGAAGGTGATGTAATTCTAAAAGTGGATGAAAAAGAAGTTAATCAGCCGAACGAGCTGCAATCATATATAGCTACCAAAAGAGCCGGTACTTCGGTTCGTTTAACAATCTTTAGAGATGAAAAGAAGATTGAACGTTATGTTACGCTCAAATCTCGAGATGAAGCTGGTGATGACAAAACTATAAAAACAGCATTGAAAGATAAAAAGGGTAAAGACGTTGATGCCCGCGAAGTTAACTTTGAAAGTATCGGTATGAAGGTTAGAAATCTTAACGATGACGAAATGAAAGAACTCAATGTAGATTCCGGAGTTATAATTTCCGATGTAAAACAATTTGGAAAGGCGTTCAATCAGAGTTTACAACAAGGACTGGTTATAGTTTCGGCCGACAGAAAAACAATTAATTCTGTTTCCGAACTTCAATCTATCATAAACAACAAAAAAGGTAAGGCCGTTCTTCTCAAAGTTGTTGATAGCGAAGGAAATTCCCGTTTGGTCGGTTTAGATATTCCAAATAAATAAATCTTCCGCAGACTTAAAAAAGCGCTCAAAGTTCGAGCGCTTTTTTTATATTTGCACAAAACTCATCAAAGAAAGATCAATGATAAAATTTGTAACAGCCGGAGAATCTCACGGCAAAGGCTTAGTAACTGTTGTTACCGGATTTCCATCTAATTTGGAAGTAAGCGAGAGCTATATTAATGAGGAATTGAAAAGAAGGCAGTCCGGTTACGGACGAGGTTTGCGTATGAAAATTGAAACCGATACCGCGGAGATATTTAGCGGTGTTCGTTTTGGCAAAACTTTAGCGTCTCCGATTTCAATGCTGATTAGAAATCGTGATTGGGAAAATTGGACTGAGAAAATGTCTACTGAACCAATTAATAAGGAAGTTGAAAAAATTACTATACCGCGCCCCGGGCATGCGGATTTGGTTGGCTCTCAAAAATATAGTTTCGATGACATAAGAAATTCGATTGATAGATCGAGTGCAAGAGAAACTGCCGCACGAGTTGCTGCTACTGCAATAGCAAAGAAATTCTTAGAAGATCTTGGAATTTATGTAGGCAGTTATGTAGAAAGCATAGGCGGTATTTATCCTAAAGAAAATTTTGTTAACAAATTATTCGCATGCGAATTATCAGATAAATTTTCGGCTAAGAAGATTAACGAGACCGTTGATATAAGCAGTGTCAGAGTTTTTGATGAAGCACACGAAAAGAAAATCATTAACAAAATAAAAGTTGCTAAGAAGCGAGGAGATACCTTAGGCGGAACATTTTTCGTTATCGTTTCCGGAGTTCCAGTTGGATTAGGTAGTTTCGTTCAATACGATACAAGAATAGAAGCGGCATTGTCTCATGCAATAATGTCAATCCAAGCTGTAAAGGGTGTAGAAGTTGGAATTGGTTTCGAAGGTGCTGAATTGTTTGGCTCGCAAGTTCATGATGAAATTATTTTGAAGAAAGATAAATTTTCTAGGGCTACAAATCGTGCCGGTGGAATTGAAGGCGGTATTACAACCGGATTACCTATTATTATTCGTGGTGCAATGAAGCCGATTTCTACATTAATGACTCCACTAAAATCTGTGGAACTTGCTACCATGAAGAAAGTTGAAGCAAGAAGAGAGAGAAGCGATTTTGTCGCAGTTCCGGCTTGTGCAGTTATTGCCGAAGGTATGGTCGCTTGGGTAATTGCTGATTTTGTTCTTCAAAAATTTGGAGGTGATTCTATGGAGGAAACGAAATCGAATTTCAATTCCTTTGTTGAACGGAATTTTGAAACAGTTAAGAAGAATTTCAAAAGGAAGTAAATGCTAAAAATTCAGCGATTTGTCTTTAATCTATTTCACGAGAACACTTTTCTTATTTGTGATGAAGCGACGAAGATAGCAGCTGTTATCGATCCGGGTATGTACGATGAAGCTGAAAAGAATGCTTTCAAAGCTTTTGTTCAGCAAAATTCGCTGCAATTAAATTTTTGTATTAACACACATTGTCACATTGATCATATACTTGGCAACGCATTTATCAAAAATGAATTTGGCGCAAAGTTGTTAATCCCTAAAGAAGATGAGTTTCTGCTAGACTTGATGATTGCCGAAGCAGAAAAATTTGGAGTTACTTTAGAGCCGTCGCCCAAAGCCGATAACTATATTGATGAATCGACAAAATTATTTCTTGGAGAAATTGAAGGAACATTTTTAAGTACTCCCGGACATACACCGGGCGAAGTTTGTTTGTATTTTGAAAAAGAAAAAGTTTTGTTCTCCGGTGATGTATTGTTCAAAGAAAGCATTGGAAGAACGGATCTGTGGCGCGGTAATTATGATAATTTGATCAAATCGATTAAGACAAAACTCCTTGTACTTCCGGATGATGTGAAAGTATATCCGGGTCATGAATCATCAACCACAATAGGACATGAGCGCAGTAGGAATCCTTTTCTAGCTAATTGATTTACCATGCGGCAAGTAATATATTGTTAACGAAAATTATGGTAAGAGAATGAACAGCTACAAAAACAAACTAAAACTTTTTGGTTCGATTGTATTCGTTTATGTGATGCTTTTTGAATTTATACTTCCGATGAACAAGTTGCTTCCAAAGCCGACAATTCTTTTTGAGTCCTTTTTACACGTGTGGCAAGATTACGGATTGTTGGCCGGAATAATGATTACTGCCGGAACAGTATATTTTGCGATTGGGTTAAGTTTATTGCTACTTTGGTCCTTAAGGGGGACAATTATTAAACTGCTGCTTGAACAAAAAGTAATTTTTGAACTGCTACAGCTATTTAAAACAATCCCGGTTTTCATCTTAATTGTTCTTACAGCATTTTGGTTTGACGGATCGGAACTGGCAAAAGTGATATTTATTTTTGTTGTAACCATGATCAGTCTAACACGGGTGCTTGCTAAAGAAATCTTTCAGACTAAGTCTGAGTATTTAGATATTGCAAAGAATCTTAATCCTTCAAAGTTATACTCTGATGTTTACTGGAATTCATCTTTACCGGGTTTACTGAATTTGGCAGAACGTTTTCAACGGATTTTATGGCTGATAGTTCTATCATACGAATTTGTTTCTGTGTCTTTTGGCATTGGAACAATCTTGCGTTTGGCGCTACTCTACAAGGATTTTGGCGCAATCATTGTCATCGCAATAATACTAACTATGTTGATTTGGTGCGGCACGCTTGTAATTAAATTTATAAAAAAGAAAATCGCTTTCTGGGAATCATAGAAATGAAATTTGAAAACATTAGCAAGACAATTGTTTACAGCAATGGTGCAAAATCGAAGTTGCTGGATGATATTTCTTTTACAGTGAATGAAGGTGAGATTACAAGTTTGCTTGCTTCTTCCGGCTCCGGCAAAAGTACGTTGTTAAAAATTATGTGCGGGCTTGAATTATCTGATTCCGGAAAACGAATTGAAACAAGCGCTAGTCTGATTCCGAGCGAACCATCAAGTTTCCCTTGGATGAATGCATCCGAGAGCATTTTATTTGCAAATGAAAAGTTGGATGAAGCAGCTCAGAAAAGAATTATTCACCAAGTTGGTTTAGAAGGATATGAGAGTCATTATCCAAACAATAAAAGTTTAGGCTTCCGGTTTAGGATAGCTCTTGCTAGAGCATTTGCCTCCGGCGCGAAGATCATTCTAATCGATGAACCGTTTACCAAGATGGATCAAAAAACAAAACTGGAAATGCTTCAGCTTATTGTTGATGTCAACAATGAAACGAAAACAACTATTCTGCTTGCAACTTCAAATTTAAGTGAGGCACTATTAGTTTCTCAATCGGTTTTATTGATGAAGAAGGGCATTTCCGGTTCACTTCCGAAAGTTAATTGTAGTTATGCTGAATCTAATATTGCTAATAGGCTAAACACTGCAGAGTTTACAGAGAATTTGGGGAAAATAGAAAACCAAGTTCGCAGCTTAACAACACAACAATCTTTCACAATTTCGCTTTAAGATGAAAAACAAAATAGAACAACTTGAAAAGCTTCGCGAAGAATCTAAGGTAGGCGGCGGGGAAGATAAAATTCGCATTCAGCATGAGAAAGGAAAACTTACTGCACGTGAACGAATTCAGCTCCTTGTTGATGAAGGAAGCTTTTCAGAAGTTGATATGTTTGTTAAGCATCGCAGTACAGATTTTGGATTGGAAAAACAAAAAGTCTCGGGTGACGGAGTTGTTACCGGATTTGCAAAAATAAATGGAAGGCAAGTAGCACTTTTTAGTCAAGACTTTACTGTGTTTGGCGGATCGTTATCCGAAACCAATGCCGAAAAAATCTGCAAGATTATGGATCTGGCGCTCAAACTCGGCATTCCAATTATTGGACTTAACGATTCCGGCGGCGCTAGAATTCAAGAGGGCGTTAACAGTTTAGGCGGCTATGCTGATATTTTTCTACGCAATACACTTGCTTCCGGCGTTGTTCCTCAAATCTCTGCAATACTTGGTCCTTGTGCGGGTGGGGCGGTTTACTCGCCGGCAATAACAGATTTTGTTTTCATGGTAAACCATACAAGCCACATGTTTGTTACCGGTCCAAACGTTGTTAAAACAGTAACTCACGAAGAAGTTAGTTTTGAAGATTTAGGCGGTGCTGAAACTCATGCAACCAAAAGCGGTGTAGCTCATTTCGTATTTGATAGCGAAGTTGAGATTCTTGAAAACATAAGAAAGCTTGTTGGATTTATTCCACTTAACTGGAAAGACAGCGCACCGGAAATAAAATTTGATTTCACCGCAAATCTTATAAATGAAAAACTTGATTCTGTTATTCCGGATACACCAAACAAGCCTTACAATATGCATGATGTTATTGGACTGTTGCTTGATGAAAGCGATTTTCTTGAGGTTCAGCCTAATTATGCGCAGAACATAATTGTAGGATTTGGAAGAGTGGGAGGAATTTCGGTTGGTATAGTCGCAAATCAGCCGGCTGTATTAGCTGGTGTTCTGGATATTAATGCTTCTGTGAAAGGTGCAAGATTCGTTCGCTTCTGCGATGCATTTAATATTCCTTTACTTGTTCTTGAAGATGTTCCGGGATTTTTACCCGGTACTGAACAAGAATGGAATGGAATAATTCGTCACGGAGCTAAATTACTATTTGCTTTCTGCGAGGCTACTGTTCCAAAAGTTACTGTAATTGTAAGGAAAGCATATGGCGGCGCCTATGATGTAATGAACTCGAAACATATTCGGGGCGATTTCAACTATGCTTGGCCAAGTGCAGAAATTGCTGTTATGGGACCAAAAGGTGCGGTAGAGATCATTTTCAAGAAGGAAATTTCTCTAGCTGAAGATAGAACTTCCAAACTAGATGAAGTTTTATCATTCTACGTTGATAAGTTTACAAATCCATATATAGCTGCCGAGCGTGGTTTTATAGACGAAGTGATTATTCCAAGAGAAACACGTCTTAAAATTATTCAAGCATTCCAATTGCTCAAAACTAAGGTAGATTCAAACCCAAAGAAGAAACATTGTAATATTCCGCTGTAAATCTAAGTTATTGTATTTTCTAACTTAATTCACTTTGTACTAATAAGTAGCTTGACATTATTTTAGTATGGTCTTAAATTGCAATCAAAATTCAAACTTACGGAGTCGTGTGTGAAGAAACTGCTCATCTTACCGATGATAGTGATTAGTGTGTTTATTGCCGCTTGCTCAACACTCAAATCATCCACAAATCAACCTACAAGATTCACCCAAATAGCAATCCCAGACACCGTAAAAACTGTCGAAAGTAAATCGATGGTAAACCAATTGATGGAAAGCGCGCGTCGTGACTATGTAAACGCTCTCTATCAGCAAAAACTTGGCTTTAAGAGTGAAGCAATAAATTATTTTGAATCAGCATTATCGACAATTAATAAGCTTAGCTATTATCCGGAAATTGAGAATAATGAAGCGTTTGATGAGTTAGAAGGATCAATTGTTGAAGATTACCAAAAGTATGTTGCTAGTTTTGATGAATTACCAGATGATGTTTCGATAAGCGCGTTAAAAGAATGGATGGACAATAAGATTAATGACGTTGAGACGATTACAGATGTTGATGAGGATACAACTAGTGTTGGCGAACCGGAAAAGATTGAAACAACACTTGTACGTGTTGGAGATTTTCCTCTAGAAGTAAATAGCCATGTTGAACAATGGGTTGAATATTTTACGGGCAGAGGCCGCAAGCATATGGAATTGTGGTTATCGCGATCCGGCAAATATTTTCCTATGATGGCAAAAATATTTGAAGAAGAAAAAGTACCACAGCAGCTAATTTTCTTGAGTATGGTTGAAAGCGGATTAAATCCGTTTGCTCGTTCTTGGGCTAGAGCAGTGGGAATGTGGCAGTTTATTAAGGGAACGGGACAGTTTTATGATCTAAAAGTTAATTTCAATATAGATGAACGCCGCGACCCGGAAAAAGCTACTAGAGCTGCTGCACGCCATTTAAGAGATTTATATATGTCTCTCGGTGATTGGAATTTAGCGTTAGCCGCTTACAATAGCGGTGAAGGAAGAGTAAAAAAAGCAGCTAGAAGAGCTGGCATTACTACTTCGGCACCTAAAGAAATGCAAAGCTATTACAACGATGAATCAATAAAAAGTTTTTGGGCTATTAGAAAATATCTTCCTAAAGAAACCAGAAGTTATGTCCCCCAATATATAGCTGTTACGTTAATAGCCAGCCAACCGGAGAAATTTGGTTTTACAGATATACAATATCAAAAGCCGCATGATTTCGCAACCTTCACAATTAACGAAGCTTATGATTTAAATGTGCTTGCAAAGTGTGCCGGAATTAGTCTTGAATTACTTAAGGAATTGAATCCGGAATTGACACAGAATTCGACACCGGCAAATTTTGATGGTGGTTATCCTCTGAAGATACCAGCAAAAACCATGGAAGCTTTTGCAGAAAACGTACAGAATATTCCGGATGATGCAAAAGTTCAGTTTATTACTCACGTAGTTAAACCGGGCGAAAAACTTTCGCAAATAGCAAAAAAATATGACGTAAGTATTTCTCAGCTTGCCGAAATGAATAATGTATCGACTAGAAAGAAATTGCCAAGCGGTAAGGAACTAAAGATTCCAACTTCTAAAGCCAACGATTATGATTTTGTGGTGAATACGGATGAATTACCGGCAGTGGAAGAAGACTTTAATTCATTAGGAAGTAAGCCTTCTTATACACTTCATTTAACCGATGCTACAAGCGCTGAACAATTCGCAAAACTGTACCAAGATAATGCAACTTCTGGTGATACAATTGCCTACATAGTTCCGGAAGGAAAGTCCGCTATTAAATATGCAGTTAAGAGCAAAGATAATTTGGTTAACATTTCAGATCTATTCGGAGTGAGAATTGCCGATATACGTAACTGGAATAATTTACCTTATACATCGCGCCCTAGAGTTGGACAAGAATTAACTATTTACGTTCCAAACGATAAGGTCGATTACTTCGCATCAATTGATAAATTGAGCGAAGGTGAAAAATCCAAACTTTTGTTTGTAAATAATGGCGATGCTACAGTTGAACATAGAATCAAATCGGGTGAATCACTTTCCGGAATAGCTACAAAATATGGTGTTACAGTTGCTCAGTTGAAAGAGTGGAATAACCTAAAAAGCAACAGCATTCAACGTGGCAGAAAATTAGTGATTTACAGCGGCGACGCTTCTTCTTCCAAACAAGTTGCTTCTGCTTCAAATACAAAAACGACAAAGTACAAAGTTAAGAATGGCGATTCGCTAGGAAAGATTGCTGAAAAATACGGAATTACTGTTAGTCAGCTTAGAAAGTGGAATAACCTTGAATCAAATAGAATTAATAAAGGCCAAGTTATTGCAATTCATGGAAAAGAAACTGTTAGTTCTATTGGTGATAACGCTCCGCGTAAAGATGCAAATTTAACACGCTACACAATTAAGCCGGGCGATTCTATTGGTGAGATTGCTGAAAATTTTGATGTTTCGGTAAACGAAATTAAAACTTGGAATTCTCTTAGCTCTAATAAATTGATTGCTGGCAAATCACTTGTAATCTATTCCGATGCCACTGCCCCAAAGGAATCTGAAGCCAAACCTAAAATTGAAAAGAAAAGTGTCTCTTCTAAGGAAAAAGAATCTGTTCAGAAAGTAACAACAAATAGTAAAGTATCTCTCTACAAAGTAAAACAAGGAGAGAATCTTGAATCCATTGCAGCTAAGAATAACGTTAGTGTTGATGAGCTGAAAAATTGGAATAGTTTAAAGAACAGCAAAATTTTTGAAGGTCAAGCTTTATTGATCTACACCTCTGTAAAAGTTGCGAAGAAATCAGAAGCAAAGGAAACAAACTCCGCATTTACTATTTACCGAGTACGTGAAGGTGAGAACCTATGGACCATTGCTAAAAATAATAATGTACGTGTTGCAGATATTATAGCATGGAATGGCTTAAAAGATGAAAAAGTAAAAGTTGGACAGAAGATAAAAATTCAGAATTAAATTGTTCATTAAATAACTAAGAGCTGTTAGGGGTGCCCTCCATATTCCGAGGCGCTGAGATCACACCCTTGAACCTGAACTGGATAATGCCAGCGTAGGAAGACGGGCCGAATAATTAAGTAAGCCGTTTTCACATGCCGTTAAGGCAAGTTCGAACGGCTTTTTTATTTCTAAGGAGGTATCGTGAAATACTTAATTATTCTATTATTATTTGTGGAAAGTTTATCCGCACAGCAATCCCTTTCTGCCCGGATTGTCAACTCTTCAGACAATCATCCCATTCAATACGCTACAGTTAATATCGAAGGAAAATCAATAAGCGGTATAACCGATGAAAGCGGGTTATTCGCACTGAACGGAAATATTGGTGACAGCGATTTGATTGTTGTTACTCACGTAGGGTTTGAGACTAAAAAAATTGTTGTGAAAGATTTACTCGTCCAATCTCAAAAAGTTATAACACTCATTCCTAAATTAATTTCCAGTCAAACAATTTTGGTAAAAGGAACGATAGGTGTTGAAGGACAATCGCCGGTAAGCTTTTCCAAAGTTAAGAGGGAAGAATTCATAGCCAATTATTCAAATCAAGATGTGCCGGAACTGCTGAGCTATCTTCCATCCGTAACATTTTATTCCGAGAATGGAAATGGAATTGGATACAATTACATGAGTATCCGCGGTTTCGATCAGAGAAGAATTTCGGTTTCGGTTAATGGTATTCCGCAGAACGATCCGGAAGATCATAATGTTTATTGGCTGGATTTTCCCGATTTAATTGAGAACACAGATTTGATACAAGTTCAGAGAGGAGCTGGCGCGGGAATGATCGGCTATCCGGCAATAGGCGGTTCTGTAAATATTATTACTTCGGCATTTTCAGACAGACCAAGATTTGAGCTAAGTTCATCAGCCGGAAGCTACAATACAATTAAAAATTCTCTCTTTGTTTCAAGCGGATTAATCCAAAATAAATATTCGTTCTCAGCTAAAATTTCTCAAACAAAGAGCAGCGGATACAGAGATTATAGCTGGTCAAATTTGAAATCATATCATATAAGCGCAGTCAGATTTGACGACAGACTTACTTCTCAAATTAATGTTTACGGTGGATTGGTTGAAGACGGTTTAGCTTATACCGGACTGCCAAAATTTGCGGTTGATGATTTAAAGCTTAGGAAAGCGAATTATTCTTATTGGGAAGCAGATGATGGCAAAATCAGTTACGCAACTCAGCGCCGTGCTGATGAGATTGAGAACTTTTCTCAGCCTCACTTTGAATTACTGAATGAGTATAAATTAAACGAAGATGTTACTTTTAACTCCGCGTTGTTTTTAGTGATAGGCAATGGCTTTTTTGATTATGATGCTTCTTGGGCGGACACCAGCTATTTCAGAATGACAAAAGAATTTGGATTTAATGCCAAAGCGAATCCCGGCAACGCTTTAATCCGTGCGATGGTAAACAACAAACAATGGGGCTGGATTCCGAAGGTAAGCATCAAGCATAATTCCGGAGAATTAATTCTCGGCGGAGAAGTGCGTTTTCATAATTCAATTCATTGGGGAAGTATAAAATTTGCAGAGAACTTACCGGAAGGATTCCCGAGCGATTTTAGGTATTACCAATATGAAGGTGGCAAAGACATTATCAGTTTCTTCGCCAACGAAAATTATTCTTTAAGCGAAAAAATAAATATTCTCGTGGAAGCTCAACTTGCTTATCATAAATACAAATTGAATAATGAGAAATACTTAAACACAAATTTGGAAGTCAGCGGACTCTATTTCAATCCCAGAATTGGCATCAACTATAAATATGATGCAAAAGGGAATGTCTATTTTTCATTTGCAAGAGTTGCCAGAGAGCCGAGATTAAAGAATTACTACGATGCGGCAGAATCCAGCGGAGGAGAAGTCCCTCAGTTTGAGAGAACAGCAAGCGGCAGTTATGATTTTAACAGTCCACTTGTTAAGCCGGAGACAATGAACAATATAGAAATAGGCTCTTACTACAACGCCGGAAGCTATTCTTTGCAAGCGAATGCCTATTACATGCTATTCAATGATGAGATTGTTAAGAAAGGTCAACTTGACCGCTTCGGACAGCCGATTACCGGTAATATGGACCAAACGGTTCACTATGGGCTTGAGATTTCGTTAAACGCGAATCTGGCGGACAATCTGGAACTGATTCTGAACGGTGCCGTAAGCAAAAATTATATCAGCGAAGGATTTACATATACAAGTGTTAAAGTGAATGGTGTAAAAACCCAGAAGCAGATTGATCTTTCGGAGAATACGATTGGCGGATTTCCAAGTTCATCATTCAGCGGCATTCTGCAGTACAAAAATGATAACATACTGCTTGGCGCATCTGCCAGATATATAGGAAAATTCTATACCGATAATTATGGTGAAGAACTGCAAACTTTGTTAAACCAATATCCGTTGCTTACCGGTTATTCCGATAATATTGTTAACCCATATTTTGTTTTCAACGCGTTCGGTTCTATTGATTTCGGCGCGGCCCCATATTTTGAAAATGTAAAATTATTCTTCCAGATTAATAATCTGTTTGATAGCTTGTATGCGTCTTACGGAATTGGTAATGAGTTTTTCCCGGCAGCAGAGAGGAATTTTCTATGCGGAATAAAATTGAGTCTATGAAAAAGTGCATAATTTTAGCTAACGGAGATGCACCGAAAAAATCTGAAATAACTTTCTTCCGGAAGAAAGGATATTCTACATTAATTTGTGCTGACGGAGGCGCAGACACAGCAAAGAAATTGAAACTGATCCCCGATTACATAATCGGGGATTTAGATTCTATAAGCAGTAATACACTTCTTCATTATCAAGAGAAGTGCAGAATCATTAAGATGAAAAGGCAGAATGATACTGATGTAGAGAAATGTCTGAAGTTCGCAATCAAAAATGGTTATACCGAAGCAATACTTCTTGGTGCTACCGGAAGTCGGCTGGATCATTCCTTCTGCAATCTTGGTATTGTTCTAAAGTTTTACGATGCAATCAAAATCAAAATTCTGCATGATGATTCACTTCTCGAAGCGATTTCCGGCAGCATAACATTTGCTACCAAAAAGAATGAAACAATTTCGCTCTACGGGATTGATGAGAAAACAAAAATTAGTTCTCGCGGATTAAAATACAGATTAAAAAATATGGCGTTGCCTTTTGGAAAAAAGGAAAGCACAAGCAATGTTGCCAATGGAAACATTGTTGAACTGAATATCACAAAAGGTAAAATGTTTCTGATTAGAGATTTTAACGTGATGAAGAATAATGATCTCTTTTAGTACGCTGGATTTGTCAATTATTTTCATCTTCTTTGCAATTCTTCTTGCAATCGGGTTTCTTTCCAAAAATGAAAATGAAAAAGACAGTAATGAGTTTCTTCTTTCCGGCAGAAAGATGGGGCTACTTCTTTTTATTTTCACAAATGTTTCTACATGGTATGGAGGGATATTAGGAATAGGAGAGTTTACATACAGATACGGTATTCTCAGCTGGGTTACGCAAGGACTTCCATACTATATCTTCGCAGTTGTATTTGCATTCTTCTTTGCGAAAAAGGTGAGAAGTTCTTCCTTGTTTTCTATACCGGATAAACTGGAACAGACTTATGGAAAGGAAGTCGGTATTGTTTCATCTGTGCTGGTATTCGTATTAGTTTCTCCGGCCCCATACTTATTGATGGTCGGAAATCTGATCAGCATGATATTCGATATTAATTTATTTTACGGATTACTGATCGGGTTGTGCCTCTCCGGAATATATTTGATTAAAGGGGGATATAAATCCGATGTTTATACGGATGTGTTTCAATTCTTTATAATGTTCGGCGGATTTATAATTGCGGTAGTAGTTTCTTATCAAAACTACGGAGGTGGAGAATTCCTAGTTAAAAACTTACCGGCATCGCATCTTCAGTTCAGCGGAAATGTATCCATTGTTTATTTGATTGTATGGTTCTTAATTGCGCTCTGGACATTTGCAGATCCCGGATTTCATCAGAGATGCTACGCGGCAAAGGATGGAAACACCGCAAAATGGGGAATAATAATTTCCGTATTACTCTGGGCGCTGTTCGATTTCTTAACTACTGCAACCGGATTATACGCAAGAGCAACCCAGCCGGATTTAGCCCAGCCGCTTCTGTCATTTCCGCTTTTTGCAGAGAAAACATTCAACAGCGGGATTAAAGGACTATTCTATGCGGCGATGTTCGCCACGATACTATCCACGCTGAACAGTTTCCTTTTTTTAAGCGCATCAACTTTCGGAAGAGATTTTGTATATAAACTTTCAACAAAGAGAGACGAAAACAAGATTACACTTTACACAAGAGCCGGATTGCTTTTAGCATCAATAGTTTCTGTGCTGATGGCCTTTTATGTTCAGTCGGTAGTAACCATCTGGTATTTAATAGGAAGTGTATGTATTCCTCCAATAATATTTTTGATATTCGGCGGATACTATGATAAACTGAAAGTTTCCAAGCAGACGGCAATTCATGAAATATGGATTTCGGTAGTCTCAAGTATTGGGTGGTATTTTATAAAAGATTCTTTTGCAGATTCTTGGCTGTACGAAATAGAACCGATGATAGTTGGTTTAGCTACAGCCGGTATTGTACACGCTGTTGGAGTGATAAGCAGAAATAAAAAAAGCGGCCGTTAAAGCCGCTTTTCAAAAAAGAAATCAGTTTTATTAAGGGAGAAGAACGCAGCAAGAAATTACTGTAGTCCATAGACCATTCTTATCGCCTTGAGCTGATTGAGTAACGTTAAATGAACGAACAATCTTACCGCTCATCTTAAACACTTGCTCTTTTTCATTCCAAGCTTTATCTGCTTCGAATTCAACACCCAATGTTGTAGCCAACATTGTAGCAGCCAAATCTTCTGCATAATCGCCGGCAACTTTTTCAGTTTCGCCGTAAGGGTGATGTTCCGATAAATAACCATACATATGTTTATCAGCCGGAATAGCAACACCAATAGAAGAAGCTATTAATCTGTTAGGTTCGTTTGTAGCGTTTCTAGCTATAACGCAGTGAGTAATTTGTCCGGGGCGTAAAAGTTTTGTGCCTTGAGCACGTGTAAGAATTTTACAGCCAACCGGGTAAATGGAGCTTACGGAAACAAGGTTGCATATCTCAATACCGGCACTGCGAAGAGCTAATTCGAATGAAGCGAGATATTCTTTGTGTTTGCCTACTCCTTTGGTGAAGAATAGTCTTGTTGGGACGTACATTTTTTGTCCTCCTTTTATTGCCTAATTAATTTTATAAAATTTCTTTTACCAACCTTTAAAACCATATCATTTTCGAGCTTAATAATTTCTTTAGGATCGGAAATTTTATTTCCGTCTATTGTAACACCGCCTTGCGTAACCAAACGGCGGGCTTCTCCCTTAGAAGGAGCGAAATTTACTTTTACAATAAGATCAAGTATGTCAATCTCAATCAGTTCTTTCTCAAGAACCAACTCCGGAATTTCATCCGGTAATCCTTTTTTAACAAAGATATTATCAAACTCTGTTTCTGCATCAACGGAGGCTTGAAGGGAGTGGTACATCTCAACAAGTTTTCTTGCCAGCGATCTTTTAATATTTCTTGGATTAATCTCTGTATTAGAGAGATCGGCTTTTACACTTAATAATTCTTCGTTAGTAATGTTTGTAGCCAATTCAAAATAGGTGTAAATCATATTATCCGGAATTGAGAGAGTTTTTCCGTAAATATCTTTCGGCGAATCACTTATTCCAATATAATTATCGTAGGACTTGCTCATCTTTTCAACGCCGTCGGTGCCGACAAGAAGAGGCATTGTTAAAATAACTTGAGGCGTAATGCCGAATTCTCTTTGTATATCTCTGCCGACGAGTAAGTTAAATTTCTGATCTGTTCCGCCCAACTCAACATCACTTTTAATTGCAACAGAATCCATAGCTTGAGCTAAAGGGTAGAGAATTTCGTGCATGCTGATAGGTATTCCGCCTTTGTAGCGTTTGGTGAAATCGTCTCTTTCCAGCATACGGGCAACCGTATACTTTGAAGCGAGCTTAATTACATCTTCAAAGGACATTTTACCGAGCCACTCGGAGTTATGAACGATGTTCGTGTTCTCCGGATGTAAAATTTTAGAAGCCTGCTCAAAATAACTTTGACCGTTAGCGCGCGCTTCCTCGAAAGAAAGGGGAGGACGGGAGCTGTTTCTTCCCGAAGGATCGCCTATCATTCCGGTGAAATCGCCGATAATTAATATAGCTTGATGACCAAGCTCTTGAAACTGTGCTAATTTTCTAAGAACTACGGAATGACCAAGATGAAGATCGGGACGTGTTGGATCGCAGCCGAGTTTTATGTTGAGAGGTGAATTTTCTTTGTAAGATTTTTGCAGTTTTTGAACTAACTCTTCTTCCGGAATTATTTCAACTGAACCCCTTTTAATCAAATCCATTTGTTCGTTAATAGGGGGGAAGAGGATTTTTTTATCCAATAGTAACTCCGCTACTTAAATTTTCTTTGTGTTTCTCTTTGTAAATCGCGTTTAGCTATATCTTCGCGTTTATCATATTTCTTTTTACCCGATGCAACACCAAGTTCTACCTTCACAATACCATCTTTGAAATATAATCTAAGAGGAATCAATGTGTATCCTTTTTCTTGTGTAGCACGGGATAATTTTTTTATTTCACTTTTATTTAGAAGCAGTTTCCGGTTTCTCAGAGGATCGTGGTTATTGTAGCTGCCTTGATCGTAAACATTAATGTTGAAATTCAACAACCAGACTTCGCCTTTCTGAATTATGGCATAACTATCAACTACAGCGGCCTTTCCTTGCCTAAGCGACTTAACTTCGGTACCGACTAATACTATACCAGCTTCATATGTATAATGAATAAAATAGTCATGCTGGGCCTTACGGTTAGTAAGTATATTTTTTTCGGTCGAAGTTTCTGCCATATTCTCAAAAATGATGGCAAAATTTATTCTTTTAGTTAAAGTTATGCAAGGGAATATCATTAATTGTGCAAAATAAGGGATATCTTTTTATGCATAATTATTCAAAACTCGATTTCTCTCATTCAAGGAGATTATGTAATTTTGCCATTATTAATGAAAAGAAGAAGATGGCCGAAAAACACTTTTACGAACAAGCCGAATACACAAAAAAATATTTAATCCCATATTTCCGGAAAAACATACCCGAATTCCATAAACTGAGTGTATTGGAGGTAGGATGCGCCGAGGGAGGCTTGCTGGAAGTACTTCAAGAGATGGGAATGGAAGTTGCCGGAATTGAACTGAGTGAAGAAAGAGCGAATATCGCAATACAAAAGAATTC
The DNA here is from genome assembly GCA_041675645.1 of Melioribacteraceae bacterium. Lineage (GTDB taxonomy): Bacteria > Bacteroidota > Ignavibacteria > Ignavibacteriales > Melioribacteraceae > Stygiobacter. The sequence continues at coordinate 124,065 of JBAYTN010000004.1, forward strand.
AAAGCTAAATGTAAAGGTCGGGGATATTATGGACCCGGATCTGCCTACAAAGCTGAACAAGAAATATGACCTTGTAATAATGAGAGAAGTGATTGAACATGTGCCCGATAAATATGCCGCGTTCCAGAATCTTGATCTGCTTACCAATGATAATGGATTCTTATTTGTCAGCTTTCCTCCAAAAAGGTCCCCATTTGCCGGGCATCAGCAGATTGCAAAGAGCTTTCTAAAGATGGTCCCTTATCTTCACGTACTGCCGGAAAGCTTGCTTAGACCCGTAGCCAAGAAGCTGGGGGAAAAGAGTGATTATGTGGATGAAATTAAACTCCACTTTTCCACGGGTATGGTAATAGACCAGTTTGAGTATTTATATACTTACAGACACTTTAAGCCCGTAAAGAAGGAACTATTCCTATTCAGACCTATATACGCGTACCGCTTCGGGTTGCCGACTTTTAAACTGCCAAATTTACCATTGATAAGGGAGTTTATTTCCTTCGGGTGCGAAGTGCTGCTGAAGAAGTATACAATCTAAAAAATGAAGAGAAATTAGATTTAGAAAGAGGGATTAGAGCTAAAGAATAGAATTACAGTTTTAACCTTTATACACTACTCGAATTAAATGGAGGCACCATGCTCGAGATTCAGAAAAAGCTATCTAATTCATTTTATGCGATTTTAGCTTTGCCGGCAACCGCGGTCGGTTTCGCATTATCAACACAAATTGCTGCATTAAGCTGGATACTAAGCAAAAAATATGGGTTGAACATCCATGAAGTATCTTTTGTTTGGTTAGCCGGTCCGTTAGCCGGAATCTTTGGACAAGTTATTGTTGGAATGATAAGCGACAACGTTTGGTTTCTGGGAGGAAGAAGAAGACCTTTCATTATGATTGGAGGAATTGTGGGAGCGCTGATGTTTCTGGCACTTCCTCAAATAGGTGTAATTTCCGAGGCTACCGGGATCACGAGTATAATTTTAATTGCATCGGTAATAGCTTTACTGCTGGATTTATCCGTGAACGTGACATTTAACCCGGCAAGATCAATTATTGCTGATCTGACACCGGAGGGGAAGAAGAGAACAACCGGTTACGTATGGATGCAAGTTATATCGGGTACATTTGGTGTACTGGCATATTTCCTTTCCATGGTTTATGGAAATGAAACATTATTGCTTTTAGCGGCAATAATAGTACTTGTTTGCTCACTGCTCCCAATACTTTTCATAGAAGAACCGAAGGATTTGAAGATAGAGAGCGGGGAATCCGGAAAATCCCATTCAGTTCTTGATATATTCAAATCAATATTCCCATTATACGGATTTCTGGTGTTCGGCATATTCAGTTTGATCTTTCACTTCTATCAGAATGAATTACGTGTTATTCATAACCCATTATTAATATTAAGCTTAGCCTATACCATAATAATTGGAATATGGATCATAATGGAAGGAAGGAAAGGGGAATCGGACACCAACGAATTCCAGAAGATAATGCTCGCTCATACATTCACATGGATAGCATTCCAGAGCATGTTTGTTATGTCCGGCTTCTTTATAGATAAACAGATTGTTCCAAATCTTGATCTTACAAATGTCTTCGCGAACAAGTTTGCAGAGTATTTAACGAGCACTACACAGAGTCCCGATGCTACAACGGGGAATATAGTTTCCCTTGGATTTTTGATCTTAAACGCGGTTGGAGCACTCTTTCCGTTCGTTTTATCAATCATTGCAAAGAGAATTGGAAGAGTTAAAACATATACAACAGCTCTCGCATTCAGCGCAATCGGCTACTTCTACATTGCGTTTTTAGGAAGACATGAATTTAACTTTTACTTAGGAATGTTCTTAACCGGCATTGGCTGGTCGGCAGTAATATCAATTGTATTCTCTATAATGACAGAGAGAATAAACCAAGCAAAAATGGGTTTATTCATGGGAATATTTAATCTTGCAGTCGTGCTTCCGCAGATGATGAGCCAAGGAGTTGCTAATATTATCTCCGAAACGCAGAATTTCCAACTTTTATACATCCTATGCGGAATATTCATCTGCTTCTCGGTATTCTTCTGGATGTTTGTAAAAGAGCCCAGAGCAACAGCAAATGAAATTAAAACAGCCGCAAAGGCGGGGCATTAATGAAGAATAAACTAAGCGGAATCGTATTAATTCTGGTTCTTTTATCATCAGCTTTGGCTTTTGGTCAGAATCCCTATAACGTTGAATATAATGAAGTTAGGGGAAGTCTCAAAAGCAGTGATAAGTATAAAAAGGATTTTGGGAGATACCATGGATTCGAGCTTCCTTTATATGAAGGGGAGAAAGCAAATTTTGCCGTCTTCTCTTCCGATTTTAGCGCAAGACTAATACTTGTTGACCCGAAAGGGAAAGTTTACAAGCAGTCTGCGGAAGCAAGCCAAGGAATGGCATCTATTCTGACCGAAATACCGGTGAGCGGGGACTGGATTCTTTATGTTATAGGGAGTAAGAATGATACCGGACAGTTCGCATTACGGTATGCGTTTGCTGCTTCCAACTCACTTAACATTAGTCAAAATATGGACTTCTGTTCTTCGCTTAACTTTCTGATTGCTCACGCGGGGGCTCACTTCATGATGTTTCCGGCTGATCAATTAAATAAAAGCGGAATGGAAATAATTGGGAAGAGTGGAAGAGCCGATGTGAATGAGGAAGAGGGCTCGCTTGTTATTACAATTTATGAGGGAGCAGAGGAAAATAGCGCAAAAAGAAGCTTCTTAGATGTACTAAACAGAATAGACAACTGCATAGGTGACTGGAAAAGTACGGATATCAAAGCGATAGGGAAAGATATAAATGAAAAGGTGACCGGCAAGATTTTTACGGAGACGGGCAATAAGAATGGCGTTAAGGTATTAATCGAAATGATTAGCGCAAATAACACAAGGGAAGATAATAAAATAAGTTACAGAATATTGCTAACTGTTAGATAGGGAAATTGTTTTACGATCCGGCTTCTGAACTGATGAAATGAGGAAGCCGGATTGAGTTTTAAGATATATTTTGCTGTGCTCTATATTCTACAACGGGGGAGCATATTGAAAACAAATCTAAATGAATTACTCTAGTGTAATATAAAATACAAAGCCGGAACAATATCTGATAAGCTGAAAGAACCGTTATGCTTGCGGAACAGTTAATGTATTGGCGTTATATTAAATAAAGTTCTGCAATGACCGTTTCAGTTTGTGCAATGGAAAATGAAACTCTGCAAAACGGAATGAAGCCATGCAAAACAAATTTGAAGTGATGCAAAGCGAAATATTTTCCCGCAAAAGAGAATAATGCTTTGCAAAACGAATTGAGCGTTTGCAAAACCCGTTATAGGTTCTGCAAAGCGGAATATTTTCTCACAAAATGGAATAAAATGACGCAAAACGAAATTTAGTAACCGCAAAACCAAATTTTAGGGGAATTATTGTGTTTATACCTTAAAATGGGGGTTTTGGGGAAAATAAACTAAAAACAAACACAAAAAATGAGGAGGATTCAAAATGAATCGTCATGAAACGAACAAATTCAACATGTTCAAAGCTGTATCGGCAGTCTTTGAACAGAACAGTTCCGTTACTGCCGAATACCCCGCTCTGGGAGAAACATTAGCCCTCTTTAAGAATGCCCTTACTGAAATTGACGCAACCGACAAGAAGTTCATTACAAGCATTGACGGGAAAACCGTAGCAAAGAACTTGCTTGAAGATGAACTGATTGATGAGGTGATGCCGGTAAAAGCCGCTTTATATGCTTATGCGGTTAAGAACAAAAATGAGGAGTTGAAAGCGCTGACTGTACAAACCGAAGCCGCGCTTAAGCGTATGCGTGACCCGGAGTTTTTGAAGAAGGCAGAACTGATTAAGGCTGAAGCGGTTAAGCATTTAGCCGATCTGGCAACCTACAAAATTACAGAAGCTCTGCTTGCCGATCTGCAAGAGAAGATTGATGCTTTTGCCGCAGCGCTGGATGGAAAAGATACCGGCTTTGCCAACAGAAGCGCCCTTAGGAAAGTGCTTACCGATCAGTTTGATGCCGCCGACGCAATTCTTGCCGAGCAGATGGATACCTTGATTGAACTGGTTAGGAAAAACAATACTCTCTTTTATAATCAGTATTTCTCCGCCAGAGGAATAAAGGATCTGGGAATGGGGAGAAAAGAGGAGGAAAAACCGGCTGAACCGGTTACGCCTAGTTAGTAATTTTTTGTAGAGACGCCCGATCCCGTATAGAACACGGGACAAGTCGAGGCGTCTTTACATTTTTTGTTTGTAGAAATTCTCGATTCCGTATAAAACACTGGACAAGTCGGCGTCTTTACGTAAAGCAGTCGGATAGCGACCGAATTGCTGTAAGGTTATGTTTTAATAGAACACTGATGACGCGGATTGTGCTGATTTTCGCGGATCAAATCTCGTTTCATTTTTTAACTTGCCGAGCAGATGGATACCTTAATTGAACTGATACGGAAAAGCAATACTCTCTTTTACAATCAATATTTTTCCGCCAGAGGAATAAAGGATTTGGGAATGGGTAGAAAAGAAGAGGAAAAGCCGGCAGAACCGGTTGCGCCTAATTAGTAATTGCTTTGTAGAGACGCCCGATCGGGCGTCTTTACGTAAAGCAGACGGATAGCATCCGTCTATACTGTTGAATATCCTTGATTATGCAAACTTGAATAAGTAAGTGCAAAAGACAACGGAGTCCCAATTCTAAAACAATTACCGGGGGAACCGACAATGAACGAAGAACGTAGAGTGTAGAACGAAGAGTGAAATAAATAGATAAAGTTTTTGTTCATCAGTTCTTAAGACAAGCAAAATTAGAAACAATACCAAATAGATTTTAGTAAAGAATAAATAGAAACTTTGCGCCGAATGATAGATATGCAGAGCCTATCTTAAAATACTATGATTTTGGTGTGTATTCAGAATAAATGGAATACATATATGCGGCATCCCGCTTTGGCGGGACATATATATGTTCCTTAACTAACAAAGCGGTGCAGTATAAGTATAAGTTATGTTACTATAAAAGTGGAGGAGAAAATGTCTAAAAATGGTTTGTCTAAATTGTTGAAGCAATCATTTATGCTAACTATAGTTATGATAGCTAGTTGCCAATTTACAAGTGGTCAAGATAAGTTCAACGGGGGTTTTGAAACAAAATCAGTATTCAATAATGATCCTGTAAGTTGGTTTGCTACACGGGTACCGCAGACAAAAGATTTTGTTGTATTTGCAAGGGATTCAACTGAACATCATAATGGCTCTTATTCTGTGTCAATTGAGATCAATGCGAAGCATCCAGAAGATAAAATTGCATACAATTGGACACGTGCTTTTGAAGAATTCAAAATTGCTCATAAGTATGAACTAAGTGGCTGGATAAAAACAAAGGATCTAAAAGAATCAGCTTGGATAGTAGTTCAATTCTGGGGTGAGAATCAAAAATGGTTAGGTATGAATACAAACCAATCAATGCAACCAGTTAAAAGAACAACAGACTGGACTTTAGTAAGATATGATTTTACTGTTCCAGAAGGGACAAAAGAAGTTCGTATCAGAGCTGGTATAGCCGCACCCATAGATAATGGTGGAAAAGTTTGGTTTGATGATATAAAAATAGAATAATCAATAATCATTAAAAGGTAACATAACCGCTTAAAAAAGGATTAAGTCAATAGACAAAAAAATATAAGTGAACAACTCAAGAGTTGTTCAGAAAAATTGTTCTTTGAAAAGCTGAGCTAATAAAACACACTACTATCTGCCTACAA
>JBAYTN010000005.1:0-126615 GCA_041675645.1 Melioribacteraceae bacterium
AAACTATTGATTGGACTTAACATTAACGAGGACGTTGATATTTTAGCCCAATTGGAATATTCTCCGTTAGAATTAAACATTGACGATGCTGTTAAATCAGCTCTAAACAATCGTCCGGAAGTTCTTAATTCCGAAGCTGATCTTGAGCTAGGCAAATTAAATATTGATGAGGTCGATTCCCGCAGAACAATAAAAGCAGAGTTAAACGCAAATTATGGAATCAATAAAAACGACAATAAATTCGACAGCATATTTAACAATTTTGCCGATTCGCGAAGCGTAACAATGACGGTTTATGTTCCGATTTTAGATTGGGGAAAAAACAGTTATGCCGTTGAAGCAGCTTACGCTGATTACAAAATGACTGAGTTGTTCCAGCAGAATTTGAAGAAGCAAATAGAGAAGGAAGTTACTTCTGCAATTAACCGGCTTAATTCTTCCAAGGCAAGAGTAGAAATTTTGAAAAAAGGTGTTGAGATTGCCGAGAAGAGTTATTCAATAAGTCTTGAGCGATTTAAATCCGGACATATTACTAGTTTCAACTTATCACAAATGCAATTGAAGCTTACCGATTCCAAGATGAACAACTTGAGTGCAATTATTGATTACAAACTTGCATTAGCCGACTTGGAAAGAAAGACATATAAGCTTTATCACTAAATATTAGTAAGCTGGTTGCGGATTCTTTCGGTAAAATCCAATTACAAAGCGTATATTTAGACGCAAGTTCCCTCGCTAAAACTCTCAACGCGTAAATAAGCATTCTTTACAGCGACTTTTATTATTCTTCTTTAAGTGTAACAAATAGGTGTTTTAATGGAATTGTCAGTTGGAATTAAAGTTAAGTACATTTTCCCCTTACCGGAAGAAAACACCAATCAGTGTTTTATTGGTATAATCGAAACTATTGGAGAATCATTTCTTACTATTAGAGATGAGTTGCATACGATACTTAAAATTTCCTATAAGAATTATGACTACATAGTTCCTATCGAACAGCCCGAAAGCACATCCTTAAACTAAAGTTCAAGCAGCCTTTTTATATACCCGGCTACTTCTTCTAATCCGTTTCGCAGACCAGCAGACTTAATATTGCTTAAATATTTTGTTGCTTTTTTCTCATCGCGAAACAGTTCATCAACGTTAGCAGCAAGCTTATCTATATCCTTTTCATAAATCCCAAATTCATTTTCTACAACAAACTCTACGTTACCTTTTTCTTGTTCCCATAAATATCTGTTGATGAATGGAATTTTACCCGAGAGCAATATTTCCGAAATTGTTGAAGCGCCGCACTTGGTTATGACAACATCCGAAACATTTATTAGCTCGTAAACAAAATCGACGAATCCGAAAACTTTTAGTGAATCAAGTTTCCGCTCACTTTTTAATAGCGTCATCTTAGCGAATAAACTTGTGTTCTTACCGCAAACAACCGCAATCTCATAATTGCTCGATTTCTCAACAATGGCGCTTACAATTTTCTTAGCATTCCTTATTCCATCAGCTCCTCCCAAAAGCAAAACAATTTTCCCGTCGCCAAAACCATGCTTCGTTCTGAGTGCTTTAGTATTAACATTTTCCTTCACGGAGGAAAATTTCGAATTAATCACAAATGGAAAAACTTTGATATTACTTTCGGCAATTCCGTCGGCAATGCATTTTCTTTTCAGCTTTTCGCTGAACAGAATGTAGTTCAAATTCTTTCTTATAAACCAGAGAGGATGAGCTGTATATGGATCTGTTACTATAGTAATTACCTTTGTGTTGAGATTACGTTTTTCCAAAACTTTGTAAACCGGCTCAATCATAAAAAAGTGAAGTAACACAATTAATTCCGGTCGTTCTTCAAGGATCCGTTTTCTTATGTAAGATTTAGTGTTCTGCGTAACGAGAAAGCCGCTGATCTTTGCAATGAATCTAAACTTGTGAAAAAAATAAATTACTTCGTAAAGCCACTCGGCTTTGTTCTGTAAAAAACGGTAGCCCTTTTCCAGAATCAATTTTGCAAACCATGAACTTCCGGCAAGTCCATCTACTAAAACAGTTTCAATTTTGTCGGAATTATTCTCTAATAAATAATTCGAAATTGCATTTGCGGGAGCAGCATGTCCTCCGCCGGTTTTCAAATAGACAAACATGATTTTCTTTTTCATGAACCTTATCTCATTACCGGCGAGTTATTTTCTTTTAGCCGTCCGGTCTCTAATATTTCCATGATGTTGTACGTTCCCAATTTTCTTGCTCGCAAAAATCCAGACCATGCAGCCTCTGCAAGCGATCCGTTATTAAGCAAAGCAATTAACCACTGATGCGCATACTCCGGTTTAATTTGTTTTATTCCGGCACGTATTTCCATTAACCATTTTCTATTAAACTTTTCTTGAGAGCCAATTGCCGGCGCCATTATTATCGGCAATCCCAATGCAGAGTAAAATGAAAGCTCACTTGGTTTCGTCCAGAGGATATCTGTCTCATGAAGAACGCTTGTGTAACGGTTAAAATATTCCGCTATTGTCGGCTCGTAAATTACTTCAATCTGATTTTTATCATTCGTTATATTTTTAATTATTTCATCAAAATATGCTTTCACATTATTACGTATTCCGGCAACCAAATACAGTTTAATTTTATTTTCAAGAATTAAGTTCTTAAGACTCTTTGCAATAGCCGCACCTATTTCTTTTTGCGCTCCGGCGCCCCCAACACAATAAGTAATGGTGATTTTATCGGTCGTCTCTAATTTACAATTCTCTTCGCCTAAAAAGTGTTTTACGTTGACACCGTGCCTTGCCCAAAATATTTCTTTTGGATCCAGCCGTATTAGTCGTAATGCTAAGTTACGTTTTAGAACATCCAAATCTTTATTGCCCAACAGTTCAATCGGCAGCGGAAAGCCCGTTGTAATTACTTTTTCGCTTGGAACGCCGTAAGCTTTTAGCCTTTGGGCAGCTTTTCCGCATGGAGCGAAGTATACAATTCTGCTTTCCCACGGTTCTTTTGCAACCCAAACTCTGTTAATATCAGCATCGCAAATGATGCAGTAAACTTCCCCAACACTATGCATATTTGCAGCAATTGCCGGCGCATAAAAAGAAGTAACAAGCGGAAGGTCTTTCTCCTTTATTCGCTCCAGCATTCCGGAACAGAGGCCTTTGCCAATATTTTGTTCTAGAAAATCCACTTGAATTGTTTTATTAGACAAATCTCTCAGAGGATAAAAAGTAGGAATCCGCAGCATTGTATCTAAAACGCCGAAGATTGGATTGCCGACAAGTGGTAAGCTCTTAGCTCTCGACATAAACTCATACGCGTTAAGAAAGCGCTTCCATAATTTTTCTTCACTCTTACTAGCGCATGAGTTTGACCCGACATTCAAAATATCATCATACGCAATATGTTTTAACGGATAGACAGCCCTATGATGGCCGTAACCCATATCCGCCGAGACAACCCATGCTTGTTTTTTTTCTTCGCTCAATTAACACGCCCTTTTAGTAATACGGCTACAAAACAATACACAAACTTACTTCTACTGCAATTGTTTTAATAGTCCCGCAAAAAGAAATAATGATTTATTAATATGAAGTGCCGGTACGTTGAATTCGGTTACTCGGTCCCTTCTTGACTATCTTTATCGCCAGAATTAAGTTAAGTTGGTTAAAAAAAATGCGCTTAGTTTTGATTTGCCAATTCCATCAAAAACTAGTGGGTTTAATGCAACGCAGAGAACATAATACTGTCTTATCATCAATTCTATTGCTGCTATTAATCATCCATACAACAAACATTTACCCACAACAATTTGTTGGTAAATCCGGCGGTGATTATTCAAGCTTTCTTAACTGGGGATACAATTACGACAGCACACTTGTTTTTCTTAAGAGCATAACGAAAAGTCCTTTTGTGAAAATTGATTCAATAGGATCGAGTGTTAGAGGAAGAGCAATATGGATGATAACCATAAAAGACACATCGCCCCAATCCGGGAAAATCTACAGAACAACACTTCATGCAAGAACTCACCCTAGCGAACGGCAATCCCAATGGTTAACCCAGAAGATTGTTGAAAAATTAATTGGCAACTCTGCTATTGCGTCTGCATTAAGGAGCCATGTAATTTTTAATATTGTGCCAATGTACAATCCTGATGGAGTTGAATTGACCTTACCGAGAGAAAATTCAAATGGTGTTGATCTCGAAAGAAATTGGTTCATGTTAAATCCCCAACCGGAAGTAGCCGCATTGAAAAAGAAATATTTTGAATTTATGAACAGCTCTGTTCCGATAAGAGTTGCCCTTAACATGCACGGAGATAATTCTTCCAAGGGATATTTTGTTTATCATCACGAAAAGGGAACATCTGCCGCTTACACAGTCGATGAGAAAAATTTCATTTCACTTGTACGGTCTAATTGGCCGGAAGGAATTGCCGATTGGAATCAGTTTGTCAGCTGGACAGATGGAACTCCACTGCTCTATCCGGAAAGTTGGTTTTGGGTAAATTACCACGAAGCAGTCATGGCGCTAACAGTTGAGGAAATTCCGGTGCCCTCTAAAAATGATATTGTAATTGAAAAAACCGCTAACGCATTATTGAATGGTCTTGCTCATTATCTCGGAGTTGCAACCGGCTTAGAGCAAGAGGAATCTCCTCTGCCAAGCAGTTTTCAGTTGAGCCAGAATTATCCAAATCCGTTTAACCCAACAACTACCATTAGGTTTTCTCTTCCGTTTGAACAGCAGTTAACAATTAAACTTTATGATTTGCTTGGCAACGAAGTAAAAACACTTACAGAAGGATTTTTCTCTGCCGGCAGCCACACACTAAGCGTTTCTGCGGATGAATTAGCAAGCGGAGTTTACATATACCGTTTGCAAAGTCAGCTGTACACGGCTTCTAAAAAATTGATTCTGCTTAAATAATAATTACGTCTTTTTGAGTCCGCTGAACAGCGGGCGGAGAATCTCTCTTTGAACTCGAAAGCGGTTGTTCACTTAAAACTAACTTCTTGACAATCTTCCTCTCTCTAATTAAGTTGAGTTTAGCTTAAATAGGTTCCATTCAATTCATCTACGGGGGAACCGGGTTAGTTCTGAGTTTTGAAATATAAGTTATGAATTTAGAAGCTGCGCCAAATAGATTTTCTTACGAATAAAAAACTAGCTAAAAATAAATGCACTATACGGCGAGGATGTTTATATGCAATTCCTAATTTTAAAAACTTGGTAATTTGAATAATTGGAACAAATATATGCAGCACCGTGCATATATTTGTTCCTTAACCAACAAAGCGGTGCAATATAAGTTAGGTAGCTAAATTATGAGTGCAAATTTTATATACATTTTGGGAATAGTATTTATAACCATGGGCACAGTACTTACCTATTGGGGTAGTTCCTTAAAATCAGATGAAGGCACTAAATCTCTCGAAATAGCAATTACCAAAAAGAATTCTTTAATTGAAAATTTGAATTCTCAGATTACTTATTTAAGAGCAGAGCAAAAGAACCTAATTCTGCTTCAAGAAGAGCCTATACTAAAAATATTGCCTAAAAGTGACATTAAGGGCAACGAAGGTGTTTTTAAACTAAAACTTTTTAATAATAGTCTTGCAGAAGTAAAAGATATTGAAATATATGAAGATTATTTTGTTGCATTAGGTAAAAAAGGGACACCCGTTAACTTATATAGATTTGGAATCTTTTCTGTAAAACCAAACTCATATTTTCCTTCAATTCTTGAAGATGACACATTAGACTTCTCAATGAATTATAGTAATGTTAAAAAAGATATGAACGAATTTTACTTAGATGATAATAAAAAAGGGCAAAGAACGATGTTGGCGAAGCTTAAAATAAATTATACACGCAAAGTTGATGGTAAAAAATTTAGCCAAGTGAAAGTATTTATAATTGCGGCTGGTGATTTATTAATTGATTATGATAGTAGTCGTGATGTTAAAGTAGATGTTCTTGCTTATACTTTTGATGAAATAAAAGAAATTTTAGGAGCAACGTTTTAAATAAAAACGCTACATATTCAGCAACTTAATGCGTCAGCTTTAAACGTAGCAATATTTGTGTGGTTATAAAGTTGCGTTAAAATTATTTAGTGCTCTTTGAATTTTGTGAACAGAACAAATTAACAACTAATTATAGGCATTTGTTTTTCAATGTTGTCCGTTGCCGCGGGCTAAGCACCACGCCGCTCCAAACACATGAATCCTTAGCTTAAGGATTACGAAAGCCACATGCTTTACCTTCAATTGGGGCATATGCAAAATCGTTTACCTGCTAAATAAATATGGTTGATAAGCCATATTTATGTATGTATATTTAAATCGAAAACGAGGTGTGATTTTAATGAAACCCTCCTCTTTTGAATGGGATGCGGTTAAAAACAAGTTGAATCAAAAGAAACACTGCATTTCTTTTGAAGAAGCTCAGTATGCTTTTTCTGATTCAAATAGAATTATTGTTAAAGACTTAGAACATAGCGAAAGCGAAGAGAGGTTCTATTGTTTTGGTAAAATTTCCGAGAATATAGTTACTGTCCGTTTTACATATAGAAATAATAAAATCAGAATCATTGGCGCCGGATATTGGCGAAAGGGTAAACAGATCTATGAAAAAGAAAATAAAATATAGTGATGAAAAAATAGGAGATGTAGAAGTTGTGAAAGACTTCCTACCAAAACCCGAAGAATTGGTCTTCAAAGAGAATACAGTTAAAGTTACACTAAACTTGAGCAAATCTAGTATTGAATTTTTTAAAGGAATCGCTCGAAAACACGGAAGCCAATATCAAAAAGTAATTAGAAATTTACTGGATAATTATACTTCCCATTATTCCGAGTAAACATATTAAGCCAGTCAATCAAAACGACGTAGTTACAACCACATGAATCCTTGGTTAAAAATAGAGCTTGAAGATTACGAAAGCCACATGGCTTTATCTTCTATTGCACAAGCGCAATATTTATCCGGTGTGTTTGCACAAGCGGTGCAAACGTATTCTGCAAAATCTGTCGCAATACTTGGCTGTGCTGGAGGAAACGGTTTAGAAGTAATTTCCAATTCAAACATGGATCGAGTTGTTTGTGTTGATATCAACCCGGCATATATTAGTGTGGCTAAGGAAAGATTTTCCAGTAAATTTAGACAAAGCGAGTTTCTCTGCGCCGATATTTTGTCTTCATCATTTTCATTTAAGCCGGTAGATTTAATTTTCGCCGGGCTCATTTTTGAATATGTTGATTACAATGCTGCGCTTGCAAACATCTGTAAAGTTATTAACCCATCCGGCAAATTGGTTGTTGTGCTGCAATTGCCAAGCGAAGAGTTACCGGAAATTTCTCCAAGCCAATACACAAGTCTAAACAAGCTAAGCGGAATTTTTAACTTTGTCTCTCCTAACGGTTTTCAAGAAGCCGCTAAGCTGCACCAATTTGAAGTCATCGAGAGCAAACGGACAACACTAGAGTCGGGCAAATCATTTCAAGAAATGGTTTTTTGGAAAAAGTAAGCGGCAAATATTAAAAACTAAACCCCGCTGTGCGGGGTTTTAAATTTCTATCAATAAATAATCTCTTTGTTCTTACTTCATCAGAACAAGTTTCTTCGTTTGAGAGTAGTTACCAACTTGTAGGCGATAAACATAAACGCCGCTGCTAAGATTTGAACCGTTAAAAGTTACTTCATGAACTCCCGATGATTTTGTTTCACTTACAAGTGTTGCAACTTCTTGACCGATCGCATCATAAACTTTTAGGCTAACAAATCCGGAATTTCGAATTTGATATCTAATTGTTGTTGCCGGATTAAAAGGATTGGGATAATTCTGGAATAATTCGAAATTGTTTGGAACGCTTCTATCAAATCCATCGGCAACTGAGACAATGCTTCCAACTGGATAAAAAGTGTAAGCGACTCCACCCTTGCTGAACCATGCTTGAGATACGGTGGTCTTATCGTAAACATAAGATTGCCCGGCTGATTTTCCCGGATCGTGAACAATCGGGTTTCCTTCACTTGTAAATCCGGCAAGCATTAACAAATGCCCGGCCGAAGAAATTGGGAGTCCGACAGACATTGCGATTCTTCCCCCTTTTTCCAAAACTTTCTTTGCTTCGCTCCAAGAACGGTAGCGGGTAACCGCGCCGTCTAATCCATACTCTGATGCATTTTGCACCACTCTAGGCCAAACACCAAACATTTTATGGTAGTTATCATAAGTTGACCATGCAAACTTATATGGATCAACAACAATATTATAGCTCTTCAAAATCATAGAAACAGTCGTAGGCGAACACATATCTTTGCCGTAAGTAGGATCAATGCTGTACTGAAAAATGTGAGTCGTTGGAATAAAAATTTGCGCCGGTTTATCACTTACAAGCTGACTGATATTTACATTGCTTGTGGTTCTTGAATCGCTGACAAAAAAACTAAGCTTATGAATTGATGGTGACGGCACGGCTACATCTTTTCGTGTTAAGATTACTTTGAACTGCCATTTGGACGCATAGTAATAGAGCACAGCCCAATCAACATTTATTTTGCCACCTGCGCTGCCCGAGTAACTTGTCGTTCCGTAATCAGTCCAAATATTATTTTTCCAGTAGCCAACTGTAAGCCAAGGGGACCAGCTTCCGGCATAAGGGAAACGCATCTGAACTTTAAAGCCGCAGTTTTCACTTGGCGTAGCACCATTATAAGAGGGCAAGCCTTGATTGAACGGATATTGCGAAGTTTGTTCTTTAAGTATAATGTAGCCTTCAAGAAAATTATTTTGTAGGACAAAAGATTTTCCATCATCGCTAAGTTTTACATTTTCGCTTGTTTCAATTTTTGCTTTGAGTGAATCTATGTTCAATACATAATGCTGATCGGGGTAAACTTGGGCAAACTGCTCGTTGTTAAACAACAAAAACGTTATTGCAAACAAAACAAATTGTAAAGTCTTCTTCATAGTATCCATTCTTTCTTCTGGATTAATATCTCTTTTGGTTATTAAGATATGTAATTCTGATTGCAAGAAAAACAACCATTTAGGTGGTTAAACTTAGCGAGATCAATAAAAGGAAAAACCCCGCTATTGCGGGGTTTTTCATCATTCTTACACTTTGCTGAATATACGTTTCAGCTTAACAAACTTTGTGCACCCTGGGGGATTCGAACCCCCGACCTGATGATTAAGAGTCATATGCTCTACCAACTGAGCTAAGGATGCGGGGCAAAAATAAGGAAATTTAGCCGCCTCACAAAACTCAGCTCTAACTTTTTTTATACTTCTTATTTTTTCGTTATCATAAACTCTACGCGCCGATTCTGATCTCGTCCCATAGAGGTTTCGTTGGAGGCAACCGGCTTGTTCATTCCATAACCTTTTGCTGTAATTCTTTTTGAATCGATTCCTCTGGATAAAACGTATGCACGCACAGCTTCTGCTCTCTTTTGCGAAAGATTCTGGTTGTACTCTTGCTTGCCAACATTATCGGTATGACCGGAGAGCTCAATTTCTACTTTGGGACTTTCCTTCATGAACTTTACCACTTTATCTAATTCAGTATAAGATGCCGGCAGCAGATCCCACTTATTAAACTCGAAATAAACATTTTCAAGCTGGAATACCTGACCAACTTTTATTTCTTCTTTTTTGATTTCAAGTTTTTCCGCTTGAGCAAGCCAATATCCTCCAATTCCGCTTAACTGTGTTGAGCCCCAAGTAGTTATTAAGGCAACAAAGCCATCGCGAGAAACTCCTTTTGTTTCAACGGAATAACGGACCTGTGTTGATTTTACTGCATCTAAGAGTGTTACACAAATTACAACTCTCGGTTTTGTTTCAAATGGTTTGTTAAAAGTTACTTCGTACTCTACTGTTCTTTTCCCTTGATTATCGCCTAGAGTATAGTTTGGCGAAGACTTGTCGAAGAAGAAAGTCCCGCTTTGAACTTGAACTTGAGCAAATACTAGCGTACCACATAACAGTAATAGCAATGATAATTTTTTCATTTAATTCCTCTCTCGTTTCTATTCGGTTAGTTGATTATCTTTTCAAATAATTAATGCATTTACATTTCTCATTCATTCAAAGACAATATTGATCTTTACCAAACGGCAACAAAACATCTCAACATGTTTTCAAATTTCACAACAAACCAGCATATCAACATTTCACAATTGATGGCATTAAATTACATATTGCCTTAATTGAAAGCACTTTAGTTCTTTGATTATTTAAAATAAAAAAGGCCGTCAATTGAACGGCCTTTTCAAATTTATCATCGCTTTATTTCTTTTTTCTATCCTTAAATGGAATATGGTCTATCGAGAAATATTCACGCACATCTTTTCTAAGAACACCGGAAAGGAGAATGATCGCAATTAAATTAGGTGCAGACATAAATCCTAAAGCAGCATCGCCAAACGCCCATATTGTTTCAAGTTCTGCAATTGCTCCTATAAATACGAAAAGAACGAAACCCCACTTGTAAGGTTTAATTGCTTTTTGTCCGAACAAATAAAATGAAGCTCTGTCTCCGTAGTAAGACCAGCTTATAATTGTTGAGACAGCAAAGAGAAGAACACCAATAGTTACAATCTTATCTCCGTAAGGAAACAGCCAGCTAAAACCCAGCTTAAATGCGTATGAAGTGAGCAAGCTAGAATTGTAAAGTTGTCCGGCAAAGTTTGGATCAATATAAGTCTTATAGAATAATGTATGATGCCAAGCTTCGGTTGAGATAATTACAAGTCCGGTAATTGTGCAGATAATTATTGTATCAATGAATGGTTCAAGTAAAGCAACAGCTCCTTCGCGAACGCCATATTTTGTTTTTGCAGTTGAGTGAGCAATTGGTGCACTTCCTTGTCCGGCTTCGTTAGAATACAAACCGCGTTTAATTCCCCAGAGCATTGTATTGAGGAAAACTAAGAACGTTCCTCCAATTGCACCCGCAGCTGCAGCTGGTGGATTGAAAGCGCTGTCTAAGATTAACCCGATGCCCGGAATTAAATGAGAAAAATTTGAAACGAGAACAATTACTCCGGCGAGAAAATAAAACACCGCCATAACTGGAGAAAGTATTCCAGTTACGTTGCCAATTCTTTTTATTCCGCCAATAATTACCAATCCAACCAAAGAAGCTATAACAACTCCGTTAATCAAATGAACGACAGAAACATCGAAGCCCTCAAAGATATGATGTTGAACAGTCCACCAAGAAGTATTGCCGACTACTTGTGTTACTTCGGAATAAATTTGATCTGAAAGAGTAAAAGACTGAATAGCATTACCGGTAGCGTAAGAGCAGATAACCGCAAAGGCGGCAAATAAAATCGCCATCCATTTCCATTTAGGGCCCAAACCTTTTTCAATTGTATACATTGGACCGCCGGCCACAGAACCATCCGGCAGAATATCTCTGTACTTTAATGCGAGTGAACACTCGGCAAACTTTAATGCAGAGCCAAAGAGAGCGCTAATCCACATCCAAAACAACGCTCCGGGTCCGCCATAATAAATTGCGGTTGCAACACCGGCAATGTTCCCAATACCAACAGTTGCGGATATTGCAGTTGATAGAGCCTTAAAGTGATTAAGATCTCCTTCGTCATCCGGGTCGTCATAAACGCCGGCAGTTACTTTAATTCCATGCCACATATATTTTAGCTGTGGAAATAAAAGCTTGCCGGTGATAAATATTCCGGTGCCCAGAAGCAAAAGCAGAATCAATGGGATTGAACCCAAAGGCATATCCGCACTTGGAAAGTTTTTAATGGATTCAAAATTGCCGGGGAAAGTCCAAACCGTTTCAAAGAATGGAAGTCCGCCAAAAATGAATAACCCAAATATGATTGAGAGAGCAATTAAGCCCGCGGTAGATTTTTTCATATTCCTCAAAAAATTTTTCTTCGTGAATTAGTGAGTTAGATTAATCCTATTGAACTAAGTAGAACGATAAAAATCAAAATTGGAGCAATATATTTTAATACTATTTCCCACGTAGTAAGAAGCCACGGATATTTACCAAAACTTCCTTCTGCACCAGCTATCACATTTTCACGAACTGTAGCTTTATGCCAAACCCATCCTACAAAAATTGAGATAAAAAATCCTCCGATAGGAAGCAGCAAATTCGAAGCTATAAATTCAGTCAACCCAAAGAAATTCAAACCAAATATTGTAGAATCTGCCAATAAGTTAAAAGATAAGGCGCTTGGAATTCCCAAAAGCAAACAAGCCATTCCAAATATCAAAACAGCTTTTTTTCTATCCCATTTTTTTTCATCAACAAAGTAAGCCGTCACTACTTCCAGCAGAGAAACCGTTGAAGTTAGTGCCGCTAAAACCAAAGCAATAAAAAATAGAATTGAGAAAATGTATCCGCCCGGTATTTGTGTTAACACCGCCGGTAGAGTTCTAAAAATTAAACTCGGCCCAACATCGGGACTTTGTTTTGTAGCGAATACCACTGTAAATATTGCAACGCCGGCAATAACAGCAACACTTGTATCCAAAACAGCAACCCATACAGCAGAGGAAGGAATATTATCTTTCTTTTTAAGATAACTTCCGTAAGTAAGCATTGCGCCCATTCCTAAGCTAAGAGAAAAGAATGCTTGTCCAAGTGCGGCTAAAACTACTTTTGCATTAATCTTGCTGAAATCGGGATTGAAGAGATAAGATAAGCCGGCTGAAGAACCTTCGAGAGAAAGCCCTTGAATGGTTACAATTATTAAGAGTCCAAATAACATCGGCATCATAATCTTACTGCCCCGTTCAATTCCCTTCTGAACACCAAAATAAACAACAAGCATTGTTAGCAACATAAAAGCTGCCATATAGCCAACACTCCAGCCAACATTGCCAATCAAATCATTAAAATGTTTTCCGGCAGAGTCCGGTGCAGCGTACTGATAAAAACTACCTTTAATTGCTTCAACAACATAACCAAGCGACCAGCCAGCAACCACGGAATAAAAAGAAAGAATTACAAAACCGGCAAGCACACCCATTCCACCAACTGCCGGCCAGAAAGGAGATTTATGCAGTGCTTTGAAAGCACCGACCGGATCTTTTTGTGTTGAGCGGCCAATAAGAATTTCTGCAATTAATACTGGAATGCCGATTGCGAAAGCACAAAGTACATAAACAAAAATGAAAGCCGCACCGCCGTTTTCTCCAGCTAAATATGGAAATCGCCAAATATTACCTAATCCAATTGCTGATCCGGCTGCTGCAAGAATAAAACCTAATTTACTACCCCACTGTTCACGCCCAGTTTTGCCTAAAGACATCCGCTTGTTTTCCTATAATGAAAAGATATTAGAAAGTTTGCGGGGCAATATGAGATAATGAAAAGTAAATTGCAAAGGAAAATTACCCGCTATAAAGCAAAATAATTTTCCTATGCAAGAAGGTATATGTTATTCTTTTTTTGTCTTGATGAGCGAGTAAAGAATTGAGATAGTAATTATTCCAATGATAATTATTAACGACCATGAAATTGGAAACTTACCGCCGAAGGCTTCGTTTAACCAAGCCATCTTTAAGCCAACAAATACAAGCACAATTCCCAATCCATATTTTAAGTAACGGAATTTATTTACAATTCCGGCGAGCATAAAGTATAGCGCACGCAAACCGAGTATTGCAAAAATGTTTGATGTAAAAACTATAAGAGGTTCTTTTGTAATAGCAAAAATTGCGGGAACAGAGTCCACCGCAAAAATAATGTCAGACACTTCGATGAAGAGAAGCGCTACCATTAATGGTGTTGCATACAGAACATTCTCTTTGCGAAGAAAGAATTTTTGTCCTTCTATCTTGGGAGTAACCGGGAAAAACTTTCTGAATAATTTTATAACCGGATTCTTTTCCGGATCCATCGGCTTTTCGGGCGCAAAAATTATTTTAAATCCGGTTAGAATAAGAAACACTCCAAAGAAAATTACGATCCACTGATACTGAAGAAGGATTGACCCCATTGCAATGAAAACTATACGAAAGATTAGAGCGCCTAGAATTCCAAAGAATAAAACTCTGTGCTGATATTTGAGTGGAACGGCAAAGAAACCGAAGACAACAACGAATACAAAAATGTTATCTACCGCTAAAGTTTTTTCAACGATAAATCCGGTAAGAAACTCCAGACCAACTTGTTTTGCGGCGGCGACAGAATCGAAACCGGGGATTGCTAAAAGACGCGGATCGTTTTCAAACTTCCAGCCCGCATATTTATAGAATAGAAAGTTGAAGATAAGCGCAAGCGAAATCCAAACGATACTCCACGTTAAAGATTCCTTAAATGTTACTTCGTGAGCATCCCGGTGAAAGACACCCAGATCTAAAGCGAGCATTGACAACACAAAAGCTGTAAATCCTAAATAAAACCACCAATAATCAACAAAAGGGAAAAGGGAAACACCCTCCATTAGATCTCCTATTTTTCTTACTTATAACACAACTAGGAAAAAAAAGATTCCACATTTTTTCGAACTGTTAATTTCGAATTTCCTTCAATTCAAAAGTAATTACTCCGTATCCAAGAATATCACGGGCAAACCCCATTAACCCGCCACCTTTAATTTCTATTCTCGCTTTGATAAGTCCGGTATTTACTGCAAGCCATTCGGTAACAATATTCTTAGCTCCGGTTTCCGATTCAACAGTCGTTTCAATTTTAATTGTAGTGAACTTGCCCGCCCCGGTATTAACTTCTTCTTCCGCTAAAACCTTTCCGGAGAGATAAACTTTGTTGGAATCGCCATCAATATATTCAACCGCTTGATCCTTCCACTCCTTTCCAACAAACAAGGGAAAGGCATAGCGTTGAAAAGGTTTATTGTAGGTTACCTTATTTTCTTTTTTTATAAAAATGAGAAGTTTGATGTATTGATAAGTTTCGTGAATGAACAGACCGTTTTCTTTCATTTCCAACTTCTGGTGATATTTGAAATTGTCAGCTTCGCTTTTGGTTTCAATTAGTCCGCTTACCAGAGAAGCTTTTGTTGTTGCGTCTCCAAACGACGAATCATAAATATATCTTGTGGTAGCACTTAACGGGAAGAATTCTTTACCATACAATTTTCTATCCTTCTTTTCCCCGGCTAACGTAGCTGCGGCTACAATACAAACGATAAGGAAAACTTTTCTAACTATTTCGGTCATTTTTTATCCATTAAACTATACTTTTGAATTATATGTTTTAAAAGGCTTCGTTAAATTAAGATTGTAGATTCATTAGTTACATTCTTTAACAAATACATTGACCACTTGGTTCTGTTTATAGTAGCGAAAGAAAATTTATGCGAAAAAATAATTCTTACATGTTTTTGTTCTTCGTGCTTTTGCACCTCTTCACAGCTTGCAACAGCAATGTTAAACAATCCGGCAATAAAAGCACAATTACAGATGATCTTGAAAACTCATTTACATTTGAAAAAGTACCTCAAAAAATTATCTCGCTGGCTCCAAACTTGACTGAAATGTTCTACTCGCTTGGCTTGGAAAGACATTTGGTTGGAAACACAATGTACTGCAACTATCCGGCAGAAGCACAAAAGATCGAAAAAGTTGGAGATATGCTAACGTTCAACTTTGAGAAAATTGTTTCCTTAAAACCAGACTTGATTTTTATTACTGTTGAGGGAAACACTAAAAGCACTTACGATAAATTCCGCGAGTTGGGACTAAAGGTTTTTGTTTCCAATCCGAGGAACTATGAGGGAATTAGAAAAACTTATTCCGATATTGGGAAAATTTTCGGCATTACCGAAAAGACCATTCCGGCACTTGCGAAATGGGATTCCACATTACAATCAATTAAAAAATCTCATTCTCTACAAAACAAAACAGCTATGTTTCTTGTAGAGCTTCGCCCAATAATGATTGCCGGCATGAACACCTTTATTAACGAGTACATGCAGTTTTGCGGTTTAAAAAATATTGCTGCCGATTCTAAGCTTAACTATCCCATCTTCAACAGAGAAGAAATTCTAAAGCGCGATCCCGATTATATTATTTATCCAACCGGCGGTGGGGATACAATTGATATGCTGAAAGATGCCTATCCTGAATGGAAACAGTTGAAGTCTATAAAGAATAACAATGTGATTTTTATTGATAGGGATTTATACTTGCGCCCCGGTCCCCGTTTTATTGAAGCACTTACAGATTTATCTAATCAGCTTCTTCAGAAAGAGGCGGAAGCTCTGCATCGCCGGAAATAAACATCATTGAGCAAAGATCGCCTTTAAATTTTCCAATTTCTCTGCATCGTTTGTGGCGTTCTTTAATTTTGTCTTGATCCACTTCACCATTTATTCCAAACATATCAAGCTCTTCGCCGCACTCTGCGCAAAAAACATTGTTGTTCTTTACCGCAAGTTCTTTACTATGTATTGATTTCTTTTTGTTCATTAGTAGTTCCAATTGGTTCCCACTCTAATCCTTCGCAAGGAAGAACTTTTAGAGTCGGATGCTTATCCAGCTTCATGCAAAGGACTGCGCTTTTATCAAAATGTTTGCAAGAAGTACAAAGCGTTTGTTCAATTATCTCTTTATTCTCATCGTAAAAGATCCGGTATTGAACTGTGATCGGATAAATGATCACGGCATAAACCGAAATAATTACAATCCACCACCAGTATTTATATTGTACATAGCTATACATAACCCACAGCGACGGGATTAATACCGCCGTTCGCATGATAGCCCAAAATATTATATGTCCCATAATTTTCTCTCACAATAAAACTAATCATTGTGCGGGGATGAGTCAAATTGCATTTAGCTCGGTTTACCTTTAACTTTCGCATAAATAAACAATTTTTTACCACAAGATTAACGATGGAAGACAATTTGGACGAACAACCGAAATCAGAACCGCAAAACAATCAAAATCCGCAACCTCAGCAGCAGCAAGGACAGCAGAAAAAACCTTATAGACGCCCTTATTATAGAAGAAATTACAATCAGAATAAAAAGATTGCCAGTCAAACTCCAGCTCAACCGGGTCAAATGCAGCAGCCTGTAGTTATTCAAACTGTAAGCTTTAAAAAAGTTTCTGTAGTTGTTCCCCTTCTAAATGAAGAAGAATCGCTCCGCCCGCTTTATCAAGAAATTAGAAAAGCTTTAAGATCTGTTTCTTGCGACTATGAAATACTTTTTGTTGATGATGGAAGTCGCGATAAATCTTTATCTATTATAAAAGAAATTGCTCGCACAGATAACAAAGTACATTATTACAGTTTCAGAACTAATTACGGCAAAAGCGCTGCTCTACAAGTTGCCTTCAAACATGTAACCGGCGATGCAGTAATTACTATGGATGCCGATCTTCAAGACGATCCGGCTGAAATTCCAAACTTATTGAACAAACTTGAAGAAGGTTACGATTTAGTTTCCGGCTGGAAGAAGAAACGGTTCGATCCATTTATCAAAAAATTTACTTCAAAGTTTTTCAATTTCATTACACGAGTATTAACCGGCGTTAAGCTTCACGATTTCAACTGCGGCTTAAAAGCCTACCGCAAAACCGTAGTACAAACCGTTGATGTCTATGGCGAAATGCACCGCTACATTCCGGTGCTTGCAGATTGGAAAGGATTTACAGTTTCAGAAATCATTGTTAAGCATCATCCACGCCGTTACGGCAAAACCAAATTTGGCATCTCACGTTTCTTCAAGGGATTTATTGATCTAATCACAGTGATATTTACAATCCGCTTTATCAAACGCCCAATGCACTTATTCGGTTTTGTTGGAATGCTTTCTACTTTAGCCGGTACTGTTATTAGTCTTTGGCTAACAATTGAAAAACTTGCTTACAACATTGGAATTAACAACCGCCCCATTTTCTTCTTAGGAATTTTACTGATAATTGTTGGCGTCCAATTCTTTGCTATCGGCTTAATCGGCGAATTAATAGTTCACAACACGCAAACCGAAAAAGAATATATTATAAAAGAGAAAAAATAACTTTTGTTTTTAAATAACATTCGAGGGATAAGTAGTTTTTTCCATTTACTATTATGGATATTATAGTACAAGACCAACTTAATTTAACAAACCTTTCTAAAATTAATGTACTCATTGGTAAAAACGGGTGCGGGAAAAGTACTCTTCTGAAATTGATCGAAAAGTATTTTAATGGTGAAGAGGTTGATAAGAAAAATTATGTTACTCCAGAACGAGGCGGAGCATTAAAGTATAATTCTAGTGTTGAACAAAACGATACTTTAGAAAATTGGACTAAGAATCAAAAGAATAAAAACCAATGGGATTCTTTTAAAAACTACTCTATTACTCAATACAGACGACTTGAAATACTATCCCTTAGAGAAATCGAAAAAAGTCCAGTATTACGACAAAATCTGGAATTTACTTTCGATACAATTATTGATAAGATAAACGACCTGCTATCGAATATAAAAATAGCTCGCACAAGTAGAGGCGACTTTGAAATATTTCTTAAAAACTCAACCGAAAAACTCGAACCCGAACATATCAGCAGCGGTGAATCTGAATTAATTTCTTTAGCTATTGAATGTCTAACATTTGAAAAATCCTGTGAGGCTACAAAACAGAATGTTTTACTTCTTGATGAACCCGACGTTCATTTACATCCAGACCTTCAAGCAAACTTTGTAAATTTTTTAATAGACTTAGTAAAAACAGATAAATTTATTGTGTTAATTGCAACTCATAGTACTGCCATTCTTGGAGCACTAGTCAATTATGAAAATGCACGATTTTCAATTTTAGCTAATGGAAGCAAGACCGCTTCGTTTAAACCTTTGACACAGATTTATCAAAGTATTCTTCCGATTTTTGGCGCCCATCCCTTATCAAATCTCTTTAACCAACAGCCTATTTTGCTTGTCGAAGGAGAGGATGATGTAAGAATTTGGCAACAGGCTATTCGATCATCCAATGGCGCAATGAAGTTTTATCCATGTTCTGTTGGCGGAAATGGAAATATGCCCGACTATGAATCAGCTGTAATTGATATTATCACTGGCGTTTACGACAATGCTAAGGCTTACTCATTAATAGATAGAGACGGGACTGACGAGAACCAAGAAGATACCCTCCCAATAGTACGTTTCAAGTTATCTTGTAGAGCAGCCGAAAATCTGATCTTGGCAGATGAAGTTTTACAAAGTTTAAATACTTCTTGGGTATCTCTACAAGCGGAAATCGAAAAATGGTTAAACTCATTTACAGGTCATCAAAAATTTGAAATAATGAACAACTTCAAAAACAACCAATATGTTAGAAAGGATTTTGATTTAAAAGAGATTCGGAACATTCTAATTGGTTTAACAGGAACTTCTAAACCATGGGAAGTCGCAGTTGGTCAAGTCATTGGTAATTTAGCTATTGGTAATGTACCTCTCGATTTTAGTGATAATAAAATATCTAACTATCTTGGACGTAAATTAGCAAATCAATTATCTGCGTAGCTCTTTTACTAACTATTGCTTCTTCTTCGTTCAAGTAAAATTCTTATTTTTGTCTCAACTCTAAGGACTTATTAGCATGAAATATCATCTCGTCTCCGGTGCTTGCGGGTTTGTTGGTCGCAACACCGTTAAGCAATTATTAAAGAGAACTAACGATTCAGTTATTATGGTTGATGATCTTTCCGTAGGAACACATCCATCAACATGGCTTCACGACACAACAGTAAAAAAATTAAACGACATAGAAGTTTTTGGAAAAGAGGAGCGACTCTACTTTTTCAAAATGGATTTCAGAAAATTCTTAACGAAAATACAAGAAGAACCGAATTGGCTTGAAGCTGAATATGGATTAAAAATTGAAAGATTTGGCGATGCATTTCACTTTGCTGCAATTGTTGGCGGACGCGCTAAAATTGAAGGCGACCCGATGGCTGTTGCTCTCGATCTTGCAATCGATGCCGAATTCTTTAACTGGATTGCAAAAGCAAAACCGGAACGCGTTATGTATCCAAGTTCTTCTGCAGCATATCCAATCAACATGCAGACTGAAAGCGAAGCCGTTGCTCTTAAAGAAGCAGATATAAATATAGATGGTTTTACGCTGGGCATGCCGGACTTAACTTACGGCTGGACAAAAATGACCGGCGAATTTTTAGCGAAGATTGCTGCACGCAATTATGGAATTTCTATTGTATGCATCCGCCCGTTTAGCGGTTACGGCGAAGATCAAGATTTAACTTATCCCGTTCCGGCAATTGCAATGCGTGCCGCAAAAAAGGAAGATCCGTTTGTTGTTTGGGGAACCGGCCAGCAAGGAAGAGATTTCGTTCATATCGACGACGTAATGGATTGTATGTTTTTAGCGATGGATAAAATTCACGACGGTACTGCAATTAATATTGGTTCCGGCAGATTAACATCGTTTATAGATCTCATAAGAGTATTCTGCGGTTTTGCCGGTTACGAACCTACTATTAAACCTTTGGTTGATAAACCTATGGGAGTTCACTCACGCTATTGTGACATGAGCTTTGTAAAGGAAACTCTTGGCTGGGAACCAAAGATTAGTGTTGAAGAAGGAATGAAACGCGTTTATGATGTAGCTGTTAAAAACACCAACCGATAGACGGAAAACGAAAGAGGTGAAGCGTGAAAGGTCAGAAATGAAAAGTATTTTTGAATTCTCAATTCTCAATTTTCAATTTTCAACTGCATTATGAAGAAAGTCGTAATCTTTGGTCCGGGTCCGCAATTCAAAGGTGGAATTGCTAACTACACATCATCGCTTGCTAAAGCGCTTGATAAACTTGGAGCCGAAGTGAATATCATTTCTTGGACGCAGCAATATCCTTCTATTATTCCACGAGATTTTATTGACCGCGCCAGCAAGAAAGACGTGTTTGAAGGAACGAGAATAAAAGTTCAGTACATCACCAATTATAACAATCCTCTCTCGTGGCATCATACTGTTGATGCTGTCGTAAAAATTAATCCCGAAATTGTTGTTTTCCAGTGGGCTATCTCAATTCAAGGATTGCCGATGGGCTGGATTGCCAACAAAATAAAACGTGAGTGTAAGTGCGAGATAATCTTCGACCTCCACGTTGTAGCACAGAAAGAAGTTAGTTCGATTGACAAAAGAATGCTGCAATATGCACTTTCGAAGCCGCATAGTTTTATTGTTCACTCGTTAAAAACTTTTGATGAGTTGAAAAAGATTTTTCCGGAAAAGAATTACATCTTAACGATAAACGAAAAACGGAAGACGAGAAACGAATCAAACAACGAATCACTAATCACCAAGAACCAACAACAAGTGATTCAGCTTTATCACCCTATTTACGATATGTTTGTTCCCGATCCAAATTTTGATAAAGCAAAGGTCAAACAAGAACTCGGTTTGCGAAAACATGTTTTTCTCTTCTTCGGATTCATACGCAAATACAAAGGCTTACATAATGTTATTCCCGCCTTCGCCAAACTGGCAAAAGAAAGGGATGACGTTTCACTTCTAGTCGTTGGTGAATCTTTTTGGAATACACTCGACAGCAACAAACTATCCACAAGAATAAAGAAGGCTGTGTTTGGCGCTGCTAA
The DNA here is from genome assembly GCA_041675645.1 of Melioribacteraceae bacterium. Lineage (GTDB taxonomy): Bacteria > Bacteroidota > Ignavibacteria > Ignavibacteriales > Melioribacteraceae > Stygiobacter. The sequence goes on from JBAYTN010000005.1 coordinate 21,577, forward strand.
AAAAATGCTGGTTCGTTCCAGCGATGATGAAAGCAATTACCGTCCCCTTGAATTGATTGACCAGTTAGAAATAAAAGATCAAGTAGTTGTTGTAAACCGTTACGTAGGCAACGAAGAAGTACCAAAATATTTTCAAGTTGCAGATTGCAATGTTCTCTTTTATTTGGTCGCAACACCAAGCGGCGTTGAATCGATTGCATATAATTTTAAGCTGCCGACATTAGCTACACGTGTTGGTCATTTCCCAGAAACAATTAAACATGGATACAACGGCTATCTTTCCGAACCGGGCAATATTGATTCGATGTACAATGTGATGAAAGAATTTTTGAATAATCCGATTCCAACTGAGCGGGTAGCAGAGCAAGCCGCACACATGAGCTGGGAAAATTACGCAAGAACAATTTTAAACTAACCTTTGCGATTCTTATTCCTTTGCGTGATTGCTTTCTCGCAAAGTGGCTAAGCCGCAAAGAAAAGATGGAGTATAAATGGCAAAGCAGCAAAAGAAAGTTTCTTCAGCACATTCAAAATCAACTGAAGTCGGCTTTTCACTCAGCAAATTAATTCCCGAGAAATTTCAAACCCCAGCACTTTTGATCGCACTCTTGATTTTAATCATGATCTTCTTTGCGCCAATTATGTTTGAGCACAAAACGACTTCATCCGGAGACTTAATGCAAGTGAAAAGCTTGCGCGAGTATTCTAATAAAGCCCGCGACGGCTATTCTCTTTGGAATCCGCACATCTTTTGCGGAATGCCGGCAGTTGTAACATCCGCTGCACCTAGAATGTTCGACTTAACTGCCGCCTTATATTCCTATTCATCAAGAATTTATTCTGCCGCTTTTACAGATTACAACGCTATATACACTTTTAATTTTCTCATACTCGGCTTAACCGCATTTTTCTTTATGAGAAGTTTTGGCGCCGGACGCAGCTTAAGTTTTCTGGTTGCCGCCGCTACGGTTTTCAGTACTGGCATTACAGTCTTATTCTACATTGGCCACATCACCAAGCTTATGAGTCTCGCCATCTTGCCTTTCATCTTAATGATGCTCTTTAAGTTCCAGAAAGGAATAAAACTTCTGGATGTGTTGCTGTTTGTTTTAGGAATGCACTTGCTTGTACTTGGCGCTCACGTGCAAATTGTTTTCTACTTTGCTCTCGCCGCTACAGTTTACTTTATATATTTCTTGATTCGCTCATTCATTGTTAAAGACAGCTTTCTTCAAAAACAGCTTTTCAAATCGATTGGCATTACTGCTTTGGCTGGCATAATTGCTTTGATTATGTCTTTCGATACTTACTCACAAATTTTGGAGTACAAACCCTATTCAACTCGTGGTACAAAAAGTATAACAGAAACACAGAAGACAAGCGCTTCAACTATTAACAACTCCTATGAATACGCAACCAGTTATTCGTTCTCGCCTAGCGAAGTAATAACATTTGTAATTCCATCTTACTTCGGTTTCGGAAATTCTGTTTACAAAGGCGAGTTAACTCAGAATCAAGAAGTTGAAGTAAACACCTACTTTGGACAGATGGAGAAGGTTGATACAGCAATGTACATGGGAATTATAATACTTGCACTTGGTTTGTTCGCTCTGTTTACAAGATGGAAAGAGCCGGTCATTCAATTCTTTGGAATTTTAGTTGCACTATTTATCCTAATGTCTTTCGGGAAAAACTTCCCGCTTATATATAATGTTCTTTATTACAACGTTCCTCAATTCGATAATTTTCGGGCACCTTCAATGGTTCTTCATATTCTTCAAATCATCTTTCCAATTCTTGCCGGGTTTGGAGTGATGAAAATAATTTCTCTTCGTGAAGAGAAAAATGCAACAATTGAAAAAGCTTTGAAATTTACCGCCATTGGTTTTGCCGGTTTGTTCGTTTTCTCCATGATTTTGGGCGGAAGCATTACCAGCTGGATGACGGAAAGAATCAGCACTTACACTTCCGGACTCGGTCAGTCTCCACAAGGTCAGCAAATGGCGCAAATGTTTACGGCGTTATCGCCATACATTAGCGAAATGTTCCGCGGCGACGTTCAAATTGCGCTTGCATTATTAACACTTACTTTTGGTCTGAGCTACTTGTATGCTGTTTCTAAAATCAACAAGGAGTTGTTGGTTGCGGCACTCGTAGTTTTTGCATTGATTGATCTTTTTAGAATAAGCACACGCGGTGCCAGCTACATCGACAAAGCTCAAGCAGATCAATTGTTTATTGAACCTCAATATATTTCAACAATCAAACAGCAAAACGAAAAAGAGCCATTCCGGTTAATCAACTTAAAACAAGAAGGCATGGGTACGTTAAGAAACAATGCAAACCTTAACGTTTACTTCTTGCAAGAAGATTTTTACGGTTACTCTGCAGCAAAACCGAGAAGCTATCAAGACATAATGGATGTTGTTGGTCCGGTGAACATGACTTTATGGAGAATGTTGGGTGTAAAATATGTTGTGGTTGATCAACCTTTTGGAGGAACCGGATTTACAGCAATACAGCAGACAGAAAAAGAAATTGTTTACAGAAACGACCGAGCGTTGCCAAGAGTTTATTTTGTTGATAGCGTTGCTCAAAAACCGGCCAAAGATATTCTTGATGCTATTAAGAACGATTCATTTGATCCGAAAAACATCGCTTATATTGAATCACCACAGTTAAAAGTTGATAAATCCGACTCTACTTCCTCTGCCAAAATAGTTGAATACAAAGATGAACTGGTTGTCGCAACTGTGGAAGCTAAAGGAAACAACTTCTTATTCTTTGGTACAACTTTTCTACCGGGATGGAAAGCATTTGTTGACGGCGCTGAAACCAAAACTTATACTGTAAATCATGGCTTTACCGGAATTGTTGTGCCGCAAGGAAAACACAAAGTTGAATTTGTTTATGAGCCTAAAGGATTTACATTCGGTAAATATTTGTCTTTGATTCTTAATTTAAGTTTGTTTGGCGCTATCGGATTCGTGTTTTTTCTTTCTAGAAAAAAGGGAGTTCCGGAAAACAAATAGATGCTTGCACGCTTAAAGACTACCATACAGCAGTCATTTATTTATAGCTTAAGCAATGTTGCGGCAAAGGCGGTGGGAGTTATTTTACTTCCCATTTATCTTCACAATCTTTCCGTTGCCGCATTCGGTGTTTGGGATTTGTTTGATACCACAATACAAATCCTAACCGAAATAGTAATACTGGGGCAAGCAAGCGCCATTATTTATCTCAACAACTCTAACGAACACAAAGAGAAAAAAGCTTCTGCTCTCTACACATTAACCATTTTTGTTTTTCTCTTCGGTTCGCTGCTGATAATTCTAACCGAATTTATTTCCTTTTATTTCCCATCTTTTTTCAGCGGGGAATTAGTTCATATAGAATATATCCGAACAGCGGCATACATTGTTTTGTTGCGCGTGATGAACAATTTGTTTTTTGCAAAAGTAAGAGCCGAAGAAGAAGCAAAGTATTACACCGTTGTAAGTATCATTCGCGTAGCACTTATCACCTTAACAACAATTTATTTTGTTGGTATAGAAAAGCGTGGAATTCTTGGCGGTTTATACAGCTTTGCGATTACCGAAATTTTGGTTGTTATTATTTTACTTGCGAAAGTAATACCTCAGATTCAACCCAAGTTCAGCAAAGACCTACTTTTTGTGGCAATTAAATTCGGGTTTCCGCTTGTGTTTAGCTCGCTTGGTTTTATGTTGCTAAACCTAAGCGACCGTTACATTATTAAACTTTTTCTCGGCGCCAAATATGTTGGCATTTACGGATTAGGCTACCGTGTTGCGGGTGTGCTTAACATGTTCTTCATTCTACCTTTCAATCTCAGCTTGATGCCGATTGCTTACAAGTATTTTGGTCAGAAAGATGACAAACGTTTTTACAGCAAATTGATGACTTACTCCACTTTCTTGTTTATGTGGGGATTCGTTTTCCTATCCTTGTTCAGCCCCGAGATTGTCCGTTTGTTTGCGGGAAAAGGAAATTACGATACAACCTTTATTGTTATTCCCATCATTCTTCTTTCTTACGTTTTCAGCGGGATGCGATTAACCGCGCAGCTGGGGATGCTTCTTACAAAAAACACCAAATACATTGCTTGGATTACTATCGCTGCCGCACTATTTAATATCGCACTCAATTTTATTTTCGTTCCCTTGTATGGAATTATAGCAGCAGCACTTAACACATTGATCTCCTTCATTCTCTTTTACTATGTATCACAGTTAATTTCCGATAAACATTATAAAATTCCGTATGAGAATGCCAAACTCGTAGTGATGGTTTTAGTAGGTTCATTAATCTCTTGTGCCGTATATTTTGTTACAGAGATTAGCATCCGAAACATGGTAATAAAATTATTCTTAACGGCTCTATTTCCAGTCATACTTTTCTTGTTTAAATTTTATGAAAAGGCAGAATTGAATATTTTGCTCAACCCGAATAAGCTGCTTGAATTTATAAAAGGTTTATTCGTTGGAGCGCCAAAACCGGAAGATCCACAAATTATTGACGAATGAAAAAAGTATTAATTATATCATATTACTGGCCACCGGCGGGTGGAATTGCAGTGCATCGATGTTTGAAGTATGCTAAGTACTTGCGAGAATTTGGCTGGGAACCGATAATTCATACTGCAGATGGCGCAGAATATCCGGTGCTTGATGAAGGTAACTTAAAGGATGTGCCGGCTAACTGTACAGTTATAAAAACAAAAATTTGGGAACCCTTCAATCTCTTCAAATTCATTACCGGCAAGAAGAAAGAAGAACGAATTCACAATGTTTTTCTTGAGGAAGACAAACCGACTTTTGCTCACAAACTCGGAATCTGGATACGCGGAAATATTTTTATTCCGGACGCACGTAAATTTTGGATTCGTCCTAGCGTAAAACATATAACAAATTTTCTTAAAGAAAATCATGTTGATGTTTTGTTTACTAATGGTCCTCCACAAACGAACCACATGATTGCTTATGGTGTGAAAAAGAAATTAGGAATTCCCTGGCATGCCGATTTTCAAGACCCATGGACACAAGTTGATTATTTTCCTCAACTCATGCTTAATCCAATTTCAATGAACATTCATAAAGGAATGGAACAGCGCGTATTTAAGAACGCCGATAAAGTTACAATCTGCAGTCAAACTTGGAAGGGTGATCTAGAGTCTATCGGAGCTAAAGATGTGGGTGTGATTGTTTGGGGATACGACGAAGATGATTTCAAAGGTATTCACGTTGATCTTTCACCAAAGTTTACATTAAGTCATTACGGAAGTCTTGGGCCGGATAGAAATGCAAAAACTCTTTGGAAAGCTTTTTCGATTCTCGCAAAAGAAGATCCACAATTCGCTAGCGATCTTGAAATAGAACTTGCGGGCTTTATTGGTCACGCAATAATAAAAGAAATTGAATCTCTGGGATTGAAGAACAACCTAGTTTTGTTCGATCACTTAAACCGCCGCGAAACACTAGAAAGAATGCACCGCTCGCAAGTTTTATTGTTGATCTTAAACGACATGCCTAATGTTAACGGAAGATTACCCGGAAAACTTTTTGAGTATCTTGCATCACGAAGACCAACATTAGTTATTGGACCGGAAGAAAGTGATGCGTCTAAAATTGTTCGTGGTGTTAACGCCGGATACACTTGCGAGTTTAATGACATAGAAAAGACCGTCGCAACAGTTAGAGAATTGTACAAAAAGTTTAAGCATGGAAAATTGCTTTCAAATGAAACCGATATTTCACAATACTCAAACAGAAATTTAACGAAGAAACTTGCCGGTTATTTGGATCAGATAGCAAAATGAAAACAAAAGTGCTTTGCTTTACAGATGACGCAGTTGGCCGCGATGTAGAAATGCTTCTGCCTATGCGCTACTTCGGCGAAAGATTTCTCGATTGCGAATTCTACCACGCTCTTAATATCGATATCCACCAAATCTATAAAATCAAGCCGGATGTAATTCTTCAGGCAAACACAATCGGTAGCAATCTATATTTCGAAATCTCTAAGATTGCACACGAAGAGAACATCCCCTTGTTCGCTCTTATTTCTGAAGGAAATTTCAGAACTGATGGCTCGTTTGATTACTGGGGCTTTAACCACGATAAAAAATTCTATCAAGATTATATCTGCTGCTGGAGCGAAAGAACCGCCTCATTTCTAAAAACTAAAGAGCCGGAATATTCAAACAAAATAGTTGTTACGGGCGGTGTTGGATTTGACCGTTACACTATTTATAAATTTTTGCAGAGAAAAGATTTTCTAAAGAAATACAACAAAGCGAAGTACAACAAAGTCATTGGTTACGCCGGATGGGCTTTTGGAAAACTAGATCATGAAAGAGGAAGGGGCGAGCTACTGTTCTGGGCTCGTGGAGACAAACAAAAGCTTGATTGGATTGAAGAGCAACGTTGTTTAACAAGAGATATTCTTAAGAATGCAATTAAATGCAATCCCGATACACTTTTTGTTTTGAAACAGCATCCACAAGAAAACGCTCCGGAAAGACCTGAACCGGTTAAGAATGAAATGAGTGAACTTGCCGGATATGAAAACGTGCTTTATTTGTGCGGCGAAGAAGCTATCCATGATTTGATTAGCGTTTCCGATTTATGGACTTGCTTTGAATCCACAACCGCGCTTGAAACTTGGCTGATGGGAAAGCAAACAATTTTCATTAATCCGGAACCGGACTTCAATCGCGATCTGCTTTACAAAGGTTCGCCGCTGGTTAAAACTTATGCTGAGTTCCAAAACATGATTGATGAATTTTATTCAACCGGAAAAATAGCAGAGTTTGGTGATGCAGATAAAGCAAGACAGAGAGACGAACTAATTAAGAACATCATCGGTTTTGGTGATGGATTTAATCATATCCGAGCCTCTCAGTATTTTACACAAACAGTTTCCAAATCCAAAATCAAAAATCCAAATTTCAAATTTCATTTTTGGCATTGGCTGGTTTTTATCCTCATAAGAAGTGCGGCTCCATTCTATAACCGCAGACTTTTTTCTAAACTTTACAAGCTAAAGAAACACCTTTGGGTTTTCGAGAATTATAAAATGGAAAAGCTCCAAAAACTCTACGAAAAGTATGTTCAATTTTACGATGAGTTTTACACCGAGCATAGAATTGCAGAAAGATTCTCAAACGGAACACTTTTTACCCCCGATAAATAGCGCATTTCCCACCGGAACCCTCGTTCAACAGACCAATAATTTTCCTAAATTTGTTTACTTATTGAAGAGGAACTATGGACGGCAAAACCATACTTATAACCGGCGCAACGGGTTCATTCGGCAAGAAATTTATTGAGACAATTCTAGCCCGTTTTATGCCTAAGAAAATTATTATTTACAGTAGAGACGAATTAAAGCAGTATGAGATGCAGCAAAATCCCAAATTCCGCAAAGAGGGTGTTTTGATGCGCTATTTCATAGGAGACGTTAGAGATAAGGAACGGCTAATCCGCGCGATGGCCGGAGTTGATTATGTTGTTCACGCAGCTGCTCTTAAGCAAGTTCCCGCAGCAGAATACAATCCATTCGAAGCGGTTAAGACCAACATCATTGGCGGACAAAACGTGATAGACGCTTGCTTTGAAACCGGAGTTAAAAAAGTTGTAGCTCTTAGCACAGACAAAGCCGCAGCGCCAATCAATCTTTACGGTGCTACAAAATTGACATCCGACAAACTTTTTGTTGCAGCCAACAACTATAGAGGAACACACGATATTAAGTTTTCAGTTGTTCGTTATGGAAATGTTATGGGAAGTCGTGGTTCTGTAATTCCATTTTTCTTAGATAGAAAAATATCGGGCGTGCTGCCAATTACCGACGAACGAATGACACGCTTTAACATTACTCTTCAAGAAGGTGTAGATTTCGTATTGGCGGCATTCCAAAGAATGTGGGGCGGCGAATTATTCGTTCCTAAAATTCCATCCTACAACATTCTTGATCTTGCAAAAGCTATTGCTCCAGACGCAAAACTGGAAAACGTAGGTATCCGTCCGGGTGAAAAATTGCACGAAGAAATGATTACCGAAACCGATTCGATTAACACTATAGAGTTTAATGATTACTATGTTATTCTTCCCTCTACAGAAGTTTGGGATATTGAGAAATTTAGAAAAGAAAGTAATAATTACGCCGGAAAGCTCTGCGAATATGGCTTTAGCTACAACAGCGGAAGCAACAAACAATTCTTGACTGTTGATGAAATTCGCGAAATGATTAAAATAAATGTTGACGGCGCTTCTGCAATTTATGGAGATTAGCTGTTAGTGATTTGTTATTAGTTGTTGGTGATTTAAATGAGTAAAATAAAATCGTTTCATGATCTCGAGATTTGGAAACTAGCACATCTGCTGGTTTTAGATGTTTATAAATTAACGAGTTGTTTCCCAACAAAAGAAGAGTATCGGTTGACGTCACAATTAGTCCGCGCTGCTATTTCAATTCCAAACAACATTGCAGAAGGAATGGGACGTTTTTCCAGAAAAGAATTTTTGCAATTTTTGAGTATTGCAAGAGGCTCAACAGAAGAATGCAAGTATTTGATTATTCTATCAAAAGATTTGAAATATATTACCGAAGAATCCTTCTCTTCGATAACAGACCGATACGATATGCTTGGCAAAAAAATCAATGCTCTTATTAATTCTCTAAAAAAGAAAACAAGTTGAAATGAATTCAAGACAAACTACAAATAACCAATCACCAATAACGAAGCTGTATTCTTATGGCAAACAACTAATCGATCAAGACGATATTAATGCTGTTGTAGAAACTTTGAAGTCAGATTGGCTTACACAAGGACCTTCGGTACAAAAATTTGAAACTAACTTAAGCGAGAAATTCGGTAGCAAATATGCATGCGCTGTTGCTAACGGCACAGCTGGCTTACACCTTATTGCATTAGGGTTGGGCTGGCAAAAAGATGATATTATAATTACCTCTCCAATCACATTTTTGGCAAGTGCTAATTGTGCTATATACGCTGGCGCAATACCGGATTTTGTTGATATCAATAAATCGAGTTATACTCTTGATCCGGAAAAACTTGAAGAGAAATTGAGATTCTATGCTTTCCAAAATAAAAAAGTGAAAGCGGTTGTGGCTGTTGATTACGCCGGTCATCCATGCGATTGGGATTCGCTCAAATCATTGCAAGATAAATATGGCTTTCAACTTGTTAATGATTTTTGCCACGCGCCGGGCGCTGAATATAACAATGATATTATGTATGCGCCTAAATATGCTGATGCGGTCAACATGAGTTTCCATCCCGTTAAGCATATTACAACTGGTGAAGGTGGCGCAGTTTTGTCTAACAATGCTGAGTTTGATAATAGAGTAAGAACTTTACGCACGCATGGAATGACAAAAGATGAAGCCGTTTTAGAAAAAAATGATGGTCCGTGGTATTATGAGATGCATGAAGTTGGCTTCAACTATAGAATAACAGATTTCCAATGTGCGCTTGGCTCTTCGCAGCTTTCAAAACTGGATTCTTTTATTCAAAAAAGAAGAGAAGTTGCCAGCTACTATGACTCATCATTAGAAAAAGATGAGAGATTTATCGTTCCTAAAGTTTCTGAGAACGTAAAACATGCATATCATCTTTATCCTCTCCAAGTTAAGTTCGACGAGTTAAAAATTTCCAAAAAAGATTACTTCGCGAAATTAAAATCCAACGGAATTCTCGGGCAAGTACACTATGTGCCGGTTCATCTTCAACCATATTATAAAAAGAATTATGGCTTCAAGACTGGCGATTTTCCAATAGCAGAAAAATTTTACGAACGGGAGATTTCTATTCCAATGCATGCAGCACTGAACGAATCAGATCTTGAATTTATATCCGATACATTAATCGAAAGTTTGAATCAACTTACATGAAAGTTTCAATCATAACGGAAGGCTATAACAGTACCGGTTACGGGCATATAACCCGATGCCTTTCGTTATATCAAGCTTTTGAATTACGGAATATTATTCCAACTATGTACGTCAATGGAGATGCCGGCAGTTCTTCCTTTCTAAACGAAACTAATCACGAAATAATTGACTGGCTGGTAAATCAAGATACTTTATTTAGAAACATTCACAACAGCGATGTTGTTATCGTTGATTCATATTTAGCACCAAAGGAATTTTACAATCGCATATCACTTGTTACTCCCTTCCCAGTTTTTGTTGATGATTTTATTCGCTTAGATTATCCTAACGGAATAATTGTTAACGGTTCAATTAACGCCGAATCGCTGGGGTACGTTCCCAAAGCGGACAGAACTTTGCTTTTGGGACCAAAGTATGCTTCAATTCGAAAAGAATTTTGGGAAGTTGGTGAGCGTCCGTTTAGGCTTGATATACAGAATATCTTGCTAACGTTTGGCGGTCAAGATGTAGAAAATTTTACACCAAGAATCTTGAGACTGCTCGCACGTAATTTTCCAAACACTCGTAAGAGAGTAATTGTTGGAAGCGGCTTCACTAATACAGATCAAATTGAGCAAGCAAAAGACGAGAACACGGAAATTTATAATTCTCCTTCTCCACAAGAGCTGGTTAAGGCGATGTATGATAGCGATCTAGCCATAACAACCGGCGGACAAACAATTGTTGAACTGGCTCGTATCGGTGTTCCCACAATTGCCATATCTGTAGCTGAAAACCAAGTAATACACATGAACGGCTGGTTTAAGGAAAAATTTTTACCGGCTGAATTAAGTCATCAAATGCCGAATTTGGAAAACCGAATTCTTCTCCTAATTGGAAATCTTCGCAAGAAGCAAGGACGCGAGGTAATTTCGAAAATTGGCAGACAAAAAGTTGACGGCGGCGGCGCGAAAAGAATCATTCAATTTCTCATAGAAAAGTATTCCGGTAAAAGCGGCTTCTATTACAGAAACGTTATCGGTAAAGATTCCGCGCTAATATTCAACTTATTAAACGATAAACTCATTAGAGCTAATTCGATTGCCGACATTCCGCTAAAATGGGGAGATTATTTGGATTGGTTCAGCGGTAAGTTAATGGATGATGATTGCTATTATCTGCTTTCATTTACAACCACAGATCAATTCATCGGGCAAATTAGATTTGATGTGAAGGGTTACTATGCAGAGATCAATGTAAATATTCATTCCGATTTGCGCGGTAAAGGAATAGCCAAACTTGTTGTTTTCAATGCTTCTTTTAAGTGTTTCCACGATAAACCGAATGTTGGATATATACTCGCATACATTAAGCAACACGACACACAATCACTTGCAAACTTTACACAAGCCGGTTATGCCTTAACCGAAAAAACAAAAATTAACAACCAAGATGTTTTGGTGTGTAAGCTGTCTAAGCCTAGATAAGGTTGGTTAGATGGAACCTAGTTTAAAAAATACCGACAAATACTTTTTCTATACCGAAAACAAAACGCACATCTATATTCGCAATGCGACTATTGAAGATGCAAAACTAATATTCGATCTTTCCAATGAAAGCATCGTCAGAGAAAACTCAATCAATCAGAATAAAATTCTTTGGGAAGACCACTTAAGATGGCTCCCGGGTAAACTTGCCGATGACAGTTGCTTTTATTTACTGACTTTCTCTGCTGAAAATTTATTTATAGGTCAGATCAGATTTGATATTTGCGAAACTGAAGCGATAGTAGGAATCAGCATCACAAAAGAGTTTCGGGGAAAAGGACTATCGACAGATTTGCTTAAACATTCAGCCGAATTACTCTTTGCCAACTATCAACATGTTGGATTTGTAACAGCCAAGATAAATAAAAGCAATGAAGCCTCTGTCATTACATTTACCAAAGCTGGCTATATTTACTATAACAAAGAATCAATTAACAACAACGACTTTTTAGTTTTTAAACTGGTAAGGGAAAATGGAACTTGAGATAGCCGGGAAAATTATTAACGATAAATCAGATACATTTATAATTGCAGAGCTTTCCGCAAACCATAATCAAGATTTTGACATCGCAATTAAAAGCATAGACGCGATAAAAGAATGTGGGGCTGATGCGGTTAAACTCCAGACCTATACCGCAGATACAATCACTCTTGATTGCGACAACGATTATTTTCAGATTAAGCAAGGAACAATTTGGGATGGTACAACTCTATATAAACTTTACAAACAAGCTTATACACCGTGGGAATGGCAGCCAAAACTAAAACAGTACACAGAGAAGCTTGGACTAATTTGTTTTTCTTCTCCATTTGATTTATCAGCCGTAGATTTTCTTGAGCAAATGAATGTTCCCGCTTATAAAATTGCTTCATTTGAAATAGTTGATCTGCCATTGATTGAATATGTTGCCTCTAAGGGTAAGCCGATTATTATCTCCACTGGAATTGCAACGGAAGAAGAAATTGGCGATGCAGTTGATGCATGCAAGAAAGTTGGCAACAGCCAAATCGCTCTTTTGAAATGCACTTCTGAATATCCAGCTCCTATAGAAGAAGCCAATTTAGTTTCAATACCTTACTTAACCGAGAAGTACAAAGTTGTTGCTGGTTTATCGGATCATACTTTAGGGACGACAGCCTCAATTACTGCGGTAGCATTAGGGGCTAGGATAATTGAAAAACACTTTATACTTGACAGAGCAATTGGGGGACCCGATTCTTCGTTTTCCTTAGAGCCAAAAGATTTCAAGCAAATGGTTGTCGCTATTAGAGAGACAGAAAAATCTTTGGGACAAGTATCGTTTGAGTTAACCGATAAAATCAAAAAAAGTAGACATTTTTCTAGATCTCTGTTTGCAGTGCAAGATATAAAAGCCGGAGAAATAATCACGGATGAAAATGTTCGTTCAATCCGTCCAGCAGATGGATTGCCGCCTAAATATCTGCCAAAGATTTTAGGAAAGAAAGTTTCTAGAGACATTTCCAAAGGAACACCAATTAGCTGGGACTTAATTGGAAAATAATATTTCAAATAATACTGTCTCTATTATTATTCAGGCTCGAATCGGTTCTTCAAGACTTCCGGGCAAAGTATTAAAGGAGCTTTGTGGAAAGCCGGTTTTGTGGCATGTTTGGAACAGACTATGCCGTGCAAAAAAAGTTGATGATATTATTATTGCAACTACTGTCTTGCCGGAAGACGACTCTATTCAATCTTTTTGCGAAGAATACAACATACCTTTCTACCGCGGAAGCTCTAACGATGTTTTAAGCAGATACTATGAAGCCGCAAAAAAATATGATGCAAAAACTATTATACGTGTAACTGCCGATTGTCCGGTTACTGATCCGGTCATTATCGATCATTTAATAGCTTCATATAAAGCCGAAAAAGTTGATTATATGAGCAACGGAATGACTCGCACTTTTCCTAGAGGACTTGATGCAGAAATATTTTCGTTTGATATACTTCAACGCGCTCATAAAGAAGCCAGCCTCGAATACGAAAGAGAGCATGTAACTCCATATATTTATCGCCATCCGGAAATATTTTCTCTGAAGAACTTTCTTAATACAGAAGATCTTTCGTTTCATAGATGGACGGTTGACACAGAGGAAGATTTTGAACTTATTAAAATTATCTATGAGTCTTTGTATCACAAAAAGGAAATCTTCTTGCTCGATGATATTCTGAAGTTGTTCTCGGAAAAGCCCAACTTGATCAAAATTAACCAACATATTGAGCAGAAAAAACTTGGAGAATAAAATGAAATTTTCACGCCGTTCATTTGTGAAAACTTCCGCGATTGCCGGAACGGGATTGTTGATAAATCAATCATCGCCGGGAAAATTATTTGGATCTATAAATACTTCTATTGAACCAATAACTGTATCAACATGGAATAACACTCTAAATTCGACAGCTACGACTTACGAATTACTTCAAAAAGGTAAGAATGCACTTGATGCTGTTGAAGGTGGAATTATGGTGGCCGAGGATGATGAGTCAAATACAACAGTTGGATATGGCGGTTTTCCGGACGAAGATGGAATTGTAACTCTCGACGCATGCATTATGGATTGGGACGGCAATGCCGGATCAGTTGCCGGCGTAGAAAATATCCGTCATGTTATTTCTCTTGCCCGCTGCGTAATGCAGAGAACGAAACACGTTATGCTAGTTGGAGATGGCGCTAAAAAGTTTGCGATGGAAAACAATTTCAAAGAAGAAGATTTGCTTACAGAAAAATCACGCAAAGCGTGGGAGGACTGGAAAAAGAAAGAGATAAAACATAATCAGCGTGTTACACCTAACAACCACGATACTATTGGATTGCTCGCAATTGACAAAGAGGGTAAACTGAGCGGCGGTGTTTCTTCCAGTGGCATGGCATGGAAAATTCACGGAAGGGTTGGCGATTCGCCAATTATTGGCGCAGCTCTTTTTATTGATAGCGAAGTTGGCGGTGCTGTTGCAACCGGCAATGGTGAGTGGGTTATGCGTACATGCGGCAGTTTCTTAATTGTTGAAAAAATGCGCGAGGGTTACTCGCCGGAAGAAGCGTGTAAAATTGCTACCGAGCGAATTAGCAAGCTCAACAAGAAAAACGAAGATATACAAGTTGGTTACGTTGCTCTGAGAAAGGATGGAGTTATGGGAGCTCATTCTCTTTATCCAGATTTTTCATATTGTCTTGCAGATAAGAATGGAAACAAATCGTATAAGAGCGCGTTTTATCGCAATAAATAGAGAAGTTTTTTCTTTTCATATTTAAAAAATATCCTTAGTTTCGAGCCGTAATTAAAACGGGGTTAAATGGGGGTGCACCGAATCACATTCTATTACGCGTTAATTCGCGAAATTGCTCATATGAAAGGAGGGTTTTCATGAGGGCAAAAAAATCTATTTACTCTAGCTTTTTCTTCCAACCATTCTTACATGGTGTTGGCGGTTTCTTTTTGTTTTTATCGATTCTACTTTTAACTAAGCTGCTGGCTTTTTGGCTCGGGACTCAAAATTCTTTTCGCATCGAAACTGAAGATGCCGTACTGTCTTCCGTTGGTTTTATTTTATTATCGCTGATTAGATTGTTAGATAATTTTAAATCAAAGGAAAGTGACCATTTAAAAAGCTAAAAGAAACTGAGAAGATTTACCCAAAAGAGCCTCGTAAATAGAGGCTCTTTTGTTTTAAATTATATTGCCGACTGAAGACGCTCTGTTCTATCTGCGATTTTAAGTTTTTCAACGAGTTCGTTTAAATCGCCTTCTATGATATCGGAAAGATTATATAGAGTAAGACTAATACGATGATCGGTGACTCTGTTCTGCGGAAAGTTATAAGTTCTAATTTTATCGCTTCGATCTCCACTACGAACTATGGACTTTCTCTGCGCGGCAATTTCACTTGCCTGCTCTCGCATTTTCATGTCGTAAAGTCGCGACTTCAAAACTTTCATCGCTTTCTGTCTATTCTTTAACTGCGAGCGTTCATCCTGACATTGAACAACCAGCCCGGTAGGAATGTGAGTAATACGGATTGCTGTTTCAACTTTGTTTACATTCTGTCCGCCGGCGCCGCCGCTTCTAAACACATCTATGCGCAATTCACCGGGATCGATTTCTACTTCCACATCCTCAACCTCCGGAAGAACTACAACTGACGCCGCCGAGGTGTGAACTCTTCCGCTACCTTCGGTAGCCGGAACTCTCTGAACTCTGTGAACGCCGCTCTCGAATTTTAAATCGCCGTATACACTTTCACCAATTAAGCTGAAAACAACTTCCTTTATTCCGCCTATTCCGGTATCGCTGTAATCAATCACTTCAGCTTTCCAGCCGCGCACTTCAGCATAGCGTGTGTACATTCTGTAAAGATCGGCAGCAAATAAACCGGCTTCATCACCACCCGTACCAGCACGGATTTCAAATATTACGTTCTTATCATCATCTGGATCTTTAGGTATAAGAAGAAACTTGATCTTCTCTTCCAGCGCAATTTTCTTCTCTTTTAATTCTTTCAACTCGATTTCGGCCATTTCTGTAAGCTCTTTATCGCCGTAGGTATTAATGATTTCTTCGTTTCCCTTTATATTTTTAACTAGCTGCTCATACTCATTGTATGCTTCAACAACATCGCTAAGTTCTCGCCTCTCCTTACCAAGTGCAACATACTTTGCTTGATTCGAAACGATTGTATGATCGGAAAGTTGTTCCTCAATCCTATCAAATTTTTCTTTTATTGTTTTTAATCTTTCGAAAAGGTCCATTATGATCTCAAAAATGCGGACGAAATATACCTATAAAGTAATAAAGTGCCCATGATTTGCAAACGCTACGGATTTGATCGGAGTATTTTTAAATATTCAAAATATTCTTGCCATGAAGAAGATGAATCATCAATTATCTCACCCGGTTGCAACATCAGCATTTGATTGAGTGCTTCAACCATTTTTACCATCGGATAAGCATTGTCTCTTAGATAGTGCATCAATTTCATAGTTCTAAAGCCATCGAACCAAAAATATTTTTGTTTTTGTAATTGGTCAACTTTGCCGGTCTCATTTATGATCTTCGTCCATGCTTCGCAAAATGATTGGCTTACTAAAAAATCAGATATGGCCGTATCAATTTCCTTTGCTTTGGTCAAATAAATCTCTGCAACATGAATATTCTCATCAAAAAATACTTCGTGCCATTTTTTTAGAATCTCAAAACATTTGGGATTATGAAGAACATACTCGTCATGTGTTCCGGCAAAGAAGCGATTTATTCTTTGACCGGTTCCAAAAGGCACCCGCCACGAACGACGTGCTGATGGAAATACTTTAGCAGCAGAGATTTTTTTTATATCGGCGATCTTTGCCAATTTTTCCATAAAATAAAAATCTTCCGCCGCTTTCTTTTTATTCATTCCACCAATCTTGATGTATGATTCTGCATCGCAAAACATAGTGGAACCGATAGTATCGAAGCCATATGGAGAGGCTGCATACTTGAGTCCTTGAACATAATAACGGAGAAATATTTCGTACGTTATGATTGCTGTTTTTTCATCATCATCATCCGGTAAACGATGTTCATACTCAAAGTAGCCGGCCGAATATTTTTGTTTTCCGATTTTATCTAATTCGGTCAAATAGTTTTCAGAGACAACGCAGTCTGCATCTAAGCATACTAAAATCTTGGATGTTGGTTTAGAATAATCGAAATGTTGTAATGCTAAATCCATTCCTATTTTTCTAGCAAAGCCTACGCCCCCTTCTTTCTCGGGCATTTCCAAACCAGCCGATGCTGCATCAATCACACCAACATTCAAATACTTTGATAGAACATCGAAGGCTAATTTATCGAGAGAATTTCGGGCGATAATACTTCTTAGGAACTGCAGTAATTTTTGATTGTCTTCTTTTACCTCTTGAGATGAAGACTCGAGATTATTAACTACAAAGAGGAACAGAGCCTTGTGAAAGATACTTTCGTCATTTTTTAGCAACGAGGAAAGGAGATGGGGAATATTTCTGCTCTCTTGAATTGCCGGAATAACTACGACATAATCGAATAGTTTTTCCGAGGATAGTTCAACTTTCCAATTCGAAAGTCCGAACTTTCTAAGGTAATTATTAACCGCTGCTGGAAGTGTCTGCATTAAAATACTTTTGAATTATTATTCTTTCCGCTTGTTCATAGTCTGCGCCCTCGATCCAATGAATTTTAATTCCTTCCCGTTCCATTTTGCGAAACCAAGTCATCTGCCTTTTTGAAAATTGATGTATGGCCACGTTCAATCTTTCGAACATTTCATCCCGTGTAAGTTCTTTCCTTAAAAACAAAGCAACAAATTTATATTCCAGTCCGAGCTGCAGTAATCTCTCAAACGAAACTCCTTCGGAAATCAAACGCTCAACTTCTTCAATCATTCCACCTTGCAATCTTTCTTTAAGCCGGAGAGTTATTCTTTTTCTTACAACATCCCTTGGCAAAGAGACACCTATTATCAACGAGTTTATTTCTCTTTTGTACTCAATGGATTTTAGATTCTTCTCTTCAACAATCATTAACGCACGTATAACTCTGTCTTTAGTTACAAGGTCGGTTGTATTATGCTGTTTGGGTTGAAGCACGACGAGCCTATACGCAAGTTCATCATATTCTAATTCGTTCAATTCATCATAACGATTCTGATCGAACTCAACTTCGCCTAGTTTATAATCTTTTAAAATCGAGTGTAAAAAAAGTCCGGTGCCGCCCGCCAAGAAAGGTGTTTTGTTGTTAAGCTCAATTTTATGATATGCTTCAAAAAACATTTTGTAGAAGAGAAAAAGGTTATACTCTTGTTTTGGATCAAACACATCGATTAGATGATATGGGATTGTTTTTCCATCAACTTCATAATCCTTTAAATCTTTACCGGTGCCAATATCCATTCCACGGTAAACTTGCCTCGAATCGGCGGAAATAATTTCTCCGTTAAACTTCTGTGCAAGAAGAGTCGCCAGCCGTGTTTTGCCTACAGCTGTTGGACCAAGAATGGTAATTAAATTGTAGTTCATCGGGCATTACCTATGCACGATTAAAATAGCGATGCTATAGGCAGCGTTACTATAAATGTTGCACCGTTTCCGGTTGTACTTTCAACCTCTATAGTACCATTATGTGCTTCAACTATTTTTCTTGTAATTGCTAAACCTAAACCGGTTCCCTCTTTTTTACCATAAGACATAAATGGCTCAAAAATCTTTTCCGTAAATCCTTCGGGAATGCCAAGACCATTATCTCGAATAAGAATTTTCACATTCTTATTGTCTTTCTTTGTTGAAACATAAATGCTTCCGCCATCAGGCATAGCATCGCAAGCATTTTTAATTATGTGCATATAGCACTGGAAGAATTCTTTAATATCAACTTTAATAGTAATATCTTTTTCGAACTCATTGTAAACTTGACAACTTCTCGAAACAACAAAAGTTTCAACACGAGAAGCATAATCTGCAAGTGTGTTGTTAAGACTAACATTTACTGTTCGAAGAATTGTTTTTCCCTCGGAATAACTTGAGGTAGTTTGAACCAGATCGGCTACTTGAACAAGTTGCTCAAGCAGCATTTCCACAATCTGTATTGAATCTTGAGGCAATTGTTTGTGCAGAAGATGTTCTGCATAGCGTTTGCTGACTAGAACCGGTTTCTTAATATCTTGAATTAAAAAATTAGCCATCTTGCCAAGCGAATGAACTCTTTCAGCAGTTAACAGCTTTTCAACTAGCTCTGCGTTTTGCAAAGCAATTGCTGAGTGGATTGAGAGCGCCGCCAGAAACACTTCATCGCGTCCGGAGAACGAACCATTCTTGCTGTTAAGCAATTGAAGAACGCCAATGATTAATCCAGTGTTGTTTTTTATAGGGAAACAAATCATGTTTCTAGTAACGTATCCGCTAGATCTATCATAGTCTTTATTGAAACGCGGGTCATTTTGCACATCTTTTATGTTAAGTGTTTCTCCGCTTTTGGCTACGTATCCAGCGAGACCTTCACCAATTCTTAGTCTAATTTCTTTTACATTATTCCCGATCAAAACTAAAGACCACAATTCATTTTTTTCTTTATCAACTAAGTAGAGAGTCCCTCTATCGGCACCGGTTAATTCCGTTGCAACATCTACAATGTTTCTAAGCAGTTCGTCTATTTTAATTGTTGAATTTACCATCTCAGCAGCCCGAAGAATCATTTCCAATTCATCTTTGGACATTTTAGAATCATCGTTTGCCGGGAGCGTGTAACTTTTTATCGGCGTGGATTCTACTGTTGGTACTTGCTTAGAAACAGCTGGTTCTTCTTCTTTGGTAAGAGCTTTAATCTGCGCATCCGCTTGTGCAAAAATATCTTCACTTTCATAATCTTGCGGAACCGGCTTAAAAGGGGGCGGGGTTTGAGGTAATTCAACCTTTGCAGAAGTTGGCGCCATCGATTCTATATGATATGTTGGCTCGATTGGCTTATGATAATCTTCCTCTTTCGGCAATTCTAATCCCATTGTAGCAAAGAATTGATTATCGAAATCTTTTGTCGGCTCAACTTTTGGAGTTTCGACTTTTGGTTGCGGGGGTTCCGGTGCTTCGTACTTTAAAGGTACTTGTTCAACCGGAAGTGAATTTCCGCTAAGCATATTAAACAAAGCATCGTTCAAATCTTCATCCGGCTTGGCGCTTAAACCCGGATGTGGAATTTCGGTCACATGCTTGGGTTCTTCAAAAATCGGTTTTACTTCTTCATGCGGTTCACTTGGCAATTCGAATTCTGCTTTCAATATTCCATCTTCATTAAAAATATCTGATCCAAATTCCATGTTATCGATTGCCGGAAAACTACCCGGCGATTCTTCAACTTTTTCAAGAGGATGAACAAGATTTTCTTCTTCGAAACGGCTTGAATCCGAGATTGATTGGAAAAATAAATGTGTACCGGAGTGATCTTCAACTTTTGTTTCTGCCTTTGTTTCAATATTTGTTTTGGGAGTTTCTTTAATAGGATCCGCCCAGGTAGGCATTGCCGGTTTCTCTGATGTGCGGGGTTCGTAAGCTGTTGGCTTTTTAAAATTCATTTCCTCTTCAATTTCCGACATCGGTTCGCGAAGATTCAGCATCACTTGATGATCTTGCCTAATCAGTTCATCTACTTCTTCTTTCATTAATGAAATTAGATAAGAATCTCTAAGCGCAACAGCTGTAGATGTTCTAGAAGTCTCTTCAAAAAATTCTTCTTGTCCAAAGAAATCATTTTCCGTAAAGATGAAAGACTTTGTTTTACCCAGAAGCCGTTTCTTAAGTAAATTTATTTCGCCGCTAACAACCAAGAAAATATGGTCGGAATAATCACCTTCGCGAAATAAAATTTCTCCCTCACCAATTGTTATAAGTCTACCCTTAATTCCTTGTATGTTCATACCGGCAATATCTACGTTTTTGAGTAACTTACTTTTGCTTAACGAAAGCATTAACTGATTTTCCATTTGTCAGCCTATTAATGAGGAAATATTAAATGAATAAAAAAGAATTCGAAAAAGGAATAAAGCACCTTTGCAAACATGATAAAATACTAAGTGACATAATTAAAAACTATGGCATCCGCAATTTACGTTCTCACCGCAAATACTTCAATTTATTATTAGGAGCAATTATTGGGCAGCAACTTTCTACAAAAGCTGCCGATGCGATCCAAAAACGGTTCATGGATCATTTCAAAAACCAGCCAGAACCCGTTTTAATTTTAGCCACCGAAAACACAGTTTTACGCGGCTTGGGGCTTTCGAACGCAAAGGTAAGTTACGTAAAAGATTTATCACAAAAAGTGCTTTCAAAGGAGGTAGAATTAGCGGGCTTCTCCCGCAAAACCGACTCCGAAGTAATTGCCGAACTCACCAAAGTAAAAGGGATTGGTATTTGGAGCTCCCATATGTTTTTGATGTTCACGCTTGGGAGACCGGACATACTTCCTACCGGCGATCTTGGCATTCGCAAAGCAGTTATGTTAAATTACCGGTTGAAAAAAATGCCAACTGAAAAGAAAGTAGAACAAGTAGCAAAAAAGAACAATTGGCATCCTTACTGCTCTATTGCCAGCTTATATATGTGGCGCAGCTTGGACGGAAAATAATTTTGAGAATCTATATACGGAAAAACTCATCTAATTATGGAAGAAGAAAAACTTATTGAATTAGCGCAGAGCGGCGATAGAAAAGCACTCGGTGAATTAGTTAAACTTTACGAACAGACGGTTTATAACTTCTCTTTTAAGATTTGCCGCAACAAAGAGAAAGCCGAAAACACAATGCAAGAAACTTTTTTAAGCATGGTGAAAAGTTTAAGTCAATTCAGCGGACAATCCAAACTCTCAACATGGCTTTATCGTGTTGTATCAAATCATTGTTTGATGCTAGCTCGCTCGCAAAACAAACATGAATATTCTTCTTTTGAAGATGAGAATGCTTCGATTGATGAAAAGGAAATTGCCGACTGGAAAATTACTCCGGAAAAAGTAACCGAGAACAATGAATTAAAGAACATGCTTGATACAGCCATTCAAAAGCTACCGGCTGAATATAGAGTTGTTTTTTTATTGCGCGACGTTGAGGGTTTATCCACGGAAGAAACAGCTAAGATTGCCGAGCTATCTGTTGCAGCAACAAAATCCAGACTACACCGTGCAAGATCTTTTTTGAGAAATGAATTAAATAAGGTATTAGCTTATGAATGATATAAAACCAACTTGCAAAGACGTAATGGTTCACATTTGCGATAATCTAGGGGAGGGTCTGGATTCCGAAAAATGTGTTTCAATCAAAGCACACATGGAAAATTGTGATAACTGTAAACACTATTTTAATTCCGTAGAAGCTACAATAGAATTTTACAAGAAATATAATGTTGAACTTCCCGAAGAAGCGCACAATAGACTTTTGGATATACTTGGATTGAAGGATTAGAGTTATCCGGCTCTTTGAAAAGCCGGATAACTAAACAGATTATTCTTTTGGAGTTTTGCGATTTTTACTTATCATAATATCATCGTTCACATTCTTAATTAAGATTTTACTTCCGCCTCCGTTTAATTCATACACACCAATTATGTTTTTCTTCTTTTCATCATAATTCATGGATTTTTCTTTATAGTCGGAATCTATGCTGTAATTTTCTTTATCTTCCTTCCAATAACCTTGCACACGAATTCTTGCTTCAATTGTAGTTTTAGCTGTTGGTGGAACAATTAGCTCAATAGCACCAAAATTAGTTGATATTTTGCTTTCGCTGTTTGGCGCCGGATTTAATTCAACTACAACTGAGCCGGAAAGAGTTTTAACATCAACGCTACCATCTACTTTACCAAGATCGATATCGCCCCCATTGGTTTTGCCGACCACCGATCCATCAGCACCCTTCATGCATAAATCGCCACCATAAGTTTCCATTTTCAAATTACCTTTTACATAGCCGGTTGTAACATCGCCTCCTTGCGTAGACAAATCGGAATTACCGCCTATATCTCCAATATTAATATCTCCGCCATAAGTTCTAACAGTAATTCCCTTGGCTACATTCTTAATGTGAACATCTCCGCCGTTAGTTTGAACAGTCCCACTGCCTCCTTTAATCTCACCTATTTGAATATCTCCGCCATATGTATTAACGCTGCAATTTCCGGTAACATCACGCAGCACTATGTCTCCCCCTTTTGTTTCGAGAGATGCCGAGCCTACAATATTTTTTGTAATGATGTTGCCGCCGTACGTATCTATTCTAACACTTCCTTCAATATCAGCGCCAAGTTCAACATCGCCGGACATTGTTTTGAGATTCAGATTTAACTTCGACGGAACTGTAAACTCCATCGCTTGAAAATCATCTTCATCTGCGTTGTGCAAGAATTTAATCACCAGCTCATTTCCTTTTGTTGATATCTCTAAATACTTCAAAGATTCCTCCGAGACACCGGAAGCAACAAGTTTTACTTCTTCTTTATCCCAAGTTTTAATGTGAATTGAGCCGGTATTCAATTCTAGCGTAAGCGTTCCACCTTTGCTAATTTTAAAAGTGCGTACTCCATCTTCAAATTCATCCGCCATTAACTGTGATACGCCAACTAATAAAAATACTAGTGCGATAATTAAATATTTAGCTTTCATTTTATTCAACCTCCTTGAGAATAGAAGCAGCGCGATATTTTACAAATTTATTTTTATCGGCTTCCACTCTTTTAGTTAGTACTTGTTTTACTACTTCGTCAATTAATATTCCTTGCAGTTTTATATCGGTTAAAGCATTTATGGCCGAAACACGCAGCCCGGGGTTTTTGTCATTAGCTAGTACATACAGCAGCGCATCTCGTATTTCATTATCAAACGGGTATTTTTTTAAAATATTCAGCGCCTCGCTTCTAACAACCGGATTTGAATCTTTCTTCATCGATTTGATGAGCGCGTTTTTGATTTTAACATCCGGCTTATACGCTTCTCGTTCCGCATGATCTGCAAGTGTGCTTATGCTTTTTATCCGAACACCCGGATTATTTTGCCCGAGCAACGCAGCAATTAAAGCTTGCTTAACAGAAGCATCGTCAAAGCTTCCTCTTACTATTGTTGATTGGTTTTCAGCCGTTTTTTCAACTTCGCTAGACACACTTTCCGGTAAAGCTTTTTGGCTTTCGTCGATTATTTCCGTTTTCTGCGATGGGGCTACTTCAATCGGTGTTTCTAATTTTAGAGAATTTGTTGCCGCTCTTGAAAACAACAACATGTAACCAATTCCAATTCCAAATACAAACGTTGCTATTCCGCCGAACGCTAATCCGTAATTGTGTAAAAAGATTCTTCTGATTTTGTCTTTCAAGGATTCGGCATGATCTTGAGATTCTTGAATTCTAATCGTGCGAAAAAGATTGTTCCTAAGCAACGTTAGTTCGGCTTCGCTAATCTCAGCCGGCTTGGCTTCTTCAAACAAAGCTATATCTGTTTTTATTCTATCAAATTCTTGTTTCAACTGATCATTTTGCATTAGAATATTTTCGAATTCGATCCTTTCTTCTGCGTTCATTTCATCAAGCAGATAGAGGTACGCACTTTCTGAAAATTTTTCTAAGTTCATAATTTTTCCAAAGCAATGTTTTTTAATTTTGTTCTCATTTTATGAGTAGCGGCAAACAAATAACTTTTTACCGCGCCTTCCGTACACTGCATTATTTCTGCAATTTCTTTGATCTTATAATCTTCCAAGTACCTTAGAGAAAAAACCATCTTCTGTTTATTTGGCAGCAATTCCATAGCCGAGCGTATATAACCGAGCAAGTCTTTGTTTACGGCTGTTCTTTCAACATTATCATCGCCGGGTATCATTTCCGCTAATGTTTTTCCGTTTTCATCTTCGCTCATAATTTCTTTATCAATTGATTCATAATCTCGTTTTCTGGATTTATGAGTTAAACACACGTTTGTTGTAATTCTGAACAGCCATGTTGAAAATTCACTCTTGAATTGAAAGCTATCCAGTCCCCGGTAAACGCGCATAAAAACTTCTTGATAAATGTCCTTTGCATCGTCTTCACTATTTTTATAAGAACGGGCAATACCCAGCACATGGCGATCATACTTGTACACCAATTTCTCGAAGGCTTGTTTATCGCCTTTTTGAGCATTTAATATGAGCTGGTAGTCTGTGTTATTCATTTTTTGCCAATCTCTATGCGTTTGGACTCGGAGTGTGCAGAAAAGGTTTTGCTAAAATGTAAAAAATTGTTTTAAGAAAGTACTTAGGCGGGAAAAAGAAAAGCCGGGCTTAACCCGGCTTTTTTCTCTTACTAATTTGGTTTTATTACTTAGCCAACATCATCTTTTTAACTGAAACAAAATTACCAACTTGGAGTTTGTAGAAATAAATTCCGGATGATAATTGTGAGTTAGAGAATTTAGCATTGTAAACACCGGCTTGCTTAAATTCATTAACCAATGTTGATACTTCATTACCCAAAACATCGTAAACCTTTAATGTAACTTGTCCTGCTTCCGGTAATTGATAATTGATAATTGTGCTTGGATTGAATGGATTAGGATAATTCTGATTCAATGCATATTTAGAGGGAATAGTGTTTACAACAACATCCGTTGTTGTAAACAAAGATGTCCATGAAGAGGCAATACGTACACCATCTAAAATCATAGAAGCAGATGCTGATGTAGTTCCTTGACGTAAGGTTATATGATATAAATCAACCGGGTCCGTTTTTGCCGAATAAATATGAGGGCCAACTTCTGGTGTAGTAGGTTCGGTGGTAGGTATTGCTGTTCCAAACACATAAATGCTCTCTGCATCGTCATCTGTTGTGGAAGCATTAAAAGTATGTTTAATTACCACCACATATGTTGTATTATACGAAAGCACCGTATTGCCATAAACATAACCGCCACTTAACTCACTGGATTTGCTAATTCCGATGGAAAAACCAGTTCCATTTGACCTAAGGTGAGTTCTTGCATAATAATTTGTTTGGCCTGAAGATTGTACACCCGAAGAGTTAACAAAATACTGAGGCGAAAGTGCTATAAAATAATCACCTGTCTGCGCGGATTGAACATTCATCAAGAAAGCTAAATAAATGCTACCCGAAGAAACCGCAGGGAATGTATTATAAACGTCTTCGCCAGTTTTTGTTAATGTAATAGCATTTCCTGCCACAGAAGGATATCCTGTAAATGTTAAACCTGGTGATGTTGTTGCTATTTGATTTGTTGTGCCTGAGCTGAGCGTCCAACCTTTAGCAGTTAATAAATCTCCCGGATTGTAGTTAAAGTCTTCAACAAATATTGTTTGTGCAAAATTTGCACCTACAGCTAAAAACAAAAAAAGAACTAGTAAAGATTTTTTCATGTCAACCTCTTTTTATTAATTAATAATTCTCATTTAATTCAAAAGTATACAATTGCTTATTTAGATGCTGTTACTCTGTGTTAATTTTTAATAAATTTCTATGCGAGCACATAAGCACTCTCATTAATAGTTTAGAAAGTGAATGCAAACTGAACATTATACCATCTTTCTCTTCCATAGAAAAACTTAGCCGTTGAAAATACATGCGATGTTCCGTCTAGTGCATCTAAAATGTAGTCTTTATTATTAACCAAATTAAAAACGTGGAAGTATAAGTTTGCTTTCTTTACAAAGAAATCCGAGAAATAGTAAGTAAAGCCAATATGTAAATCTACAAGATTTACGGTTGGCAACTCCCAAGATTGAGTACGGTCGTTCATATTTGTTCTTGCATCCGGATTGAAGCTTGCAAAATTCTTTCCTTCAAATTTATAAACGGGATTAATGAACATGTTTAAACCGCGGAGTAAGTTTAGTCTGTAATTTATTTGAACATTTGCTTGCTGCTGCGGAAATTCGCTTACATACAAATCTTTTACATACAAATTAACTTTTTTGATCGCAGTTGGATTGTTTTCCGGTGAAATTAATGCCTCAACATCGTTTTGGAATTTACCAACTACGTATGAAGCTGCGCCTTTCAATTCCAACCCTTTCATTATTCTATATACGCCTTCAAATTCAACTCCGGAGTGAAGTTGTTCCGAACCGGAAATGTTTGCATATTTTGTTACTAATTCGTCTGTATCTGGATCTCTATCTGAATAAGAAATCGTTATTGCTCTATCTTTCCATTTTGTGTAGAATCCATTTGCTCTAAACATAACGTCTTTGGTCGATAAAGCATAACCTAACTCAAGGCCAAGCACTTTTTCGTTTCTGGCATTATTTGATACTAAATTTGTGTTGTTAGCAAAAATATTGTTAACCATTGGAGCAGAAGAAAAATAACCAATATTAAAGAATACTTGGTTATAAGAATCTAGATTATAGTTCATTCCGGTCTTTGCTGTATAACCAAAGAAATTTTGCCATTCAGTTTCTCTCATTGGATCAGAATTTTTGTAAATGAAATAATCCAATCTCTTCGCACCTTGAGAAGAAGCTGATAGGTTTACAAAAGTTGTAAAGTTGCCGGCTTTATATTCCAACTGTCCAAAGCCGCCATATTGACGAACATAAAAATCATTGTAATAATTAACCTTTCCACCGACCTTAACAACCTTTCCAGTGCTATAATTAACATCTTTAAAATCAACATAGTAATCACCGCCAATTAAATCACGGATTTCTTGATAGTGTTTACCAACGTAATAACGTCCATCAATACCGAAGTTCAAAATAAATTCTGGTGATATTTCGGTTTTATAAGTTGAAAGCAATCCAGTCCAATCATGATTGTTAACTGAGTTTCTTAATATTGTAGAAATTGAGCGGTGTAATGTCGGATCATACTTAATATCTACTTGTTTTGAGTTGATACTCCAAACTTTATCATAATCTCTATAGTTCTGGTATTTTTCATCTTGTGCTTTTGTAATTGCTGGGGCGAATGGTCCTAATGTGCCTGAACCATAACCTCTACCTATTGAGTGATAAACAACTGTGGATAGAACCGACTTCTTACTAATCTGCCAATTCCAGTCTATATTAAATTGTGGTTTGTGAAATTTGTTGACCGCCTCATTTATCCAGCCGCCTTGCAATCTGCCCATCGCATAATTGAAATCTCTTCCATACTTTTCCCAATCCGCTGCCGTCAATCTTGCGTAGCTAAAAGGTCTTTGTCCATGTTCTTGTGGTGAACCAACACCACGTAATTCTATTGAATGATCTCCAAAGACACCGCCTACTGCGAAGAAATATGAAAATTCTTTGTCGTATGTTCCTACAGCATAGCCATCCCAATTTTTTCTGGAAAAGAGAGCTGTTACTGCAAAATTTTGAGAAATTTTTGTGTGGAAAGAAAGGCTTCCCTTTATGAGGTTGTTTGAGCCATATTCTGTCTTAATTCTAGCAAACTCTTCGCTACTGCCAACTCCTTTAGTGGTCATATTCAAAACGCCGCCAACAGCATTGGTAGAATATGGTGAAGCACCTATTCCTCTTTGAATTTGTGAATCTTCAAGGACATCACCAAGACCAGCCCAGTTTGACCAGTAAACCCATTTGTTTTCCATATCATTTACTGGAACACCGTTAACCATTACAGCAACGTTTCTTTGCGAGAAGCCACGAACGTAAAGTGTTGCATCGCCGGCACCGCCGCCGGAAGCTGACGAGTAAACGCTTGGTGTAGTTGATAACTCTTGAGGTATATCTCTTGAAGCAAGTTTGAATTCTAAGTCAGCCCCCTTTACATCCGAAAACGCAACCGGAGTTTCTCTTAGTACTGCTTTGGTGCTTTTCACAACAGTTTCATTTAACAAAACAGAACTTGGGTCTAACTGAAAATCTATTTTTAGATTTTTATCAATATCTATATTTCTTGTTTTGGGTGCGTATCCAATATATGAAACCGAGATTTCGTAAACGCCCTCTTTTACATTCTCAATTACATAGTTACCATTAATATCTGTATTTGCACCCGCGTTTAGATCTTTTATCATAACCGTAGCACCAATTAATTTTTCGCCGTTAGATGCATCGCTAACAGTGCCGCTAACTTTGAAATTTTGTGCCAATACAAAACTGCTTGTAGAAAAGAGAAAAGCAATCATTAAAAAAGTAGAAAGTTTTTTCATGTTTGTGTTCCTTGTTGATTCGGAAAAAGCCGGATAACTATTTGTTGTATGTTTTTGAAAAGTGGTTTCATTTTAGCCTAGCCGAAAATAAGCAAATGATATTTAACATGTTCATCTATCTTAGCAAGTTATCATTCAAGCAAAACCTCACAAAAAGCTCAAAATCCGACAAAATCCAAATAGAGAAAAATTTTTCTCCCTTACTACGAAACTTTTCGTATAACACGTTCGTCTCAAGAATTGAAAATGAAATGGAACTTATAATGTCTAAGAAAACACTACTGAAGCCTACTGATTCCGAATTGGAGATTCTCCAAATACTCTGGCAATCCGGTCCGGCAACGGTTAAAGCTGTAAACGAAAAGCTGAACGAGAAAAAAGAGACCGGCTACACCACAACACTTAAACTTCTTCAAATTATGTACGAAAAAGAACTCGTTGTACGAAACGAAGAAGAAAGAAGCCACGTTTATTCTGCGGCTATTGAAGAAGGCGATATACAAAAAGCTTTAGTTGATAAACTTCTCGAGTCAGCTTTCAGCGGATCGGCAGCAAAACTTGTAATGCAGGCAATCGGAAATTCGCAAACATCGAAAGAAGAGCTTGAACAAATACGAGCTTATTTAACAGAAATTGAAAAGGGAAAGAAATGAACTTTCTTTATCAATACTTACCGGAAGAATTAGTTAGCGCGCTAGGCAGAATGATTTTTCATTCATTCTGGCAAGGAGCTGTTATAGCTTTTGCGCTTGGTTTGATTTTGTTTTTAAGCGGCAAAAAAAGTGCGCGCGCTAGATACACATTGTCTGTCGGCGCTATCTTTCTATTTGTTGTGGTTTGTATAGTTACATTTTCGATTGAATATCAATCACTCAGCAATTCAATCGCAACATCGGCAAGCAATGCTGGCAATGTAACCTTCAATAGTAGGTTTTTTGTAAATCCTCTTTCATACTCAGCACCCGAAACTACTATTTGGGATTCTATCAATACTTACTTTAACCAGAACCTACCATTTTTTGTTATGCTCTGGTTAAGCGGGCTATTTTTCTTTTCCTTAAGATTTATTGGCAGCGTTTTATATGTTCAAAAGATTAGGACCCGCGGCTTAAATGAACTTGATATTGAATGGCTCTATCGATCCAGAGAGATTGGCAAAAAACTTGGCATCAAAAAGTTTGTTTCTGTTTTTGAATCCATAAATGTTAAGGTTCCGCTCGCCATTGGCTACATCAAACCAATAATTCTTCTTCCAATTGGAATGATAAACGGTTTGCCTTACACGCAAGTTGAGGCGCTGATAGCACACGAATTTGCTCACATAAAAAGATATGATTTTGTAATAAACCTAATACAAACTTTGGTTGAAACAATATTCTTCTATCACCCGGCGGTGTGGTGGATATCCAACCAGATAAGGGAAGAACGGGAAAATTGCTGCGACGATATAACCGTCAGCGTCTGCGGCGATTCTTTCGCTTATTCCAAAGCTCTATACAATCTGCTCCAGATTCAGCACAACAATCCCGAACTTGCTTTAGCTGCAAGCGGAAAAGTCAATCAATTATTAAGGAGAATAAAAAGAATGAACGGAGAAAAAAGTAAGTTCTCGTACGGGGGAAGATTCGCCGCGTTCATGTTGGTATTTGCAATTGTAGCGGCTGCATTGGTTTTCTCATCAAAGCCAGCTTCTTCCAACACTGCCGGAGTTAACAAAGCATCCATAATAGATTTCTACGGGTTAACAGGAAACGAAATTACTGTTTCGGCTAAAGCAGAAAGCCCGGATACAACTTCTATTAAAAAGGGGAAACATACTTTTAAGTTTTCCGAAGATGTTAATGGCAAAGAGAAACGATTCAAAGCAAAGCTAAATAATGGCAGACTTGAAAAACTTTACATTGACGGAGAGGAAGTTGATGCTAAAGATTTTGATAAGTATGAAAACAAAATTACAAGTCATATAAACGAATATGATGCTGGCATGAAGGAATATCGCGTTGGAATGAAAAAGTTCAGAGAAGAAATGAAAGCTCATAGAGAAAAACTTTCAGAGCTTCGCAAGAAAGTTGGTAAGCTGGATAATTCCTTGAAACATCTTTACAGCTATAACAACGATTCTGATTTCGACCTTGATTTTCCGGATGATATTTCATTGCCAAATTTTGATTCTGAAAAGATGCATGAAATTATGGCAGAAGTAAAAGCCAATTTAAAAGAACATTTCGCAAAACATCCAATAAAAGTTCCTCCGGTACATATTCCACCGGTTCACATTCCTCCATTTCCTCCTATTCACATTGACGGCGAAGATAACTTCGATAATGAATTCGACAAAGAAGAATTCAAGGCGTCTATGAAAGAATGGAAAAAAGAATTTGAAGCTGGTATGAAAGAGTTTAAGAAAGAGATGAAACATTTCGACAGCAAGAAATTGGCTGAAGAAATCAAGAACTCTGTTAACAGTAAAGAGTTTAAAAAGAGTATGGAAGATTTGAAAGTTAATATGAGTAAGCTAAAAGCTGAAATGAAAATTCTGAAAGAGTATTTAGGCGACGTAAAAGATGAACTTATAAACGATAAGCTTATTGACGATGAAGATGATCTTGATAAATTCTTTCTTTCTAAAACTGAAATGAAGGTAAACGGAAAAGTTGTTTCGTCGGAATTACACAAGAAGTATTTACAGATTTACAAAAAACATTATGGTAAAAATTTAGACGACGATCAGAAAATCAACTTTTAAAGAAATGGAACGCGGATAACACGGATTGGGCAGATAGTCGCGGATTAAATTGATCTGCGTAAATCCGTTTAATCTGTGTCATCTGCGTTCAATTATACATCGTCTCAGTTATTCAAACTCGCCAAAGCTTCCTTTATTAAATCTTCTATTGTAGCACTTGGATTGCGCTCTGTTATTGATCTAACCACGCGTTCGGCAACTTTTTGATTATAACCAAGATTAACAAGCGCCGTTATAGCATCGCCCCGAACGTTTGAAAGACTAACCGAACCAAACTCACCCGAATCACCCAGCGATTCAACTTTATCTCGGAGTTCAATCATCAATCGCTCTGCGGTTTTTCTACCGATTCCGGGAATAGAAATTAGTCGGGCAATATTGTTGGTTTTTATCGCTTCCTTTAAATCAACTATTTGAATTCCGGACAAAATTCCTTGCGCGGATTTTGGACCAATTCCGTTAACGCTTATAAGCAGTTCAAACATTTCCTTTTCGGAAAGTGTATAGAACCCAAAAAGATCGAGAGCGTCTTCCTTTACACTCAAGTGTGTATAGAGCGCAACTTCTTCTTTGTCGGCAATTTTTTCAAAAGTGCTTATGGAAATGTTAATTAGGTAACCAACACCGCCAACATCAACTAAAATTTTGGTTGGTTTCTTTGATATTATTTTTCCGCTTATGTAGCCGATCATTTTTAGTACTTAGTAGTTAGTGTTGAGTAGTTAGATAAGAGCCGCAAGCTTATGTTTGCAAATCTTTGGTTGAAAACTAAAGTTTGCGGCTGCTAAAGGCAAGATTTTAGAAACTGTAAGCAATACCTATCTTAATGTTGCTAAGGTTATATTTCCATGAATTACCAGAATTAAATGTTTTCCGTGTCTCACCGGAATAGGACTCAAATGTTGTTTGTGAAGCTTTATCCCAATAATATAAACCGGACAAATTGAATTCAGATAAAATTGACAACCGTTCTGTTACTTTGCAATCTAAACCAAGAATTGCTTGAATCCCAACTCCTATACTGTTGATATTGTATTCGTTTTTGCTGCTGCTTTCCGAAGAACCATCCCCTTCTCTTGTCCAGACCCAATATGCACCGCCATTACCATTATTATAGTCATTAGAATATGTGATTTGAGGTCCAACGCCAACATATACGTTAAGCCCTTTTGAAACATTCAAAAACCATTGGTGATTTAAAATCAAACTAACGCTTTGATTATTATTCTTGTCCTCATAATCATTAATTCTTTTTTCAACGACATTGCTGTTTGATGTAGAAGTAGTCGTTGATTTGGAATTACTTGAGTTCCCAGATAAACCGATATCAACTTTAACCCTTAATCCGGAAGTTGGCGTTAGCATTTTAAGATAGGAAACGGAATAATCATTGACTAAATGAAACTGAATTTGATTTTGTGGTTGTTCACAACAAGTTGAGTCACATGTTTGTGCAAAAGAAATGTTAGTTAATAAACTAATAGTTAGAAGCAGTGTAGCCAATTTGAATTTACGCATGATGTCCCCGCGCTTTTGTGGTAGAATGTAAGTTATTGCCGATTCAAAACAACATTATTCGGACTTTAATTCCAAGGGAAAAAATTTTACTCTTTTGTCTAGTCATTCTGATTCCCGATTTATCGGGAAGAGGAATCTCTACCCATTACATGCTAGAGATGTTTCGTCCCGAAAGACTGGACTCAACATTAAAAAATTACTCTATCCGGATTTGCTGCTATAAACTCTTTCCAGTTCTTGCTCTTTTTGATTGGCGTTGCAACTTTGAATGCGTGGCAAACAGCTACAGCGAGAGCATCCGTTTCATCCAGCTTCATTTTAGGTTTCTTCAGCAATAGAAGTTTCTTCATCATATACTGCACTTGTTCTTTCGACGCAGCACCATTGCCTACAACAGCTTTCTTAATTTCTCGCGGCGCGTATTCTTTAACCGGTAAATCGTTGTGAATGGCGACGAGCATTGATACTCCGCGCGCGTAGCCAATCTTTAATGCTGATTGAGCATTCTTACCATAGAATGCAGTTTCCAGCGCAAATTCTTCCGGCTTATATTTTTTTATGGCGAGATTTATTTCTTCGTAGATTTTTTTTAAGCGCGGAGCTTGTTCTTTTGTAGCCGGAATTTTAATTACACCAGATGCGACATACGTTAACTCGTTTTTTTCAAAATCAATTATTCCGTAGCCGGTAAATAATGTACCGGGATCAATTCCAATTATTCTCATTCTCTCACCAATTGACCTCGACTCCTCTCGGTCTGACTATATATACATAAAATCAATCTGTGAACTCTGCATTTGTGTAAACATTTTGAACATCATCTATGTCTTCAAGTGCATCTATAAGTTTTTCAAATTTTTCAATATCTTCTTTTCCAACTTGAGTATGCATTTTAGGAATCCACTGCAGCGATGCATTTTCAACATTCAGGTTTTTATCGATCAATGCACGGCGAACATTTTCAAAATCTTCCAGTGTTGTGCGTATTTCAAAAACCTCTTCCTCTGTAACAAAATCATCGGCACCGGCATCAAGAAGAATTTCCATCATTTCATCTTCAGTTTTGCCTTCCCGTTTTACCGTGATTATTCCTTTGTGTTCAAACATCCAAACAACGGCATTGCTTTCGGCCATGTTGCCCCCAATTTTGGAAAACCAATGACGCACTTCTTGAACAGTTCTATTCTTATTATCAGTTGCTGCTTCAATAACTATAGCCGCTCCGCCCGGTCCGTAACCTTCGTACATCATTTCTGTAATTTGCTGACCCTCAAGTTCGCCGGCAGCTTTTTTAATTGCGCGTTCAATATTGTCGGCGGGCATATTTGCAGATTTTGCATTATCAATTGCTAAGCGCAATCTCGGATTTCCATCCGGATCGCTTCCCCCTTGTATTGTAGCTATCATCAACTCTTTAATCAGTCTTGTAAAAGTCTTTCCTCGTTTTGCATCAATCACCGCTTTCTTTCTTCTAATTGTTGCCCACTTGGAGTGCCCCGACATTCTACACCTCTAAATATTTCCGTTATTCTTTTCTTTTATGTTCATATCTCTAAGACGGATTTGAGGATATGGCTTCCCGTCTTTCTGTATTGATTCTATTGTATAAACAATATCCACCAAATTCTTTTCTTTATCAATCTGTTTTATAAATGAACCAAGATTGAACCCGATTGCGTCAAAAACTTTATCGTGCCCATTCTGTTTAAATGTTGTAACGATATGATTTGTGCCGACTATTTTAGGTGTTGATGCGAAAGAAACATTTTCACTCAAGAAAGTTGGACGCATATTACCGGGGCCAAACGGAGCGAACTGATCCAGTATGCGAATAAATTTTGGAGAGATTTCCGAAAGACTAATCTTCGCATCAATTTTAATTTCTTGAATAACATGTTCTTCTGTCATACAGTTTTTAAGTACCGTGTTGAACTTAGCTTTGAACTCATCAAGCTTGGCCACTTCTATGGCTAGACCCGCAGCGGCTTCATGTCCGCCAAATTGAACAAGAAGATCCTCGCAATTCTGAAGTGCTTCATAAATATTAAAACCGGGAATGCTGCGCGCAGAACCTTTAGCTACACCATCAATAGTTGTAAGCATTATTGTTGGTCTATGAAATTTCTCAACCATTCTGGAAGCAACAATTCCAATTACTCCCGGATGCCAATCTTCGTAATGAAGAACAATGGCCATTTCATTATCAAGATCAACAGTTTCTTCAAGCAAAGTCATTGCGTGAGAAAAAGTCATCTCGTCAATCTTGCGTCGTTCAATATTTTCGTCTTCAAGAACGCGTGCAAATTCAATGGCTTTTTTATGATCTTCCGTTGTGAACAGATCAACAGCGCGGTTTGCATCACCCAATCTGCCTACAGCATTTACTCTAGGCGCAATTGTGAATACAACTTGACCCGCAGTAAGATTTCCCGGCTCCATTCTTGCAGAGCGAATTAGCGCTGCAATTCCGGGCCGGGGATTTGAATTAATTAGATCCAGGCCTTCGCGAACAAGAACTCTGTTTTCATCAACAAGTGGAACAATATCAGCCGCACCGGCAAGCGAAACAAGATCAAGATACTTAAGAGGCAATTCCTTTTTACCAATTCGCTCTGCAACTGCACATGCTAATTTGAAAGCAACACCGGCACCGGAAAGATGTTTGAAAGGATAATTACAACCCGGTTTAATCGGATCGAGAATGGCGTAAGCTTTCGGCAATACTTCCTTCGATTGATGGTGATCGCATACAATGGTTTCTATCCCATGCTGATTGGCATGTTCAATTTCATCAACAGCAGTTATTCCGCAATCAACGGAAATTATAAGATTAACACCACGCTCTTTAAGAATATCGATACTTTGATTCGACATTCCATAACCTTCGGTTAATCGATTTGGAATGTATGTTTCAACATTAGCGCCGAGATCTTTCAAGAAGAGATACATTAATGCTGCAGAGCAAGTGCCGTCTACGTCGTAATCGCCGTAAACACAAATTTTTTGGTTGCCGGTTAAAGCATTAATAACGCGCTGAGTGGCTTCCTGCATTCCATCCATTAAGAAAGGATCGTGCAAAGTTTCCAGCGAAGGGCGAAAATAATTTTTAGCTTCGAAGAAGTTTGTAACGCCGCGGTGTATTAATAGAGATGCGAGAACATTCGATACATTTAGACTATCAGCAAGAGCCAGCACGGATTTTTCATCCGCCGGATCTTTTAGCTTCCAACGTTTAGTTTGCATAACGTCCTTGGAAGCAGAAAATCAAGAGATGGCTTATGTCTATAAGCCGAATTCTGTAATCCCGCTTTTGGCGGGACGGCAATTATTTATCTAGCCACAGCATTACTGCTGTAATCTTGCGGTCTACCCGAAGGATTTAAAGCGAGCAACTTTTCTCCCGGTATATTTGTCTTTCGACAAGTAAAATCGGGAAAACCTTCTGCTTGACCTTGCACCAGGTGGGGTTTGCCCTGTCCCGCATTTCTGCGGGATCTCTTACGAGACCCTCGATGTTACCATCGAAGCGGTGAGCTCTTACCTCGCCATTTCACCCTTACCCCGAACTAAATCGGGGCGGTATTTTTTCTGTGGCACTTTCCGTGTCTCAACAAAGAGGCCCCGGGTGTTACCCGGCACCATGCTCTGTGGTGTTCGGACTTTCCTACCCGCATTACGCGGATCAACTGCCCAACATAAACCATCTGCTGTTCTTCTACTTACTTATTTATTTAACAATTAACAATTATAACTGGGACAAATATAATGAATTTATCCAGAGAAGTAAGCAGGCGGTAACTACGGGGAAGTCTACCTTCGAGAAGCGGAATTAACTACTCATCAGACTGGTAATAAACCGCATATTGCGGCTTTTCGAATTTGAAATGATAATCTTTAGAACTGCGGTTAACGGAACAGAAATGAACATTCCGACGATTCCCCATAAATAGCCCCATAGCAGTAAGGAAAGAAGAATTACTAATGGATTTAGACCAAGCCGGTCTCCAAATATTTTCGGCTCAATAATATTTCCAATTATGTTCTGAACGATAATAAGAACAACAGTAACAAGAAGTGCATATCCAAACGATTCATATTGAACAAGCGTCATCAATGCGGGCATGATAACAGAGATTACCGAGCCAATGTTAGGAATGAAGTTTAAAATAATTGCAAAGGCTGCCCAAATTATGAAAAACTCAACATCGAACGCCCAAAGGATGAAGCCCATAATTAAACCAACCGAAAGGCTGATCAAAAATTTCGTAATAATGTACTTCTGTACTTGCTCGGTTATATCTCTAAATGTTCTTTGTAATGTTTCTTCACGTTGATGTGTAATTGTCTCGAAAGTTTCCTCCTCATGCGAAGTATGTTCCTCATCAATCGGCACGTTTTTGTGCTCTCTTTTCATTTTTTTTAGCGAATGCTTGATTTCCTTTTCAACAAACCGGGCACGAATTGCTTGCAACGTTTTCTCATGTCCGCTTGAGATAAATATGAAAAAGAAAAGAACCAGCAAAACACTGGTTACAACAGATAAGGTTGATTCAAACACACCAGTTGCTAAGCTGGAATAATCCAGTTTCTTCAAAACACGCTGAATATTGAAATGTGTAAGTGAGTAGTCCTTTAATCCAACAGATTTTGCTGCATCACTAATGATGCGGTTCAGCTTTTGTTCATAAAGAGGAAGCTGTTCGCCAAACTGAACGAGTGAATCAATTATTACGCGCGAAACTCCATAGAGCAATGACGCAGTTAGGACAATATCAATAAAAATTATTATTCCGATTGGAATCTTGTGTCGTTCAAAGTAAGTGTTGAGTGGTTCAAAAAAGAAAAACATGAAGTATGCTATAACGAGCGGTATAAATATGTGCTGCAGTTCTTTTAAAAAAATAAATATCGCGAACAGTCCTAATACAGAGACAAAAAATTTTACAGTTGGGTCTGTGAGAAGCCGTTTCATATCGCTAAATTATTAATAAGCACTACTTCAAAATACCAAAATTTGATTTTATAACGCGGTTATTTTTCTGTAATTTAAATAGTGGATGAATCTTAGGGAGAAAAATATGTACTACCAACCCAACAGAAGTGGATTTTCTAGCCCCTCTATGCTCATAGTTTTGCTTGTTTTTGCCTTGTTGCTTTCAACAAATTTAGCCCAGACCGAAAAAAAACATCCCGAATGGGCAAAAAATGCTTCAATTTATGAAGTGAATCTTCGACAATATACCAAAGAAGGAACGCTCAAAGCTTTCGCTTCACATTTACCAAAACTAAAAAAAATGAATGTTGGTATTCTTTGGTTTATGCCGGTAAATCCAATAGGCCAGGTAAATAGAAAGGGTACGCTGGGTAGTTACTATTCCGTAAAGGATTACAAAGCATTAAATCCGGAGTTTGGCACTCTTACAGATTTTAAATCTGTTGTTAAGAAAGCGCATAAGCTTGGTATGCATGTGATTATTGATTGGGTCGCAAACCATACTTCTTGGGATAATGTTTGGATGAAAACAAATCCCGAATTCTTTAATAAAGATAAAGATGGGAAATTTATTTCTCCTTTCGATTGGACAGATGTTGTTGATTTGAACTATGAGAACAAAGAATTATGGAACGCGATGCGTGATGCAATGAAATATTGGGTTGATGAGTGTAATATAGATGGCTTTCGCTGCGATGTTGCGGCAATGGTTCCGACAGAATTCTGGACTTGGGTACTTCCGCAGTTAGAGACAAAGAAAAAATTATTTATGCTAGCCGAAGCTACGGAACCGGAACTGCATCAAGCGTTTGATATGACATACAGCTGGCAGCTTAAAGATTTGTTTGTTGGTGTTGGTAAAAAAGAGAAAACAGCTAAAGATTTTTACGATCATTTTGAAAAGGAAAAAACAGAGTATCCGAATGATGCTTACCGAATGACATTCACTTCTAACCATGATGAAAACAGCTGGAATGGAACCGACAAAGAAAGATTTGGCGATGCGAGGAAGATGTTTGCCATACTTACCACCATTGTACCCGGAATGCCGCTTGTATATTCGGGACAAGAAGCCGGTTTGGATAAACGCCTACTCTTTTTTGAAAGGGACCCAATTGATTGGAAGAAAGATCAAATGCGCGAACTCTATACACGTTTATTCGATCTGAAGAAAAACAACAAAGCGTTGTGGAGTGGAACCTTAGGCGGTGAGCTACAAAAAGTTGAAACAAACAATGGATCCGTTTTCTCATTTGTTCGTCAGAAGGATGGAAAGAAAATTTTAGCTTTCTTTAATATTTCAGCAACTCCGGTAGAAATAAAATTGGAAGACAAAGTAATTGCCGGAACATATAAGGATTTTTGCACCGATAAAAAGATTAGATTAGACAAAAGTTATTCAACCTCGCTAGATGCTTGGGGTTATAAAATACTATATCGCTAAATAGGGCGCTGAGTTTAATTTGCTAAAGTGAGTCATCTAAACAAAATATCGTCTTCAAGAAGAATTGTGTATTCAATTGCAGCTGTTGCTACGTTAATGATATTGACGACTGTAGTTGCCAATATTTTCATTCAAAACAGAATCAATTATCTTTATACAGAAGTCTTTAATTCGGCAATAAAAATTGAGACGCACCTCTCGAAGGCAAGAACAGCTGCTCTTTTTACTTTAAATTCTTCAACAGAAATCTCAAAAAGAGAAGCTTGGGATGAAATTAGTCAAGCCGAGTTATTATCAAACTCACTTTCAGAAGAAAACAAATCGTTTTTCATATCAATTCTTCCGTTAGATGATCGCTCATTCAAGATTAGCGTACAGAGACAGCAAGAGCTAATTAGCGAATATCGAGCGCAATTTGGAGCAGTTTTGAATGGAAAAACTGCACCGACGGACTCTGTACTTACTTTGTGGAATACAACCTACTCACGAATTTCGAATCAAAACGAAGTTATTGAGGTGGAGCTAAAAAAGTTGATCGACAAGCAATCTCAAACATTTCGTTACGCTCAACTAGGTCTTGTTGTTTCTTCAATACTATTAACGTTGGTTGCAATTTTTGTTTTCTTTAGATATGAAAACCAGCAAGGACAATACTTAAGAAAGATAGAAGAAGCAAAAAATAGTCTTGCGATTGGTTCTCGTAAAGCAACTAAGGCAGAAGAAGCACTGCAAGAAAGTCAGCGGCAGCTTAATACACTTATTAACAATCTACCCGGATTAGTATACAGATTCAAAGCTAATTCGATTTGGTCTATGAATTTTGTGAGCGATCAGTCTTTAGTAATAACCGGTTACAGACCCGAACAATTAATCAACGACAAAGATATTTCTTACTACAATCTCATTAATCAAGATGATAGGAAGAAAATTTTTGAACAAGTACAGAAAGCAATTGAAGAAAAGAAATCTTATCAGCTTATTTATAGAATTAAAACTGCGAGCGGTTACGAAAAATGGGTCTGGGAACAAGGAATTGGAATATTCAACGATACAAATGACGAATTAGTTGCCCTAGAAGGTTTCATAACAGACGTAACCGAACAAAAATCTGTTGAGGATCAATTAAACTTACAAAGCAATGCACTAGAAGCTGCCGCTAACGGAATTGTTATTACCGACAAAGACGGCTTGGTGCTTTGGGCTAATAGTGCATTTACAAAACTAACCGGCTATTCCCTTAAAGAAGTCCTCGGCAAAAAAACTAGTTTCTTAAAAAGCGGCCGCCAGACAAGTGAATACTACGAATATATGTGGCATAAGATTTCACTAGGCGAAACGTGGCGCGGCGAACTAATTAACAAAAGAAAAGATGGCAATGACTATACCGAGGAAATGACAATCACGCCGGTGAAATCCTCTTCGGGAGAAATAACTTACTACGTAGCAATCAAGCAAGACATTACTGAAAGAAAGCTAGCTGAGGAAGCGCTTAAAGAAAGTGAACTTCGTTTCCGTGGATTATATGAGAACGCAACAATAGGATTGTATCGTACAACGCCGGACGGAAAAATCTTAATGGCTAATCCAACTTTATTGAAAATATTCGGCATAGACAGTCTGGAAAAACTTTTAGCTATGCAAGCAAATCAAGTTTATGTTGATCCGGAATCAAGATTAA
Source organism: Melioribacteraceae bacterium (assembly GCA_041675645.1). Classification (GTDB taxonomy): domain Bacteria; phylum Bacteroidota; class Ignavibacteria; order Ignavibacteriales; family Melioribacteraceae; genus Stygiobacter. Next base: position 63,071 of record JBAYTN010000005.1, read on the forward strand.
CATTCAAACGTGAAGTTGAATTGAATGGTAGAATTATCGGTTTCGAATCTAGATGGAAACGTGCCGATGGACCGATTATTTACGTTAGAGAAAGCGCCCGAGCTATTGCCGATGAAAGCGGCAACATAGTTTACTTCGAAGGTACGGTTGAGGATATTACCGAAAAGAAAAAAGTTGAAGAAGAGATTATTCGGGCTAAAGAAAATGCGGAAAAATCCGACCGATTGAAATCCGAATTCCTTGCTCAAATGTCTCACGAAATTAGAACTCCGCTGAATGTGATTCTTAATTTCTCATCCTTGCTTAAAGAGGAATTGCAAAATCAAGTTGATGATGAATTGAAAAGCTCCTTCGACGTGATTGATTTTGAAGGCAAGCGAATAATGCGGACAGTTGAGTTAATTTTGAATATGTCAGAACTTCAAACCGGTAACTACTCTTTCCGATCTACCACTGTAAATGTATCCGAAATATTAAAGAAGCTTCACAAGGAATTTGAACCACTCGCATCAGCAAAAAGAATTTTATTTGAAGTTGTCGCAGCCGAGAAAGATATTCATTTGCGTGGAGACGAATATTCCATCAATCAAATATTTTATCACTTAATTGATAACGCGGTTAAGTACACACAAGTTGGCAAAGTAACAGTCGCGGTAGATCGCGGCTCCAACAATCAATTAATTGTTGATGTCATTGATACGGGCATCGGCATTGACGACGAATATTTTCAGATGTTGTTCACTCCTTTTACACGCGAAGAAAAAGGCTATACTCGTAATTTTGAAGGAAACGGACTGGGTTTAGCTCTTGTTAAACGCTATTGCGAACTTAACGGTGCCGAAATAAAAGTTATAAGCAACAAGGGGAAAGGCTCAACTTTCCGAGTTATATTTTCAGCATGATTTCTAGTAAACTAACTTACAAACCATTAACAACCAAGAACTGGAAAGACTTCGAAACGCTTTTTGGCGATAGAGGCGCGTGCGGTGGTTGCTGGTGTATGGCGTGGCGCTTAAAATCTTCTCAATTTGAAAAGCAAAAAGGAAGCGGCAATAAAAAAGCAATGAGGAATCTGGTTGAAGCTAAAGAACAAATTGGAATAATTGCTTACGTTGGAAAAATTCCGGTCGGCTGGTGTTCTTTTGCTCCAAGAGAAAAATATTTACGATTAGAAAAATCGAAAGTTCTTGCCCCAATTGATGATGTACCGGTTTGGTCAATTACTTGTTTCTTCATGGCTAAGGAATACCGCAAGAAGGGAATCTCTACTGAACTGTTAAAATCTGTTGTGGAATTTTGTAAAAAGAAAAAAGTGAAAATCTTAGAAGGTTACCCAACTGTTCCATATTCAAACTCTATTCCGGCTGCGTTTGCATGGACCGGAATTCCATCTGCATTTGCGAAAGCCGGATTTGTTGAAGCCACGCGGCGAAGCAAAACCCGGCCAATTATGAGATACTATTTATAAATTTTTAAACTCTATCGAGGTCTGCATGTTAAAGAGAATATTTGCTGTAGTTGTAATATTTGTTATTGCTGGTGTTTCATTTGCACAAGACGACTTAAAAGAAACTACATTGTTAAACGTTGGTGATCAACTTCCTACATTTACTGCAAAAGCACTTGCTGGTTCCGATCTATCTTCTTCCGATTTAAAAGGTAAAGTTACGCTAATTAATTTTTGGGCTACTTGGTGCGGGCCATGCAAAGCAGAAATGCCCTTAATGCAAAAAGATATTTACGAAAAGATAAAAGACGATAACTTTGTTATGGCCGCTATTAGCAGAGGCGAAGAGACCGAGGTTGTTAAAAAATTTATTGATCTCAACAAACACACATTCCCGATTTATCTTGATAAGGAAACAACCGTTTATAAACTTTTCGCCAGCAAATATATCCCGAGAAACTTTGTTATAGGAAAGGATGGAAAAGTTAAGTGGGCCTCGACCGGGTTTAGACAAGAAGAATTTGAAGAAATGATAAAAGTAATTAAGAGCGAATTAGCAAAGTAGAATTCAAGCTTCTTTCATTTTTCGAGAATGAAAGAAGCAGTATTTCCGCCATAAATTTTTATATAAGACTTCTTCATAAGTACATCAATAGTTTTTGCGGTTATCATTTTGTAAACCCAGATCATCCATTCCTTATAAGATACTTCTTCCCGGTACTGGGAATTAAGATACCACTTTACAAAAAGCGTCTGCCTATTCTCGAAATAATTTACAATGTCTTGCTTAACCACATTACTTAATTCTCCGAGTTTCCCAAAATCTTCCTTGGTAAAAACCGGAACGGTTGATTTACCATCGACAACAATTCTGCTCCGCTTAAATCCATCGGCGATTTTTGAAGCCGGTTTGTAGTCCGGATTCTTACTTACGTTAACTAATTCATCAAGCAGAGCAACTTGATAAATAGAATCACCTTCTGTAACCGGTTTTCCAAAATCTCTTACAAGTTCTGAGGTTGCGTAAGTTGCAATATTTCTTTCATACGCGTTCGAAGTAAATGAGCAGAGCTTGAACTTAGGATACTCATAATAACGTGTTTCAAAAATTTTAGGGCTTCCCTCTCCGCCTTCATTTTGAATCAGCGACATATAATAGTAATGGCTTCCGCGGTGTGGCACGAATGATTTTATAAACTGTTCTTGATAATTTTTTAGTTGTTCTCCATCGTGAATTACCGCGCCCAGGACAAGCATTGAAACGTATTCGAATGGAATGTTTTTAAGCGACGGTATTTTTGCAAAGGCTTCTTTTATCTCAGCTAATCGGTCAATAGTTATTCCGCTCATTTCCGCACCAAGAGAATCAGTATGTTTCTTAAGCGCGCGTCCGTTTTCCTCATCGAGAATAAAAACAGTTGGAATGTAACTGCTGTCAGCAAATTTTTTAATCAAGCTTTCGCCGAAGAGATAGTTTATTCTCTCATTCCACGAGCTTTCGCTAAGCTGGAAATGCTTCTTAATTTCTCCCGAATTAATTCTGTGATGAAGCAAGATCAAAATTTCTTTTAGATTGTCTTTATCTAGATTGATCTCCGATTTACTTTCATCAAACGAAACAATGTGTAAGCGGTAATTTCCCTCCAGCAATTCCGGAATTTCCTTTTTGCTTCCGCAAGCCGATACAATTATTAAAAGCGCTAACAACGCCGTAATGTTTTTCATTTTGCAAATCAATCTTTTGTTCCTATAATTAATGACCAGCCGTAACTGGTATTCTTTCTTTCGATTTTTGTAATTCCGCAGCTTGTAAACCAATTACGCATTTCGCTTTCCGTAAAAGTATCGCCGCATTTTGTACCGACGAGCATATTAATCGCAAACACAGCCCCGCCAAGGGGTTCGGTTCGCGCTTCATTCATTACCCAATCTTTAATTATAATTTGTCCACTGCTATTTAATGAGGCGGCACATTTCTTTATCAACTCAAGATTCTGTTCATTACTATTAATATGAACAATGGCGGAAAGTAAAACTATATCGTAGCAGTTTCCAAAATCATCGGTTAAATAATTCCCTTCAATGTAACTCACTTTGTCTTTTTGTGGAAAAGCTTCGGCATATTTTTTTGTAAGAGGAATTACATTTGAAAGATCGAAAATAACAGCACTCAATTCCGGATTTGTTTCAATCATTCCCATTGCGTAAGCGCCGGAGCCGCCTCCCACATCAAGCATTTTTTTTGCAGAAGAGAGATTCAGCATCATAGCAAGTATCTTTGCTTCTTTTGCCGCTCTGTAATGCATTGCAGCTATAAAGGATTCCGTCCAATCTTTATTAGCTCCATCTCCATTGTAAACAGAAGTTCCTTCTTTAACAGCATTTGTTAAAGTTCCCCAAGATTTCCAAAGTTCGTTAGTATGAAAAAGTCCTCCCATAAATTCCGGTTTCCCTTTTACAAGGTACAAGGAAGCGGCATCGCTGTTGTAAAACTTTTCGTGAACCTTGTTCAAGAAGCCCAGCGATACAAGAGCGTTTAATAAGCGGTCGGTAGCGCGTTCATCGCCATTAATTTGTTTTGCTATTTCCACGGAGGGAAGCAGATGCTTATCGAGAATGGTAAAAATATTTAACTCGACAGCGGTAAGTATAATTCTGCTTACTTGAAAACCATTAGCAAGTTCTCTTATTTTGTTCGGATCGAGAACAGTGTTCATATTATTGCTCATTTATATTTCCCAAAAGATAAAACGCAAAGAATTAAATTCTTCTTCTAAAACCTTCGCCTAGAACTTCGTGAACATTATATACAATTACGAAAGCATGCGGATCAACTTCCTTTACAATATCAACCAATCTGGAAACTTCCCGAAGCGGCACAACAGTTAAAAGCATTTCACGTTCAATGTTTTTATAAACTCCGCGCGTATCAATAGCAGTAATTCCTCTGCCAAGCTCATTCATTATCGATTGTGAAATCTCTTCATATTTATCCGAGATAACATAAGCGGCTCGCGCGTAATCAAATCCATCTATTATTATATCTATCAAGCGTGATGAAATGAAAAGCAAAAAGATTGCGTAGAACGTGAGAGAAAGCGCGGGCTTATCCGGCGAAAGATCTTTTAATTCTATTATCACTCCCGCAAGAGCAATTACAAAGAAATCAATTATCATAATCGATTGCCCCGGTTTTATTCCGTAACGCTTATGCATAATTGAGGCGATAATATCGGAGCCTGCTGTTGTGCCTTTGAATTTGAAAATGATGCCGAGACCAACGCCAAGAAGAACTGAACCGATAAGAACCATAAACAAAAAATCGTGTTTATATAAATCCTGAACTGTTGCCGAGTTTTGAAGTTGTAAATATTCAAAACCCGGAATATCTCCCCGGAATAAATCGATAAAAAAGGAATTGAGAGAAAAGCCAACAAAAGTTCTTATGCCGAATTCTTTGCCAAGCTCTTTCATTCCCCAAAGGAAGAGAGGAATGTTGAGAGTCCACATTAGAAGACCCACCGAAATTTTGTTGCCACTTAAATAATGCATTGCCATGGCAAGACCGCTAACCCCGCCCGGAACAACTTTAGCATCAACTAAAAAAACACCAATACCAATAGCCATTATTGCGGAACCAACAGTAATTGCAAAATAATCTATAATGGGATACTTTTTTAAGAAAGACTTGCTCATTACACCAACTCTAAATTTTTAGTGAGTAAAAATAGTCAGTGGCAGGGCCTCTTCAAAACCGGTAATTCTCTTTTGCGGGATTCTTGTTTGGCTGGAAATGGCATTCAGAGTACCAGAAATCAAATTCAGAGCATGGGAAATGATAGTCAGAGTGAGAGAAATCATAGTCAGAGCATGGGAAATAATATTCGTAGTAGGGAAACTAATATCTGGAGCGAGGAAAACGGGAGTCTAAGTCCGGTAAACTGCCTTAGCAGTATCTAGGGCTTTTTAAAAGGACTTGACTATCTGCCGAAAGAATTTTATTTAGGTTTAGTAAAATTAGATGCAACATAAGTCCGGGGAAAATATGAGACCCACAGCGAGATTTTGTTTTATTCTATTCTTCTTAATTGCACAAACATTTACAACAGCGCAACTTGTAGAAACCGTTGGGCATTTAGCATATTTTGATATTCCCTCATTGGCACTAATACAAACCGATCTTTCACTAAAGTGGAAAACTAGCTCTGGTAAGTATTCTTCTTACTCCTACTATACCGGAGGGTTTAGTTATAATTCCTCTGATTATCTATATTGTCATTCATCCGGCTCTTTTGGGTTCACTTCATTATCGTTGATTAAACAGAACGGCAATTACGTTGGCAATAATCTATATGCTTATTTTGGTGAGTTAGATATTTGGGAACCATATTTATATATCAACACAACATTCATTCCAACTAATGATGGTGCGTGGATATTAAACGGTGTGTTGGGAAATAAATTTCTGACACCGGAAGATTCTTTGAAAACGACTGCTGAAAAGTTTGTTTTTATTAGCGGAATGATTAAAAATTCATACTTAGTAACTAAATCAGTTAATAATCACGCTTTAGGTAAATACTTTTTAGCAACGTTAGATTCTAACCAGAAGATTATTTATAAGGACAGCATTGCAGTAGAATCTTACATTATCCAACCCTCCCCAACACCATACAAAATTTTGCTGGTTCATGGTAATAAATATCTGATTGAAACTCCTCAAAACGTTGCTCTGTGTACTTTTTCTAATAATAAAATAATTATGGACAAAACTTTATTCCAAATTGCGAATATGCATCAAAAACATTTTGATTGGACATACAACAATGACTGGCTCTACTATGTTGAAAACAAAAGTCTTATTAAAGCAAAAGTTGATACAATTAATAAGTTGATCACGAACAACAAAGTATTGCTTTCCGGTATCGGTTCTTGCTTTGGAATTAGCCAAGACGGGCAATATATTTCCTCCATTATAAACGACACTTTAGTTGTTTACTCCACAGGAAAGGAAAAGTTTATTGCAAAACATAGTTTAAAGGGAATCAATTATACTTCACAAAATATTGTCCTTACTAAAGACAAAATATATATACATGTAATAGACAAAGAAACCGGCATTGATTATACAAAAGAAGTCATCCCGAACACATTTTCTCTCTCCCAAAACTATCCTAATCCGTTTAACCCAAGCACAACTATTGAGTACACAATTCCCGTAGAGACTCGCCATGGCGAGTCTCTACAACATGTCTCACTTAAAGTTTACGATGTACTCGGAAGAGAAGTTGCAACACTTGTTGATGAATACAAGCAAGCTGGAAATTACAAAGTAACATTTAATATGCATCATCTCTCGACTCCGCTCGAGATGACTAGCGGGGTTTACTTTTATCGGCTACAAGCCGGCAGTTACAACGAAACGAAAAAATTGTGTTTAATAAAGTAAGGGGGAAGTTAAAAATATGAAGCGATTCTTTTTGTTATTTGTAATTATTTCTTCTTCTGTATTGTTTGCACAAAGCAAAAGCACAAAAGAAAACCACGCGCCGGTTTTTGTAAAAGAAATGCCGGATACGACCATATTGCCCGGGAAAACATTGATCTATCAGTATAAGGCAGTTGACCCGGACGGCGATTCAATTACGTATTCAGCCAAATCTGCTTTACCGATAAACGCAGTTTTTATACCCGCCACCGGATACTTTTCTTGGCTTTCAGCAAATTCCCAAATAGGCAGACATGAAATTATTATAGAGGCGAGTGATGGCAAGTTAACCACTTCATCAAAAAAAGCAATTATAACCGTTCAAGTGCTAGTCGATATATTCGGATCAGTTGATTACATCTGCAATCCCACTAACGGAGGAAAAATTGCTACAAGCTATTCCGGAGATACAACGGTTGTGAGGGCAACGACTAATAGTGGTTTTAAATTTTCGAACTGGGCAATAAATGGACAAGCGGTTTCAACAGATTCGGTCTATGCTTTTAAAATGCCGAATCTTCTTTACGTAACTATTACAGCAAACTTTAGAGTAAACCGCGCGCCCGTGTTTGTAAAAGAAATGCCTGATACTGCTATTATGGCAACCGCAAAATATTTTTTTAAGTATGAGGCGGTTGATCCGGATGGAGATTCGCTTAAGTTTTACGCTTCAACGCAGTTACCAAATTCGTCGGCTTTACTAGAAAACGGGCAGTTTGCATGGCGTCCATCAAATAATGACTTCATATACGCAAACAAATCCGAAGTAATTGTTTATGTAACTGATGGAAACTTAAAAACCTTTTCAAGAAAAACCACTTTACGTATCAGAGAAGTTTCATCTATCGAAGAGAAAGATGAGGTAGCTAAGGAGTTTTCTCTTTCTCAAAACCACCCCAACCCGTTTAACCCGGAAACGACAATCGAATACACAATTCCAAAAGCTGAACACGTTACATTAAAAGTATTTGATGTACTGGGAAGAGAAATTGCAACGTTAGTTGATGAATACAAGCAAGCGGGAACATATAATTCGAAATTCTCAATTATAAATTATAACCTGTCATCCGGGGTTTACTTTTATCAATTGCGTGCCGGTAATCCTTCGGCTGGCTCAGGACAAGGTTTTGTTGAAACAAAGAAATTGTGCTTTATAAAATAAGTGAGAATTTAAAACTATGAAGCGATTCATTTTATTAGTTGCTATTATTTCTTTTTCTGTCTTGTTTGCACAAAGCAAAAGCACAAAAGAAAACCATGCGCCCGTGTTTGTTAAAGAAATGCCGGATACATTCATTCTCGCTGGTAAGACATTACTTTTTCAGTATACCGCATTCGATCCCGATGGAGATTCAATTACCTATTCTGCAAAATCTGTTCTACCAACGAATTCAACATTATTGCCAAAAACTGGTGTATTTTCTTGGCATCCATTCAACGCGCAACGAGGTATGTATGAACTTATAATTGCCGCCAGCGATGAAAAGTTAACAACAGATTATCATTGGGACGATTGGGGTATTGGGACACCGCATATTGCAATTGCACACAATGTGGGCGGAGAAGTTAGTCGTAGTACAATAGGTGATACTGCAATTGTTAGAGCAATTCCCAATAAAGGATACCGATTTACAAATTGGACAGAGAACGGAATTATTGTCTCAACTGATTCAGTTTACCAATTTGTGATAACGATAAGCCGAGATTTACTTGCAAACTTTAGAGTAAACCACGCGCCGGTGTTTGTAAAAGAAATGCCGGATACTACAATCTTTGACGATCGTGCATTCATTTTTACTTATAGAGCAACTGACGCAGATGGCGATACAATAAAATATATTGCGACATCAACTATCCCAAATAACGCTTTGCTTATTACTGAAACTGGTGTTTTTGGCTGGAGACCAAATTACTATCAGCAGGGCATTTACCAAATTATGGTTTATGTTACTGATGGAAATGCCGTAACTAATTCGAGAAAAACCAAGATAGTTGTTCTACCGGCAACATGTTGTTCCGGAAATCCTTTTATCATTCTGCGAGCTTTGCCGGAAGGAAGCGGGGTGGTATCCTATAATCGTATTCACGATACATTAACTGCAAAAGCCGTCTCTAATAAAGGTTTCAGATTTGTAAACTGGACTGAATATGGAACTATTGTCTCAGAAGATTCAAGCTATACTTACGTTGCTGCGGAAATGCGAAATCTGGCAGCTCATTTTGCTCCTCTAACTTCGGTATATACCGATCAGACATTACCGAAAGAATTTAGGTTAATGCAGAATTTTCCTAATCCTTTTAATCCAGCAACTACAATTAATTTTTCTGTTCCAAAAAACGGATATGTTACATTAAAAGTCTTTGACTCACTTGGACGAGAAGTTGCAACAATTGTAAATGAATATAAACAACCGGGCAATTACCAAGTTAAACTTAACGTAAAGACGCGCCATGGCGCGTCTTTACCAAGCGGAATATATTTTTATCAATTAACTGCGGATCAGACTAGATTAACAAGAAAGATGGTTATAGTGAAATAACAGTATTTAGAATAAAAGCATAAATATGAAATTAAGCAGAAGTACAGTATTTATTTCTCTTTGTATTGCCGTATTACAATCAACAATAGTTCAAGCGCAATGGAAAAATGTTAATGGACTATATGGGAAATCTATTAACATTCTTTACAGTATCGGTAATAGAATTCTTGCCGGTACAAATGAAGGGTTGTTTTATTCTACAGACTGCGGCTTAAGCTGGAATGTAGAAAACGTAATTATTGGGCAAAACAATATTAAATCATTCTCTTACAACGGAAAAAAGCTTTATGCCGCCGGCAGTAATAAAATTTATTCTTCTATAGATTATGGAACTACTTGGAATCCGGAAAATTTACAAATTGACCAAAACTTATACTTGCGGTTAATCCATGCTTTTGATTCTAAAATATGTATTGCTTCTGGATCCGGTTTTATGTTTTCTTCCGATGACGGAAAATCTTTTTCAACTCGAAATGATGGCTTGTATTCTACTTCTATACAAAGTATTACAAGTGTAAAAAACACAATTATCGTAGGTACCGATTACGGAATTTATAAATCAACTAACGATGGCATGCAATGGGAGCCCGCCGGTAATGGTGCAATTTTAGGCAGAATGGGGGCTCTAGTAACTTTGGACAGTATAGTATATGCATGTTCGGATAGGGTTTATAAATCTACTGATAGTGGGTTAACGTGGAATGATATGAGTAATGGGATTCCTTCTCAAAGTTCTATCTATAATCTCACCTCTATTGATTCCAACATATATGCATTAACTAGTTCCGGCATATATTGTTCTACAGATAAAGCGAAAACTTGGATGTGTATAACATGGAAACTTACACAGACCTACTTTAAGTCTATTGTGAAGAATAATAATAAATTTATCATAACTACTTTGAGTGGCTTGCTTTTTACAAGCGATGGAGATAATTGGTCACAAATAAATTCCGGGTTAACTAGCGCGGTTAACAGTTTAAGTAAATATAATAATGGTGTAATTGCCGCCTCTTCAAGCGGAGTTTACTTTGTTGAGCCAATTGAAAAAGGATGGAAAACGACACAGATAGGGTTAAGCGGAAAATCAATTTCATCAATATGCAATGTTGGAGATGTAATTTTTGCTGGTACAAATGATGGGATTTATATTTCAACTAACTTTGGGCAAAGCTGGTCACTCTCTGCAAATGGATTGAAAACAACAAATGTGGTTCGTGTTTTATATGTTTCTAATAATAAGATTTATGCCGGAACCCAAACCGGAGAACTGTTTGTCTCTGAAAATTACGGACAAACATGGGCTTGTATTAGAAGCATTCAACATGGCGAAATTTCGCGCTCAATTTCTGTATTCGGTTCTACTATACTTCTTGGTACCAGCGGAAATTTTTATGGGGAATTTGGCAACGTATACAAATCGACAAATAACGGAAGCTCTTGGGAAGAGTTTCATGAGATATTTTATAAGACTGATATTTATTCAATCGCTTATACGGGTTCAACAATATACCTTGGTACCGGTGCCGGTCTATTTATATCGAATGATACTGGTCTTAACTGGAAACGAATTAACAAAACATCTATTAGTGCAGTATTTGCATCTGGTAATAGTTCGGTTGCTTCTAACAAAGAAGTTTCAAATGATTATGGAGTTAGCTGGAAAAAATATGACTCGGGTCTCCCAATTATTACATATATAAATTCAATTGCCGAAAGTGGGACGTATCTATATTTTGGTGCAGATAACGGCGTATATGCAATTCCTTCTCAAGAAATATTGACGAATATTGAAGCTAGCGATAAGGCTCTACCAAGTAATTATACCTTATCCCAGAACTTTCCAAACCCGTTTAACCCCGAAACAACAATTAGCTACTCTTTACCAAAGAGCGAACACGTTACGCTAAAAGTTTACGATGTACTCGGAAGAGAAGTTGCGACACTTGTTGATGAATACAAACAAACGGGAACATATAATTCTAAATTCTCAATTATAAATTATAACATGTCATCCGGGGTTTACTTTTATCAATTGCGTGCCGGTAATCCTTCGGCTGGCTCAGGACAAGGTTTTGCGGAAACAAAGAAGTTTGTGTTGTTAAAATAACCGTTACTTCAGCTTCCCCTCTTTATACATAAGCTGCGTTCTAACACGCATAAGCTGGCGTTCTATAATTAGGTCTGCTAACTTTTCGGGTATTGTGGTTCTATCTTTGCCGTGAAGAATTTCTCTCACCTTTTTTTCGCTAACATCAATTCTGTACATGCTGTTGAGAAAGCGATCGTAATTGTGGGACATTAATTCTTTTACTTTTACAATCAAGTGGTTTCTAATCAGATCAAGGTTATCTACAGCGGGCAAAGATTCTTTTTCCAATGAAAAATCTTTGTGCAGTTTTTCAACCAACGAAGGATAAATTTCTTCTTCTTTCATATTGCAATATACAATTTAATAGAACGCTGATGACACGGATTTTTTAGCTTTGCGCGGATCAAATCAGCGTAAATCTGCTTGATCTGCGTCATCCGCGTTCTATTATTTTTACAGCTTAGTATTTGTATTTAAGCCACTTTATAACTTCGCTCCATTTTGGTTTTTTACCGGTGCGTAAAATTCCAACGCGGTAAATTTTTCCCGCAACCGGAAAGACAAAGAAGATTGCAATGATATTAACAACTATACTTAATGCAAGCTGCCAGATAGGCACTTCAACTATTGTCATCTTAACCGGCATAACCATAATTGATGTAAATGGAAGAAGCGCGGTTACGTTGCCAATTGGACTATTGGGGTTCTGCATCATAGACATAGCCACAAAAAACGGAATCATAATAAGCATCATTACAGGCCACAAACCGGATTGAGCGTCTTGCGGATTATCGAAAATTGAACCGACCATTCCGAACAAGCTTAAAAATAGTACCAAACCAACCGCAAAGTTTACAAGCAAGAAAACAACTTGTACCGCCTTAATACTAACAACAATTTCCGGAGGGAGTGCAATTATTGCAGACGAAGCAACTGTGATTATAGCAGCAAGCCAAATTCCCATTTGCATTAATGCGGTAATTGCGGAACCGACAATCTTTCCGGTCATCATTTCTCTTGGACTAACGGAAGATAAAATAACTTCAACTATGCGGCTTGCCTTTTCTTCAATTACTGACTGAAGCATCATTTGTCCTGACATTAGCAAGCTGATATAAAGTAAGAAAGCAAAAATGTAAGAGAGAATTAAACTACCGAATCCTTCCTCTTTAATGCTTTCATCTTTAGAAACTTTAAAGCCGTTGAAATCGACACCCTTGCGCGCAAAATCGAGTTCTTCTGTTGAGAGCGACTTATTATTGAAATAGGAATCAATCAATACTTTGTTTATCGGCTTCTCAATTTTACGGGAAAGGGACAAGTTATTAGGCGATTTAGAATAGTACTCTAATTTTTTATCCGTAAGAGCTGTTGCCGGAATAAAAACAACACCGGTTAGCTTATCATCAAGCATGGCTTTCTTGTTTTCATCCAAATGTTTCTTCAGTTCTTCACGGTTCATTGTGTAGAAGCTGAAAGAAAATTTACCTTCCTTCATCAGATCAGATTCTGGTCTTGTAAGCTCTTTCTCAAATGATTGAGATAGAATTTGATCTTCACAAACAATATTTAATTTGGAAGTGGCTTCGTCCGTTACCAGAAGCGCTTGTATACCAACTATAACAAACATAAACACCGGAAACAAAACAGTGGTGAGAATGAACGACTTGGATAGAAGTTTTTCCTTCAGCTCACGTTTTATAATTCCAAGGATTCTATAATTAAACATTGGCGCCTCCTTCTTCATGTCCGGCATACTCAATAAATATTTCTTGAAGTGAAATATCGTTAGCGTCAAATTTCTTAACTATTACATTTCTTTCAACAAGCAGTTTAAGAAGTTCTTGTGTTTGGTTTTCTTGCTTTAATCTGATGCCGGTTGTGTTACCATAGTTTGCCATTTTCTCAATAATTGGGTGACCTTGTAAGAACGATATGTCTCCATCGTAACTTAAACTTACATTCTTTTGTGAGTGTTTAGCTTTGATTTCATTCAAAGAGCCTTTAAGAATAATCTTGCCATGATCAATCATTGCAATATGATCGCACATCTTTTCTGCAAAATCCATTAAGTGTGTAGAAAAGATTATAACTTTTCCTTTGCTCTTCATTTCCAGAATAATGTCTTTAAGAAGATTTGTATTTACCGGATCGAGACCGCTGAACGGTTCATCAAGAATAATAAAATCGGGATCGTGTAGAATTGTTCCAATGAACTGAATCTTCTGCTGATTTCCTTTAGAGAGATCTTCAATTTTAGATAAGCGGCGGTCGTACAAATCAAATCTCTTCAAGTACTCTTCGGCTTTTTTCTGTACCGCTCTACCAGTTTTTCCTTTTAGCTCAGCAAAGTAAAGAAGCGTGTCTATTACTTTCATTTTCTTATAAAGACCGCGCTCTTCCGGCAAGTAGCCTACACGGTTTTTAAATTCTTGTCCAACCTTCACACCCTTTAAAACAACATCTCCGCTATCCGGCAAATAAATACCCATCATCATTCTAATTGTAGTTGTCTTGCCGGCGCCGTTTCGTCCGATAAGCCCGAATATGGAACCATCCGGAACTTCGAAAGTAGCGTTATCCACCGCAACAACCTTATCGAATGTTTTCGTAAGATTTCTAACTTCGAGTGAATACATCTATTATCCTTTTATGTGTTAATGTTTTCGCGTTGAAATATAACAAGAACGTAATTAAAAATAGATTAAGAGTAAGATAATGATCAATAAAAATAAATCGCGATCTTACTCTCTCTCAAAACTCCCTTTACCAAATTTTTACAATCTTATCATCCGAAGCATGCATTTTATCGCCCGGCTTTACACCGAATGCTTCAAAGAATTCCGGCATATTCATCAATGGGCCATTAACTCTCTGCACACTTGGCGAGTGAACATCAGTCTTTACTTGAGATTTCAAGAACTCATCGCGGGCATTGGTTGACCAAACTTGTGCCCAGCCAAGGAAAAATCTTTGTGCCGGAGTAAAGCCGTCAATCATTTCATTCTTTTTGAATTGTTCGGTTGTTTTAAATGCAGCATAAGAAACTGTTAATCCGCCAAGATCACCAATATTTTCTCCGAGCGTTAGCGCACCATTTACTTTGAAAGTATCTACAACGACAAACCCATTATACTGATCAACTAATTTTCTGGCGTGTGCTTGGAATTTATCATTGTCTTCTTTTGTCCACCAATCTCTTATGTTTCCCTTTTCATCGTACTTTCTTCCTTGATCATCAAAGCCATGAGAAATTTCGTGACCGATTACCGCGCCCATTGCACCGTAGTTAATTGCATCATCTGCTTTTTGATTAAAGAACGGCGGCTGCAAAATTCCAGCCGGGAAAGTAATTTCATTCTTGGTGGGATTGTAAGAAGCGTTAACCGTTTGAGGACTCATAAACCATTCTTGTTTATCAACCGGCTTGCCAAGTTTAGCAAGATTTTGTTTAACTGCCCAAGCACTTACACGTTCTAAGTTTTTGTAGTATGAGTCACGAACAATTTCGAGTTCGCTGTAATTTTTCCATTTATCTGGATAACCAATCTTAACACCAAAGGTTCCAAGTTTAACAAGGGCTTGTTTTTTTGTTTCATCGCTCATCCACTGCAAACCTTTAATGCTTTCTCCCATAGCTACAAGCAAATTATCTACAATTGCTTTAGCTCTTTGTTTTGCTTCCGGCGGAAAAGCTTTTTCAACATAAATCTGACCGAGCAATTCGCCTAAAGAACCGTTAACTGCTTGAACCATTCTTTTCCATCTTGGCTGCATTGCTTTTGCGCCATTTAAAAATCTCTGTGTAAAATCGAATCTTTCATTTACAAAAGCAGAACTAAGTGTATTAGCCGAACCGCGAAGCACATTCCATTTCAAATAAACTTTCCATTCATCAAGAGAAACTTCATCCATAATTCCGCCAAGCTGAGTAAAGAACTTTGGCTGACGAACTACTAACAAATCCATGTTTGATAAACCGATTAATTCAAAATAATTTTCCCAATCGAACGAACCGGAAAGTTTCACCAAATTATCAATTGTCATTTTATTATAAGTTTTTATCGGATCTCTATTTTCTAAACGTGTGTTTGAAGCCGCGGCCAGTTTGCCTTCAATATTCATAATTGTTTTTGAATATTCTGCTGCTACTTCCGGCGAAACATCAATCAGCTTAAACATATTTGCAACGTGGTCGGAATATTTCTGTCGAATTTCTTTAGCGCGGGCATCATCTTTCGTGTAATATTCAACATCGGGCAAACCTAATCCACCTTGTGACAAATAAGCAGTGTTCATTTCACTTTTCTTTGCATCTACGCTAACGCCAAAACCGAAGATCAGTCCATTACCTTTCACATATTCTTGTGCTAAATATTTAATCAAATCCTTTTTGTTTTTAAGTGCGTCAATGTTTTTCAAATCGGGAATAATTGGTTTATAACCCATTTTTTCAATACGAACAGAATCCATTGCAACTGCGTAGAAATCACCAATTTTTTGTTTTGCTGTTCCTTTTCCCCAAGATTGATTAGCCGCAGCTTCTTCAATAATTTTTCTCAAAATTACATTATTATCTTCAGCCAAAATAGTGAAAGAACCCCAACGAACTTGATCATCCGGGATAGGATTGTTTTTTACCCAGCCGCCAACAGAGTATTGATAGAAATCTTGAGTTGGATTGGCCGATTTATCCAAATTTTTAAGATCGAATCCATTATTGCTTTGTGCGGAAATTGTTCCATTAATAACTAAAAACGAATAAACAAATAAGAAAAGAGCGGAAAGCCACCAAAGACTGCGCTTTTTTTGCATAACGAACTCCTTCATTGATGAGTGGGTATTTAGATATAGTTAGACGGCGGATTGGGGTATTTTGTTTTACCCTAATTCCGAATCTCTGGCGGGAAAAAAAGAGGGTCGCGCAAGCCCCTTCTCTTACGCAACCTCAAGGAGTAATCAGCAAATGAAAATTATAAACCGCCGTTCACGTTCAAGTCAACTTGTTCATTATTGCGGCGCTTGAAATTGTTAAAGTTATAGCTAAGCGTAAGATTAAATATCGGCGCTTCCGGTCTTATGTTTAAGTTAGATGTAAATCCGGTTCCGTTAGAAACTATATTATATTTTGTCTGACCAAACAAGTTTTGCGCACTTAATGTTGCCACCAAACTGCGTTCGAACAATTCTTGCCGAACTGTCGCGCCAATAATCATGAACGATTTAATTTCGCCTTGTGATGTTACATTATTCGGAAAATAATTTGCAAATAACTGTAATCTTGTAGCGGCTGAAAGCATTAATGTTGTGTTTAGCCTTGTATCCCAACTAAAGCGGTTTTGTCCGGCAATTCCAAACTCTTGTTTTTCTTGCAAGTTGAAGTGATACAAGTTAACAGCCGGATCCATTTTAAACCAAGGCGCAAAAGTTATGTTTGCAGAAATTTCTGCACCAACCGCTGTTGTGTTTAATACGTTCTCTGGAATGAGACTAATTTTTCCAGTGTTATCTAGTCTTTGTAATTGTTCAACGCCATCGCTGGTTTTTCTCAAGTATGTTTGTGTTGTTAAGTAAACTCCGGTAAAAGACTTTTGATAGTTCAACTCAACAGAATGGGTGAACGAAGGAAGCAAGTAAGGATTTCCTCCGGTTGCTGTGTAGGAATCAGAAAAGTATGTAAAAGGATTTAACTGCCCATCAAATGGTCTTTGTATCCTTCTGCTGTAACTGAATTGTAATTGCTGATCATCCGAAATCTTTTTAGAAATATTCAGCGTAGGGAATAAATGAAGCTTCTGATAAGTGAAATTCTGTTGGGTTGTAAGCTGATCAAGTTTTCTGTCTGTGTATTCCAAACGCAAGCCGGCTTGGTAATCTAAGCCTAAAAAATTGTTTGTGTGAGTCGCATAAAAGGAATAAATGTTGTTTCTAAAACTAAAATTGTTTGAATAACCGTTGTTTGTTATCCATTGATTAGTAACACCGTTGAAATCTCGACTTATTATATCCATGTCTTTGTAAAACAAGTTGGCCTGAAGTCCGGTTTCGATAGTATTCTTCTCTTCAATGTTATGCTTATAATTTAGTTTTATTCTTGAATCAATTCTTCTCGTATTGTTTTCTCTTGCTCTTAGTGAATTTGTTACAGTTCCATCAGAAAGAGAAGTGTTTTCGTTTGTAATTTGATTGGATGGTAATCTTAGTTTTGTAAAAGTTGCTTCAAAATAAAGATCGTTCACTTTTGGTGCAAAAATGTTTGTCACGTTAACAGAGCCGTTAAAATACTCGGCAGTCATCTTGTTGTTATCACTGGTTTTTGTAAAAGTGTTAGGCAATGTATTGCCGAGAGCCGTTGTACTGTTGGAAGTATTCACTCCCATATTCATATCAACATAACCGTATGTTCCGGTAACGCCAACAGTAAGCTTCTCACTGAAATATCTATCAAAGCCGAACCGGGCATTGTATGCATCTCTTTTTTGATGAAGACCGGCAACCGAGTTAATTCCGGTAGTGCTTAATTGTGTGCGATCAATGGTAATATCCTGAAGAAAATTATTGCGGCGGGCATCGGCGCCTAGTGTTATGTTAAAATCTTCTGTTTTATGACTAAAATTAAAATCGCCATTATATTTATCCCGCGAGCCTACTCCGCTGTTAACCATTCCGCTTGTGCTTGATAGATTAGTTTTCTTTGTAACAATGTTGATAATTCCCGCAGTTCCCTCTGCGTCATATTTAGCAGATGGATTTGTAATTATTTCAATATTATCAATAACATTTGCCGGGATTTGGCGAAGCGCATCCGTTCCTTGCAAAACGCTTGGTCTTCCATCAACCATAACAGTAAAGCTACCGCTTCCCCTTAGTGTTAAGTTTCCGCTTGCATCAACTTGTACCGATGGCTGGTTTTGCAAAACATCTACCGCGGTCCCGCCGGTTGCAGCTAAGTTTTGGCTAACGTTTACAACCTTTTTATCAATCTTAAATTCTACAGCACTTCTTTCACCAACAACAGCAGACTCTTTTAACTGCACAGCGTCCGACTGTAATTTGATTTCTTTCAAATTTACGACCGGGTTACCGTCTGTAATTTCAACATCTGTTAAATCCATTTTCTTGAAACCGACAAATGTTACACTTATGCTGTAAGTGCCGTTCGCAATTCCGCGAAGAGCGAATTCTCCATTTTTATCAGAAGCAATTCCGCTAACCATTTGTGAGTTTTGCTTTGATAGAAGAATAACGCTTGCATATTCAATTGGTGAATTTGACGATGCGTCTACAACCTTTCCAACAACAACACCTTGGTTTGCTGGTTTAGTTGTGTTAGTGGCTAGTTGTTGTCCGGTTTGAGCGAATGAACCGATCGTTAACACGGAGAGTACAAATAAAACGTAAATCTTTTCATAGCGCTTTCTTGTTTGTTTGATATTAGGACGGAGACCAAACAAAAAAAGTTACACTAGTGACAATTTTTTACATTATAAAAAAACCGGATTCGTTTATCACAAATCCGGCTATCTATGTATTAGCAAAAATTTTAAGGAGTGCTTTACTTCAGCTTCTTTTTCCAGAACAGAATTTGCTTTTCAACTTCGGCGGGAGAAGTGCTTCCTTGCGAAAGTTTGTTTTTTACACTTGTTCTTGAAGTAAGCAGTTTGAAAACATCCTCCTCGAACTTTGTTGAAAACTGTTTGTATTGGGCAATCGAAAGTTCGTTCAGCTTTTTGTTTTGATCTACACACGTAAAAACAATCTCTCCAACAATGTGGTGTGCTTTTCTAAAAGGAACTTGTTTGCGTACAAGATAATCAACCAAATCTGTTGAAAGGAGAAGATCTCCATCAAGTTCTTTTTCGAATCGCTTTTTATCGAACCTTGTATTTTTCAAAAGTTCGGAAGCCATGAACAGAGAATCTTTTGTAGTATCAACCGCTTCGAGTAAATGAACTTTGTCTTCTTGCATATCACGGTTGTAAGCAAGCGGAAGTGATTTCATAATTGTAAGAATTGCGAAGAGCGAGCCGTAAACTCTGCCAACCTTTCCTCGTATTAATTCTGCAATGTCGGGATTCTTTTTCTGGGGCATCAAACTGCTTCCGGTCGCGAAAGAATCATCAATCTTTGCAAAAGATATTTCTATTGAGCTCCAGAATACCATTTCTTCAGAGAAGCGGCTAAGGTGCATCATTATTGTAGCGCAAGCACTTATTAGCTCGATAACTACATCGCGGTCAGCAACTGCATCCAGCGAATTAACGATTACACTGTTCATCCCTAAAAGTTTTGCAGTGTATTCTCGGTCGATGGGAAGGGTTGTTCCGGCGAGCGCGGCGGAGCCTAAAGGCGAATTGTTTGCGCGCTTCATGCAGTCGTTAAGCCGTTCAACATCGCGGTCCAGCATTGAAACATAAGCAATCAAGTGATGCGCAAACAAAAGCGGCTGCGCACGCTGCAAATGAGTATATCCACTGATGATTGTTTCTTTATGTGTCTGTGCTTGTTTCAAAAGTGTGCGCTGAAATAGTTTTGTCAGCTTTACTAGATTAGCAATTTCCTTACGCATATACAGCCGTTCATCAAGCGCAACTTGATCGTTTCTGCTTCGCGCAGTGTGCAGCCGCTTACCGCGCTCGCCAATTTTATCTACCAAACGTTCTTCTATTAACGAATGAATATCTTCCTTCTGCCAATCGAACTTTAGTTTTCCAGTAGATATTTCTTTTCGAATTTCTTCAAGCGCTTTTAGAATCGCATTTCCGTCACCCGAAGAAACTATTTTTTGTTTCATCAACATCTTTACATGTGCTTTACTTCCATCGATATCTTCGTTGTAAAGTTTTCCGTCAACATCCAGTGATGCTGAAAACTTTAACGCACCTTTATCAAAACTTTTCTTAAATCTGCTATTCCAAAGCGCCATTTTTAGTCCATCCTTTTTTCTAACAGCTAGTTGCTTATCGCTTAAACTTAGTTTAGGCTACTTCTTTTTTAGTATCGTTAGCTTTTTGCATAACACGGTTAATTGTTTTGTAGGGCAGTCCGTAAATTTTTATAAATCCTTCCGATGCTTTATGGTCGAACTGATCTGCTGCTGTGTATGTTGCGAGTTCCGGATCATATAAAGAATAAGGTGATTTTCTGCCGGAAACTATTGTGTTCCCTTTATAGAGCTTCATCTTAACCATTCCGGTTACTCTATCTTGTGTCTTATCAATGAAAGCTTGCAGCGCTTCGCGCAGAGGAGAAAACCACAAGCCATTGTAAATCAAGTTTGCATATTCTTGAGAAACATGGGTTTTATAGTGAGCAACAGCTTTATCTAATGTAATTCTTTCAAGTTCTTTATGTGCCGCATGCAAAATCATTCCGGCCGGAGCTTCGTAAACCTCGCGAGATTTTATTCCAACCAATCTGTTTTCAATCATATCAATTCTGCCAATAGCGTTTCTGCCGCCGATCTTGTTTAATTCTTTTACAAGCGCAACGCTTTCCATTACAACTCCATTCAACGCAACCGGAATTCCTTTTTCGAAATCGATTGTAACATACTCTGCTACATCCGGAGCTTCTTCCGGCGAAACAGTGTGTTGATATGCATCTGCCGGTGGCTCTACCATTGGATCTTCGAGAACACCGCATTCAATTGCCGTTCCCCAAATGTTTTCATCGATTGAATATGGATTTTCTTTTGTTACCAAAACCGGAATGTTATGTTTTGCAGCATAATCAATTTCTTCTTCTCGGCTTTTGAATTCCCAAGTTCTTAACGGAGCTAAATTTTCCAAATCCGGTGCAAGCGCACCAACGGCAACTTCAAAACGAACTTGATCATTACCCTTTCCGGTACAACCGTGAGCTACCATATTAGCACCTTCTTTACGAGCAATATCTACAAGACTTTTCGCTAAAAGCGGTCTGCCTATTGAACAAGCCATGGGATATGATTCTTCATACATTGCACCGGCCCGCAGGGCTGGAAAAACATAATCATCAATAAATTCTTTTGTTAAATCAAGTATATACGATTTGGAAGCGCCCGATTTGAGAGCTTTCTCTTCAAGTCCAATAAGTTCTTTAGTTTGTCCCAAGTTTCCAGTAAACGTAATAATATCGGCGTCATAATTTTCTTTTAGCCACTTAACCATTACCGACGTATCAAGTCCTCCCGAATACGCTACTACTATTTTGTTCTTTGCCATTATTTTAGTCCTAAAATATTTTTTAATTGATTAATAGTTTTTTCAATTGTTTTTGTTGAACGGGGAATTACAATTATGGTATCATCGCCGGCAAGTGTTCCAATGCTTTCTGTTATAGCGCTTTTATCCAAGAATAATGCAACTCCTTGTGCTCTACCGGGAAATGTTTTTATTACAACAAGTGATTCATTAGAAATGATCGAAACCACTTCCTCCGCAACATGGAGTTTAAGAGTTGGCTCATCTCCCATTGCGTTGATTTTGTAAGTAGCTCCTTTTGCAGTTGGAACGCGTCCAACGCCAAGTTCTGTTAAATCGCGCGAAAGCGTAGCTTGTGTTACCTTAATTCCATTCTGCTTCAATACTTTTACAAGTTGTGTCTGATTAAATATTTCTTGAGAAGAAATAATCGATTTGATTATCGCATGGCGTTTGTGAATATCTTCTAATTTCTTACTCATCTGTTCCTCGTTGTTTTTGTTTTCGAGTTTTTATTCGCTTACTATTTCGGTACCAATACCTTCTTTGGTAAAAATTTCCAGCAGCAGCGCATGCTCTACTCTTCCATCAATTATGTGAACCTTTTGAACACCAGATTCCAAAGCCGAAAGTGCAGATTCAACTTTAGGAATCATTCCGCCGCTTATAGTTCCATCGGCAATATATTTTTGTGCTTCGCTTTGTGTTAAATGTGATGCAAGCTTGCCGTTTATTTTCACACCATCGATGTCGGTCATATAAACAAGCTTCGTTGCGCTTAATGATGCGGCAATTGGTCCCGCAGCAATATCCGCATTCACGTTATATATTGTTCCTTCAGCATCAACTCCGATTGGCGCAATCACCGGCAAGTAGCCGTCGTTTAAAAGATTTCTAATGAATGATGAGTTAACATCTGTTACTTCGCCGACTAAGCCGAGATCTTTACTCATTGGTTTTACTGTAACTAAGTTTGCATCAATTCCGCTTACACCAACAGCTCTTCCGCCATGAATATTTATGCGTCTAACTATATCTTTGTTTATCAATCCGCCTAGAACCATTTGGACTACATCGCGCATATCTTCGTCTGTGTAGCGTTGT
Organism: Melioribacteraceae bacterium; assembly: GCA_041675645.1. GTDB lineage: Bacteria > Bacteroidota > Ignavibacteria > Ignavibacteriales > Melioribacteraceae > Stygiobacter. Next base: position 85,926 of record JBAYTN010000005.1, read on the forward strand.
CCATTAACAAACTTTGTCTTGATATCAAGCTTCTCTGCGAGCGATGTAATCTCTTTTCCACCGCCGTGAACTACAACCATATCTATACCGATTTTGCGTAAGAGAGTTACATCTTGCGCAACCATAGCTTTCAAATTCTCATCAGTCATTACCGCGCCCCCATACTTTACAACAAAAGTTGTTTTTTCAAACTGTTGTATGTATGGCAAAGCCTCTATTAATACATCTTCTTTTCTGAAAATCGGATTCGTCAAGTTCTGTAGCTCCCGTTAATCTTAACATATTCTTCCGATAAATCACAGGTCCAGCAAGTTGCTTTCCCGTTGCCACCATGTAATTCTAACAGCAAATTTATTTTTGATGGCTTTAGTGTTTGATTAGCAATTGCATTAGGTTGAGTTACAAAGTAGTTTTCTTTTAGTATCGGAATTTCATTTATCGTTATTTCAAACTTGTCGGGATTGAACTCTATTCCAGAATAACCAACTGCGGCAAGAATTCTTCCCCAATTAGCATCTTCGCCATGTATTGCGGTTTTTACAAGTGGTGATAGCGCAACCGTTCTAGCTGCTTTTTCAGCATCTACGTCTGTTAATGCGCCATCTACTGTAATCTCTATTAACTTTGTTGCGCCTTCGCCATCTTTTACAATGTCTATCGAAAGTTTTTTTAACAAATCAAAAAGTTCTTCTTCGAACAGTTTGTAATCATCCGTACCTTCTTCTATCGTAATTCCACTTGCCCCATTTGCAAGCATAATCACCATATCGTTTGTGCTCGTATCGCCGTCAACAACTATTCTGTTAAAAGTTCTATCGCTTGTAGTTTTTAAGAGTTTTTGAAGTGTCGCATTATCGATTGCCGCATCCGTAGTTACAAATCCAAGCATAGTCGCCATGTTTGGGTGAATCATTCCGCTTCCTTTGGCAATTCCGCCAATGTTGACTTCTGCTCCATTAATAGTAAATGTTGCGTGATGCGATTTAACAAAAGTATCTGTTGTCATAATCGCTTCGGCAGCAGAAAGGAATTCGCTTTCGCTTATTTCTCCGGCTGCTCTTTTTATACCATCGATCACTTTTTCAATAGGAAGTTTTTCACCAATAACTCCGGTTGACGAAACAAAAACTTCTTGCTGTGAAATGCCTAGTGCGTTCGCGGTTTCATTAGCCATTGTCACCGCATCTTTATAACCCTTTTCACCGGTGCATGCATTGGCGTTTCCACTGTTACAAACAATTGCACGAAATGTTTTAGAGCTGGAAAGTGCTTCTTTGCAAACCAATACCGGTGCTGCTTGAACTTTGTTTAGTGTAAAAACTCCCGCAGCAGTTGCCGGAACATCCGAGACAATTAAGGCCAAATCTTTCTTTGCTTTCTTAATTCCGCAGTGTATTCCAACCGACTTAAATCCTTTTGGAGCAGTTATTCCTCTACTCACTTTGCGCTCAACGTATGCTTCTTGAAACATTTTAATAGTCCTTCTGTTTGATCGAATCCGAACATAATGTTCATGTTTTGTATTGCTTGCCCAGCGGCTCCCTTTACTAAATTGTCTATGGTTGAAAAAACTACAAGCGTTTCGTTTTCAACCAGCTTCCAGCTTATATCGCAAAAATTTGTGTGATGAATATCTTTTAGTTCTGGAATTTCCGGCGCTATCAATCTTATGAACGGTTTATCATTATAAGCACTTTCAAAAGCACTCTTTATTTCTGATTCCGTTATTCCAGTCTGTAGCTTAGCATGTATTGTTGTATAAATTCCTCTTGTTGCCGGCAGTAAATGAGGTACAAAAGAAAACTGCGTCGCTTTCTCTCCAAACTCCTGCAAGTATTGTTTTATTTCCGGTATATGTTGATGGCTGCCGACTTTATATGCTCTAACACTTTCATTCACTTCGCTGTAAAGCATGTTCTGTGATAAGGTTTTTCCGGCACCGCTTGTCCCGCTGTAGGAAACAATATTGACTGAGTTGTTTTCAATCAAATTATTTTTCAAAAGTGGGATTAACGGAAAAAGAATACTTGTAGGATAGCATCCCGGATTGGCAATCAATTTCGCATTAGATATTTCAGTTTCGTTCCATTCGCTTAAACCGTAAACAGCTTCGCCCAGCAAATTTATTGCGGTATGATCGTGCTTGTAATACTTTGCATAATCCGTGACATTACTTAATCTAAAATCTCCTCCTAAATCAATTATCTTAACATCGGTTTCGTAAGCTTCCGCAATTACCTTTATGGATTGCCCGGAAGGGAGCGCTACAAAGATTAAGTCAAGTCCAGTTAATGCTTCTTTGCTAAATTCTTCAATTTCCAACGAAATCATTCCCCGCAAAGATGTATGCACTTGATCTATCCTGCTGCCGACTGTAGAATGACCGAAGAGTTTCACTATCTCTGCTTCCGGGTGATTCAAAAGCAATCTTATCAACTCTATTCCTGAGTAACCCGCAGCGCCAACTATGCCAACTTTTACCAACTACTAACCTCAATAAATTAGGGGTATAATTATACACAATAGTGTATAATTATACAAATAAATTATGGGCATAAATTTTCCCTAATTGAAGGTAAATGACACAACGGCTCTCTTTATTTATGATCTAAAAATGAAATACACGGCGCCGATTAAGCACAAGCCGGCCCAAAGGAAATCTAATTTAAAAGGTTGGCGCATGTAAAGAATAGCGAAAGGAATAAAAACAGAAAGCGTTATCACTTCTTGCAGTATTTTTAACTGAGCCAGATCCAACTCCGAATAACCAATTCTGTTAGCCGGAACTTGTAAGAGATATTCAAAGAGGGCAATTCCCCAACTTAACAATGCGGCTACATACCATTTTTTGTCGGAATGATTTTTTAAGTGACCATACCATGCAAAGGTCATGAACATATTGGAAAGTATTAATAAAAAGCTGGTTCTAACAATTACCGGAATGCCTTCGAGGTAAGCGAGCATGTAAATTTCCATAGTTAATAAATGTTAGAACCAAATTAAAAATTAACAATCAAAATATCTTGTATGATTAAAATCCTCTATTCCCGGCATCTCTGCCATCATCAATGTTTCTATCGCGTCTATCTTTATAATCGTTAAAGGTATAAGAGATTCCAATCCCAACAGCCCGGCTGTCTTTCGATTCATAATAATTCTTGGAATAAAAATTTACACCTATTGATTCGTTCGTGCTCTTCTGTGTGTTTAAAATATCATTTATGAACAAATAAGCTCTTAGTTTGTTTTCCATAAAGGCCTTGCTTAGATAAAACGATAAGAACTTCATTTCACTTCTTACAGTTCGTTTGTTTTCTGTTTTGGGCAGATAGTACAACGAAATATTTGCCTCGTATCCGGCACCCAAACTAAAACCTATATATGAATTCAGCGTATATGTTTTATCCGTTAGAGACAAATCTTCCGTCTGAAAACTTCCGGTTTGTTTTGAATATCTGTAGTTAAGAGAAACATAAAACGAACTGATGAAATCCGGCAAATGAAACGGCATCATCGGTGTGTTGTAGTAAGGCAAAGTAACCGAAAATCCATACGTATCTTGAGTGTTCAAGTTGATATAACTCGACAGCAAGATTGAATCTTTTTCTGTTGTCATAGCATAAGTGAAGTTTCCGGTTGTGTAAGTATAAAACACGCTCAAATACTGTGACAAATTCAGCGAATAGGAATTTGTGTAGTTCGGTTTCAAATGCGGATTGCCCGCTGAGTAATTGTTTGGACTAATATACTGTCTGAATGGATTAACATAATAAATTTGAGGATACGTTACCCTTCTAAATGCGTTGAAACCTAACTGGAACATATCGCTCAGCTTATAAGAAAGATTCAGATTGGGAAAGAAGCTCAAATAATTTTCATGAAAAGTTATGTTTTGTGTAATCTGGTTTCCTTCTGTTGCCAAGTTTTCTGCTCTGAGGCCAAACTTAGCGTCAAAATCGCCAAACTTATTTGCAAACGTAAAGTAAAGAGCATTTATTACTTCTTTGTATTTGAAGAAATTGCTTAAGCCAAGACTGTCGCGCCAATCTTGATATCGGTATGAATAATCATTTACATTGTAATCATTGTCTCTGGATCTAAAAGTGAAGCCATAGCCGGCTTCAATTCTGCTTTTATCAATTGGCAAAGTATAATCTGTCTTCAAGATTAAAGTCTTAGCCGTTACATCAGTATTTCCATTTTGAATTTGAGGTGTGTTTATTTTATTGCTGTACGCCAGATTCATTTTGCTATCGGTTGGATTGGTATATAATGTCAGCATTGCATCAAAAATTAGTTCATGCCCTTTTTTATCAAATTTTCTTTTGTAGAATGAATAGAACGAGAGATTGTTATTCCACCCGTTGTTTTCACCGTCTCTATTATATCCGTACTGAAAAACATTATTAGAATTATTAACGAGATTACTGCTCAAGTTATTAGAGTTATACTTAAATCCGTTGTAGTTAGTATAAAACGTAACCGAATTCATATCATCAAAATCATAATCGAAACCAAACTTGAAATATCCGCCATAGTATTTATTATCAAAATCGCCGCGGGACTTTTGGTAATACATACTCGGACTTGTATAAACATATCTTTCGGATTCGTTAACGCCTCTTCCATTAAAATAATTTCCGTAGGCTTGTCCAAAAAGATTTAACTTATCTACCTTATAGTTGAAGTAAGTTCCACCATAGGAATTTTTGTTGGAAGAAGTTGATAGGGTTACCATTCCGCTAAAATTGCTAAACGTGTTTTTCTTGGTAATGAAGTTGATAATGTATGTTCCCCCTTCAGCGCTTTCCTTTGCGCCGGGAGCTAATACTACTTCTACTTGATCTACCATTGCCGCAGGCATTTGTCCAATCATTTCGGAAGGCATATCATAATCGTGACCATCCATTTTCAGTTTTACGTTTTGACCCCGAACTGTAATCGCTTTTGTTGATGGCTCAATTTCAACCAGCCCGGAGTTTTTTAATGCATCGGAGATTGAGCCGGAATTGCCCGGCAGCCGATCCATATTTATTACCTGTTTATCGGCTTGAAATTCAATCATCGGCTTGACTGTTTTAATTACCATTTCCGGTAATTCGACTGCTGTGGGGAACAAACTAATCAATCCTAATCCGGAAGATTTTTCTGCATCAACAGAATCAATTACTTGAGTTTGATAACCAACATTTGTGAACTTAACCTTTACCGGGTTTTCAGTTATTCCGATAATTGTAAAAAAACCTTTCTCATCAGTAGCTGCTGTTTTTAGCTCAGTTCCGTTAGCTTTGGAAATAATTCTCACAGTAACACCAACCAGCGATTGATTGGTAATAACATCTTTTACTGCGCCATTAAGTTTTAGATTTTTAGTTTCACTTTGAGCTAAAGTTAGATTTGCAATAATTAATAGTACAACGATTGATAAGCGGAAACGCATCTATCCCTCCTTGGGTTTGGTGTATTTGCTACTCTCATTACTCCTTTCTAAACCTACTTTGAACGAAATTAATATCTTTTATTATACACAAGTATTACAATTAAGTTGCTTGAATTCAATACATTTTTCAATGCCTAATCAATTTTTTCTTTTTCCGGTATATATTCCAAAATATCGCCGGGCTGGCAATTCAGCGCTTTGCAAATTGCTTCAAGTGTAGAAAACCTAATTGCCCGCGCTTTTTCCGTTTTTAGTACAGAAAGGTTTGCCATTGTTATTCCAACTTTTTCGGCAAGTTCCGTCAGCGACATCTTCCGCTTCGCCATCATTACATCTAAGTTAATTCGTATCATCGCGCCCTCATACGGTTAAATCGTTTTCTTGTTTGAGTTGAAATCCAGTTTCAAGAACTGTTGCAAAAACATAAATTAAACCTGCTATTGGAATATAAATCATAAAGCTAATCTCAAAACCTACACTGCCTATAAATTGCCATTCGTCGTTACGTGCTAATGATAGCAAGCGCAATAAATCTTTTGCAGAAACTGATAGCAGATAATCTATAAAAGATATTAATAATGGTGACCACAACACGATATAAGCTAACCTTTTAAGGTCAATTATATTTCTTTGTTCAAAGTCACCACCCTTATAAATTGATTTCAAAACACGACGAAGTAAATGAACACAATAGAATATACTCAGAAAAATAAGTAGCAATTTTAATACTACGAGGGACTTCTGGTAAATTGTCGGAGTATTCAAGGTAATACTTCCTGCGAGATGCTTATTTACCGATATTTTATCAATCGCTGTGAAATTGATTGTACTGCTACTAACAATGAAGCTTTTCTTCAACTCTAATCCTATAGGAACTTCTAACTGCTTTTCTACTATTGGATGATGTGTGTAAATAAATACTGCACTAAATGCCGAGACAACAATACCAGCTAATGCTATACCCCATAAGAAACTAAGTATTGAATAGGTTATCACTACTACTCGCTTTTTGTTTATCATCTTTACCACCTTTTTTTGTGCTTCTTAAATCTAACGAGAATCATTCTGTTTGTCAAGATAATTTTATTGTTTGTCGATATATTTTTGCCGTATAAGCCGAATTGTTATTTCGGAGAGATTAGTCTATTTTTGAAGCACAAGTTTAACTATCCGGAGAAATAATGAAAAAGACTATTCTTTTAGTTTTGATTGGAAAGAGAAAGGAAGAAGCTGTAAAAGTTCAGCAGATACTAACCGGCTGGGGCTGTTTAATTAAAACACGTTTAGGAATTCATGACGGCGTACTTGATAATTGCTCTGATTCCGGTTTACTGATTTTGGAAATGGTTGGGAGCGATGAGCAGAATCAAGAAATCGCGCGTAAGCTTTCGGTTCTGCCGGGAGTTTCATCTAAGTTAGTTGAGCTGGTAGTAGAATAACAATTATACTATTGTCATTCTGATCCCGCCAACAGCGGGAGAAGAATCTCATTGTAATATTAGACTGAGATATTTCGTCCCGATAACTCGGGACTCAATATGACAAAAATTTTATTTTTTTATTCTCGCAAGAATTTTGGGATTTGTCAGTTCACGAATCGCGTCGGCGGCAATCCATCTTGCAGATTTAGAATCAAGCTCTTGAACTTCTTTCGCAACCTTAAGTGCTTCTTCGTTTAAATAAACACTTCGTTTACCAATTTGCCGTAAAGCCCAGTTAACTGCTTTCTTAACAAAATTTCTTTCATCGGTAGAATATTTTTTTATTAGCGGAAAGAATTCCAGAAACTCTTCATCGTCTCTGGTTTTATGATGAACGGCAACATAGCATATTAAAGAAAATCCGGCGCGGCGCATAAACTCATCTTTCTTTTCGCACCACTCAAAAATTTTTTCAATTGCGTATGGAGTTTTTCTGAATAAGTTGCTGCAAGTGCCGTCGCAAATATCCCACGAATTAAAATCGCGAACCCATTTATTCATCTGCGCTTTTGTAACTAACTTCGGATCGTCAATCATACTTGCAATGTGGCGCGCTTCGTGGTAACCGCTTTCCCACAACTCAAGTGCAAGTTCATGGTTTTTCCCAATTACTTTTGCAAGTGAGCGCATAACAGGAACATTAACGCCGAAAGCTTTATCTACTCTAATACCAAAGCGAGCCATTCCTTGGCGGTTATACTCGCTTCCGTTTTTCTTTAACTCCGCAATAACTTGTTTCGCCGTCATTTTACTAGCAGCATTTTTTTAGTTTGCGAAAATCCATTAACAGCTAACTTGTAAAAATAAATGCCGGTCGATAATTGTAAATTGGAAGCCGAAAATTTAGAATTATATACGCCGGCTTGTTTGTGCTCATTAACAAGGGTTGTAACCTCTCTTCCCAGTTGATCGTAAACTTTTAGAGTAACAAATCCGGAAACCGGCAGTTGGTAGCTAATTGTTGTTTCCGGATTAAACGGATTAGGAAAATTCTGTTCAAGCATAAAATCCGCTGGCAAAGAATTCTCTTCTTTAATATCTGTTGCAAGATTAATTCTATACTCTGGAGATATTGAAACTACTGTAGCTCCTTTTTTCGCTAACGCTTTAAAAACAAATTCGCCAAGCTTGCTTGAAGTTATGGAAAGCGAATCGCTTGAAAATGAGAATGTTATACTTGGATCTTTGCTCACAAAACTTAACGTTGTTACATTTTTGTAACTTCCATAAAACAAATTGAGCGGAAGTTTAATTGTTTTTCCAGTTTGATATAGCAGCCAACGTTTGCCGGGCTGTTTCCATTCTATGTCGGAATATTCAGCGGGTAAATTTGCGTTCATCCAATTATATCTTTGTCCAATCCAGTTCTTAAAATAAACCAGCTCATCATTGTAGTTCGTAAATCTATTTTTGTTTGGCCATACATAAACTGCCGGGTTAAATAAGTCTGTCCATTTCTGAAAATTTCTTGGCCCACCTTCCGAGATGCTTAAAACAGATTCGTCAATAAACTTAGTTACAACAAGCGGATCGAACACAGTTTGTTTTATTGTGTGCCATCTTTTTGCAATCTTGTTAAAAATTACCGGATCATTAAAAATTTTCTTTACCCAAAATGGTGGACTAACAGTTCCTTCCCATGGATCCAGTTGCGCAACCCAGCCGCTGGGGAGCCAGCCGTCGCCATAATCTGCTAGTCCGAACGATAAATCATAATCCCACATTGGTCCGTAAACTAATTTACCGTTCTTGCTGTCGCGGTCCTTATGCATATAAGTGCTAAGTCTATAAGCATCAGTTGCTTTAGTGAATTCGCTCGCGATAAAATAATCCACCCAAGCATCAACATCTATGTAATTATAATAACCATCAAAGGGATCTGTGTATGTAGTTTTTGTTAACGAAGTTTCAAATTGTCCCATATAATTTTTAATGTAAGCTAATTGAGCCGGTTGTAAATCATCTTCGTTTGGGACGCCGATTACATAATATATTGGCGATTCTCTGCTTGGTGTTTTAGGATAAACAGAAGGATAACTTGAAACAAAATACTTATCGCCGCTATCAATTCTATCAATATGAATTATATATCCGCCGGTTACGGCATCACCCGCAATGTCTGTTGTTTCCATCTTGGTAATGTTAACCCGGTTTTTGTCCCGTTTAATTTTTTCTTGTAGAATATACAATCCGATATACTGATTGTTTAGAATGACTTCGCAAAATTTTGTTCTAGTTGCATAACGGCCAAGGTCGTTGCCTAATTTATATGCAAGCACATTACGCAGCATTGTTTTATCCGCATAATTCGCGTTAAGAATCCAATCGCTTTCTGCCGGTAACCCAAGCAGAGCTGCATCAACATCATTTCCGGATGCGTCGCGCAATTCAAAGCCATATTGTTTTTTTGGAAACTGCTGCGAACTATGTCCACGAACTTCAATTCCAATTTTACCATTGTAGTTATTGAAAGGATCGGTTATGTTGTTTCGTTTACCTTCACCATTATAAATTACACCCATCGTTGCCGTTATTTTTGGTTCATCTGGAATAGATTGTCCGTTTGTATTAATCACAATTATCGGAAGGTTAGAAGAGGTTAATGTAACTTGTGCATTAGTATTAAATGATAATATTAACAGTGCGAGAAGTGGAAGTGTTTTTTTCATTTGACCTTCGTTAAATTTTAAACAGCCGCTCAAAGCCATCATATGCTTTAAGCGGAATAATTTCGAACCTGATTTGATTCTCTTGTACTAGCGGGAAAGTATTTAAGATGTGCTCAGCGGAAAGTTCATCTTCACATTCCAAAATTAACACCGCACGATGATCCGTTTTAGTAAAATAGATTTCTCGCACGGTTCCATTTTTATAAAGATTCCAAACATGTTTTGCTTCCGGCACTAATAAATTTTCCAGTTTGTTCGAATCAATGCCGGCGGCATCCTTTTCAATAGCTAATATTTTCACTTTATCTTTCGTTCATCAAACAATTACAATTTTTTATACACTCTCACATATTCAACTTCCATTTTTTGCGGGAAAACGCTTGAATCAATTCCTTGTGCGCCGCCCCAGCTTCCGCCAACAGCAACATTTAGTATTAAGTGGAAATCCTTGAAGAAAGGCCAGTATTCCCAACCCTTTTGCTCATTCACAGATGTAAAGTAAAGCTTATCATCAACATAAACTTTTATATCATCCTTTGTCCATTCAAGTATATAATTATGAAAAGCAGCAACCGCATCCGGAATATTAATTGTTCCAGTTTTTTGTGTCCCTTTTGTGTGAACATATTTATTGCAGTGTGTAGAACCATGTATTACGTTAGGATTATAGCCAACGTGTTCCATAATATCTATTTCGCCATTATCCGGCCAGCCTTTATTTCCAAGGTTCCAAACAGTTGGAAGCATCCATATTGCCGGCCACGTTCCTTTTCCATACGGAACTTTTGCGCGTATTTCGAATCTTCCGTAGGTCCAGTCACCTTTGTTTTTTGTAACAAGGCGCGCAGATGTAAACGGACTGCCTTCATAATTCTCGAGCTTAGATTCTATAATGAGCTTTCCATTTTCTACACGTGCATTTTCTTTTCTAGCGTTTGTGTAATACTGAAGTTCTTGATTTCCCCATCCGTGTCCTCCTACATCATAACTCCATTTTTTGGTGTCGGGCAATCCGGTATAACTAAATTCATCTGCCCATACAAGTTCGTAACCGGCAAGTTCGGGTGTTTCCGATTTCTTTTCCAGCTCGGTAGTCTGCGATGTGCAATTAACGGCGAATATTGTTGCTAAAATTACAATTGAGGGGAAAAACTTTTTCATTCAAACTCCAATTCCAAAAATTCAACAACTTAATTAAATACTACTTACAGTCAGAACGGGCATAAATCATACCAACTCAGCTTATTTCAAATGGCGCTATTTAAAAGCTATTTTGCAACTTGAGCCATTATTTACTGAACTAGATTATCAGATTAATAAATTGAATTATTAGAATAATAATCAAACTTGTTAGGCACGTTTTGATCGCTGAAAAGAAGATTAGTAACAGATTGCTTATTCGGGTTCCATTTGATGCAATCCTAACAGTATGTGAGAATTACTTTTTAGATTTCTAGTAGTTTTTTTATCAAAGCTATCTGCCCGCCATGATAAATATTGTGTTCCATAAGACCAACGAGCATTTCTCTATATGAAATTCCGGTCCCGAGCTCTTTGATTTTTTCTTTACCTACTTGCACTTCAAATTTTTCGAAAGGAAAAATCTTCATTCTACTTATCAAGTTGGTGTGAGCGGTAAATAGACTACTCATTAAGTTACTCCACTCGACTTCAGCCAGATTAGCTATTTCTTTCCAGTCGCCTCTTGCCGGATCCTTTGGTTCGTTTCCTTCAATCCGGCTTAATACTTCCTCTATCCAGCCACAAATATGATGCGTGATTTCTGCTATGGAGTGAATGTTTTCGGTGTACTTTATTACTGCTTGCTCACAAGATATATCCGAAAGAATTGTCTTTAACGAAGCTCCGAACCAAGGATCTCCATTTACTGCATTATCTAGTTCCGCAACTAGTTTTTCTATTACCGCATTCATTTACAAATTCCATTTTTGTTTTAACAAAAAAGTCCGGCTATATCCGGACTTTGAGAGCGTTAAATCATTTAATTACTTAGAAGTAATTTCATTTAGAATGCTTCGTAATTCATCTTTAGTAAATGGCTTCGAAAGGTAGTAATCGCAACCGGCATCTAGAAATTCTTCGCGATCTCCTTTCATTGCAAATGCTGTTTGAGCTATTATCGGTAAGTTTTCTTTTCCTTTCATAGCTCTAACTTCTCTTGTTACATGTAATCCGTTTTTTCCTCTGCCCAGATTTATATCCATCAACACAGCTAAGTAATCATTATTACGGATCATCTCGATTGCTTCTTCTGCTTTCGCTACATATTCTAGTTCAAATATGTCTTGTAGAAATAAACCTAAGACTTCTTGTGTAATGAGATCATCTTCAACAACCAAAATCTTTTTACTTTTAGTTGAATTCGTTTTTTCCTTAGACGATGTTTCTTTATTTAAGCTGGATGTACTTCCGTGGTTCTTATGATTGATTATTATTGTGTCTACGGAGTTGGTTAAATCTAGATCGGTGTAATTGTTTGGCTTGGGAGTCAAAATTATTCTCCTCTTTACAAATTAATGTTTTCAACTACTTCTACATTATTAATGCTGTGGATTCCTAAATGGCTAATTGGGAGCTTAGTGACCTTGCGAAGTATAATTACCCTACAGCATCTTAATTGGGTGAAAAATTAAGCGATTATTCTACTTGTCGCAACTTTATTCTATAAAAATTGTTTGCTTCGAAGAGGTTGAGTCCGTGTTCCGGTTTAGTTTCTATATTAAACTAAAGCGGAAATAAATCCGCTTTAGTTAAATCGATCTCAAAATTCTAGTACTTCTGCAGTGTTCCTTGTCTTTCTTTCGCCTTCTTGTCCCATTCGGGCACAGTTGTTTTTATGAAATCTGCTTTATCATCACGAAGCTCTTGCATATTCAAGCCAATTAATTTCTGCGCTTTCTCTTTTGTGCTATAATCTGGTAATGAAACCGGATACCTTACATTATGCTTAACAAGAACCAGTGCTACTTCTTTTCTCGCTTCTTCCGCTTTTTGTACAGCGGTTCCTAAAACTCTTAGAGCTTCAACGGGTGCGTGGAAGCCAACTCCGTTTGAAGCAGCAACCCAATCCCATCTCCATTGGGACTGACGAAGTAGTTTCAAAACCTTAGCCATTTCATCTTGCGTTGCTTTATTATCCCAGGCAATCTTTGCTTCAAGATGTGCGCTTGCTAATGCTTTTTCTGTGAGCTTCAACAGTTCTTTTACTTTATCCTGTCTGTCATAAACGTTTTGGACTAACTTTTCTGCTTTTTCTCTATGACAAACTTGGCAGCTGTTTTCGATATTATTTAATGGGCTTTGTATGTGGTGATCTGTAAACTTTACTCCACCTTCTGTTTTGTAAGACATGTGGCAATCTGCACAAGATACACCACGATCGGCATGAACACCCATCGAAAATAATTCATAATCTGGATGCTGAGCTTTTAGCATTGGAGCTTTGCTAAGCGAATGTTCCCAATCTTTAAAGTTGGCTTCATCATAATATTGTTCCATTTGCTCAACTGTAAATCCTTTATCCCACGGGAATGTTAAATACTTTCCTTCTCCTTTGAAATAATATTCAACGTGACATTGAGCGCAAACAAGCGAACGCATTTCATTATGCGAAAAATTTTTTATGTCTTTCCCTTGTCTTTGCAATGCTTCTATCAAAGCCGGACGTGTAATTCTTAGATCCATACTTTTGGGATCGTGACAATCTTGACAGCCAATTGGATTAACAATTTCGTGACCAATGTCTTTCCATTTAGCTTTATAAAAATTTTCTACACCCATTTTCTCCATCATTCGAGGGACGTCCGGGCTTTTACAGCTCCAGCAAGTTGCAGGTTGTGGACTCACTTTGTTTCCACCGGTTCTCAAAATATTTCTTATGTCTTTTACTGCGTATGAATGTCCGCGCGGTGCGTTATATTCTTTGGAGAATGCATAACCCGCCCACATTACCACAAGTTCCGGTGAATCTTTCAGATAATCTCTCTTTGCCGAACCGGCATATTTACTTGCGAAGGTTGTATCCGCCATTTTCATATAGCTTTCATATTCTCGCGGATAATTCTCTCCCCACACTTCGTTTCGCGGCTCCCAATCGGCAATTGGTTTCACTTGCTGAAGCGTAAATGATTCGTTTCGTCTCTCAACTATGGAAGAGGCAAATAGCCCAAGCAAGAAAACCACTATTACCGTTACGCCAAACAGCACCCAGCCTAGAATCGGTTTCTCTTTAATTCTTTCTTGAATTGATTTCATTTTTCTACCTCTTTCTAATTTTTATTCTCTTGTTCAGTAAATTTTTCAAGCCACTCCGGAACAACTGGCTTTAGCTGGGGGACATTCGCATATGGTGTTGATGATAGACTGTGAATTCTTCCGTGTGGCGTTTCGCGATGACAATCCCAGCAATATTTTTCCGTCTGGTCTTGTACATTTTTATTATTTATTGCGCGCAAACCTATTGGATGAACCAAGTTTGTATGGCAGCGTATGCAGTTTTCTTGTACTGCGTTTTTGCCGGCTTCTTTAATTTGAATTACTTGCGGCTCCCATCTCATTGTAAAATATGTTGCGTGTCGTAAGCCGTCGCTAGCCTTAAACAAGTATTTACTCACAATGTTGTTTTGTGGAACGTGGCAATCATTACAAGTTGCAACTCTTCCGTGGCTTCCTCTTTCCCATGTTGCATATTGGGGATACATTACGTGGCAGTTAACACAAGTCTTTGGATCATCTGAGAGATATGATACTGCATTAGAAATATATATCACATAGAATCCGAGTCCGACAAAGATTCCTAGCGTCACTATTACCGGCATTTTCCATTTGTCTGGTGGGATGAGTCGTAAAAACATTTTTTTTAGGATATGAATTTTATTGGATTGGTTTTGTACCATTTACCGCTCCTTGCTCTGATTCTTTATTCAGTTTTTCAATATCCGAAGAACTTGTTGGGTGTCCTATAGAATTTACGCTCTTGTGAAGTTCAATGTAAACTTCTTTAGGTACTTTGTTTTGCCAATTTCCGGTTAGAATTCCCAAACCGGTTATTGCAACAAACAAAAGTATCACTCCAAAGGCAACTATTTTTTTATCAATCTTCTTTTCAGTTCCAACTACTTTTAAGTCAAGTGTGTCTTTCACCGGACATACATCAATGCAGTTTAAACAACTTGTACATTCATCTGAGCGTACTGCAATCACTTTATCCACCTTAATAAAAGAAGGACAAGCCTTAGCGCATAATCCACAATCAATACAGCTAACTGGATTACGCTTTATTTTTGTTGGACTTAGTAGGCTTGTAATCCCAAGCAATGCACCATACGGACATAAATATCTGCACCAGAAATTTCTGTACACTATTGATAACAAGAACAGAATTCCGATCACAATTAAGGAGAAACGTGAAATCTCTGCAAAGAAATACCACATCTTTACATCAGACATGATATTGTACTCGCCGCCAAGAAAATATTCCAAAGCTAAACTGCTCATCGAAAAAATTGAAAAGGCGAAGAACAGCAATAGTAAATATTTTACCGATCGAAGAATGTAATCCAAGTATTTCCAAATTTTGATTCTTCGCTTAAATATTTTTTTATGAATTCGCTCTCCGAAATCTCCAACAAGTTCAGAGAGAAATCCAACCGGACACATCCAACTGCAAAACGATTTTCCGAACGCGAACGACATTCCTACAATCGCTAAAAAAATAAAAAAACCCGCTGGGTGTATTGGATGAATATTTCCGCTAACAAAAAAGTAGTAAACACTCATCATTGCACTAATTGGAAGAAAGCCCTCAACTCCGGGAGGTCGGGCGCTAAATTCTGCTGCACCATTAGATTCCAAATATGTTATAAATTGCGAAAACTCTATTCCAATCCAGATACAAAGCAAGGCAAATGAAACTTGCACAATAAAACGAATTTTCTGAATCGGTCTATCTTGATTCTTAACTATTTTAGCTTTCTTTTCCATCTATATTCTTTCTCTTTATAAATCAGATAAATATTTCTGATTAAAACATACTAAGCATTTTTGTTTTTGTCAACCAGAAAGAATATTCTGATTAATATTTTTTCTTTGCTATTAACTAAAAGAATAAATAAATTTAATCGGAATAAAAATTCTTTTTATAAAGGAAGTGTATTATGCTCAGAAAAATTATCCAAATTGAAGAGGAAAAATGTGATGGTTGTAGCGCGTGCGTACCGGAATGTCACGAAGGCGCGTTGCAAATTATTGATGGAAAGGCAAGATTGATCAGCGATCTTTTTTGCGACGGACTTGGTGCTTGTCTTGGACATTGCCCAACCGGTGCCCTTACAATTGTTGAGCGTGAAGCCGAGCCGTACGATGAAAGAAAAGTTATGGATTATATTGTAAATGGCGGTCCTAATGTTATCAAGGCTCATTTAAAACACATGCGCGATCATAAGGAATTCGAATTTCTTACACAAGCAATCGATTATTTAAATGATCATGGAATTGCTATTCCCGTTCTTGCAGAAATTCCAGAAGAAAAAAATTCTTCGTGCGGCTGTTCTGGTTCACAAGCCCAAAGTTTTGAAAGTGACGATGTTGAAGAAGATGGTCAAAGACATTCTTATTTAACGCAGTGGCCAATTCAAATGCATCTGGTTTCTCCAATTGCCGCTTATTATAGAAATTCCGATTTACTTTTAGCTGCAGATTGCTGTGCGTTTTCTTACGGCGATTTCCACAAAGATTTTATGAAAGGAAAGTCTGTTGCAATTGCATGCCCAAAACTTGACAGCAACAAACAAGTTTATCTAGATAAATTAATCTCAATGATTAACGACTCAAACATTAACTCAATTACAGTTGTGATTATGCAAGTTCCGTGCTGCAGTGGTCTAGCCAAACTGGCAAAACAAGCCGTTGAACATTCAAACCGAGAAGTTCCAATTACCGTTATTGTGATTGGTGTTCAAGGAGAAATATTACAAAAAGCCAAACTATAAGATGGATAACAAAAATTTTTACGATGCCGCTTCCAGTTTCTATGATCAAATGATTAGTTTTGAGATAAATCTTGAACTTAGAAGGACGGCTTTCAGCAAATTGTTTCCAAACCCAGGTTCTGCGGCCGACCTTGGCTCCGGTAGCGGTGTTGATTCAATAGCGCTTTCAATGAATGGGCATTCTGTTCTTAGTGTAGACCCATCATCAAAAATGCTTGAGTTAGCAAAAACAAACTCTGAGAAATATTCTCGAAATTTATCATTCCAAAAGAGTACCATTGCGGCTATTCCCCAAAAGTATAACTTAAAATTTGATTATGTAATTTCTCTCGGGAATACGTTTGCTAATGTTGAAGGAACTACAATCTATTCAACTATTCAGCGACTTTTTGATCTACTAGTCGATGGCGGAAGTTGTTTAATTCATATCCTCAACTATAGCTTAATTGCGGATCAGCAAGAAAGAATTGTGAACATTAAACCGGATGAAGATAATTACTATGTTCGATTCTATGATTTTATAAACGGACAGATAAACTTTAATATCTTAAAATTTTCCAAGAACGATCCTAAACAATATGAGTTAATTACAACCCGTGTCTTTGGATATAAGAAAGATTTGCTAGCTAAGACATTCGATTCGGTAGGGTTTAAGGAATTAAAATTTTGGTCTGATCTTGATGGAACGAAATTTAACATCTCAACTTCGAAAGATCTTTATATTCATGCAGTAAAATAATTATATCAACTTGAGCTTGTTTTTTGTTTTCTCCATCAAATCTTCAAGAGTTTCTTCGCTAAGCATCCTATAAGCTTCTTCTCTCAGCTTGCCCCACTTATCATGAACTGGGCAAGGAGTTTCGTGTGAACATCCGGGAAAACCAAGCACACAAGTTTTGAAGATGTCCAACCCATCAATTGCTTCAACTATATCAATAAGTTTTATCTCCACCGGTTTCTTTGCTAAGTAAAATCCGCCATTCTTTCCTTTTCGTGAACCAACAATTCCGCTAGCCGTCAGAATTTGTAATACTTTGGATACGAATTCTTTTGGTACCTTTAGTTCGGTAGAAACTTCCGTGGCATTAAATACCACATCTCCCTTAGTAGAAAGAAAAAGTACAGCTTGAAGTCCCAGTTCACATGCTTTCGAAAATATAACAGTCATATCTCTCTGCTTTTTATTTTGAAGATAAAATATTTTGCGATTCTTTCGAAATGATTTATTGCAAAATATCTTTTTGTGTTGCTAGTACTAGACTGATAATTGTTTGTTTGTGAAAAAAGAAACCCCGGCGTTTGACCGGGGTTAGCTTTAATTTAGTGTGCTCACCGGGAGATTTTCGGAATTAATAACAACTTCCTTAACCTTAACACGTACAACCCCTTTATGTAAAATGCCCAGCGATTTAGCTGTTCCCTTTGAAAGATCAAGATCGCGTCCATCTACAAATGGACCCCTATCATTAATTCTAACTATAGCGGATTTACCGTTGCGAATATTTGTTATTTGCAACAGGGTACCGAAAGGAAACGATTTATGCGCTGCAGTTAACGCCATCTGATTATATGTTTCTCCGTTGGCAGTGGTCTTTCCATGAAAGCGAGGACCGTACCAAGAAGCAGTCATTACACCCATTTCATTATATTCTACTGGTACTAAGTTTGGTTCTGCATCTTTACTGATGCTAACTTTAGGCATTCCGCGATTATCGCTAGCCGAAGTATCGCCGAGGCTGATCAGTCCAACCGAAACTACCAACAGACTTATAATTGTAAATATTTTTATGTAACGCAAAAAAACCTCTTAATTAGTTAAACATAACTTGGAGTAAAGGAGAATTTGGAGATCCGACTTACAGGTAGCGCTAAATCTTTAGGTAAGTCGTGAACCACTTGTCGGTTCGGAATTTATTTTCGTAAAGAGCAATTCGATGCTCAACTTGAAAATCTCGTGAAATAGAATTTGTTAGTAACGAACTGTAAAACGCCGTTACTGGAGTGTGATTTTTTGTATATCTGGAATTTGTATTGGTTTGATCGAAAATTAAAAAATTCTTTTCAGAAAGCAAGTCCTTAACCAATTTTTGGCTAGAGGATCTATCCTTTGAAAGTACTGTTACCGGATTAGCCAGCGCAAAGCCAACTAAAAGCAACCCGAGACAATATGTTAGAATTTTAATTTTCACAATTGTATAAAAGTAGTATCGAATATCGACGGGGTAAATTTAGGCATTTAAGGTAGATGAGACAAAATTATGAGGATGCAAATCACGCTTTGAATACAGAAGAATGCGAAATTGCGCTGTTTTCGCACTTTGAAGAAAAATTTTTCTCCTTAAAAATTTTGCGCATTGCGACTATAAATCTCGAAAGCTATGCGCTAACAAGGGCTTAAAGTCCGATTAAGGGTGCGTGAATAATTTTTTATAACACTTTTATTTTGATAACACTAACATCATCATCAAACTCGCCACCGGTAAATAGAGTTAATTCCTTTTTAATTTGCGCAAGGGTATCTTCTTCCGGATTAACTTTACCAAGAAATTCAATAAGCCCCTCCTCTTTGTACATCTCGCCCGCAGCATTTCTTGCTTCTGTAATTCCATCGGTAACTAAAAAAAGTTCATCACCGCTTTCCAGTTTTAATTCATGGTCCTCATATTCGCCGGTGTGACTGAATCCAAGCAGCAATCCCTTAGAAACAAAACTCTGAATATTTGTTGTTGATTTATAAAATAAAGGCAAATCTCCAGCACCGGAATACTTAAGCACCTTATTCTTCCTATCGATAATTATGATAGAAAGTGTTATGAAGACTTCCGAAATTCGCTCATCCTTAAAAACAGATTCGTTTACTTTGTTCAAAACATCACTAGGTTTATATTCTTTGGCCGACTCCAAAACAAAACGAGTTGCGCTTCTTACATAGCCGGCATAAGCAATTGCAAAGTACCACGCTCCCCATCTTTTTCCCATTGTATCGCCAAGAACAACAACCAAATTATCATCATCGATTTTAATATAATCGATAAAATCTCCACCCGGAACGTTTTTGTGCGGTAAATGCCAATGTGAAATTTCGAAACCTTCAAATTTGGGAAATTCATCCGGGACGACTTTGACGCCCATTGTGTCAGCAGCTTTTTGAACTTCATCAACAACTTTTGATCTTTCTTTTTCGATGGTTTTAAGTATTGCCGATACTTTAGCTATTACAACCTTTGGACTGGAAGTTTTGATGATGTAATCTTCAATTTCCAGATCGTATCCTTGCAGAATATCGTCTTCTTCTCCTTTTGCGGTAAGAAAAACGAACGGAATTTTTTTAAGTTCTTCATTTGTGAGCAATTTTTTGCGGAATTCAAATCCATCAACTTCCGGCATCATCACATCGCTGATTATTAAATCGGGAAGAAGTTTTTCTGCAAGTTCATAGCCTTCGTTTCCGTTTGTACCTATTGTAACTTCGTAGCCGGCTTTTGTAAGATTGTAATGAAAAAGTTTCGCAATGTTGAATTCATCTTCAACAAGAAGAATTCTATTTGCTGTTTTACCGTCTGCCACTTAAATCTCCAATAATTTTCGTGAGAGTTAACTCTCTAATTTTTTATTTGTGAAAACTTTTTATTGCGTCTTGTAATTCCGGATAAGTTTCAAAAACTCGGAATAGCCGTGTCAGCTCGAACATGGAACGAACTGGGGGTCTAAATCCAACAAGTTTCAAATCGCCGCCTTGCTTAACAACTTTTTTTAATGTGCCAACAATAACACCTAGAAATGTAGAATCCAAAAATTCTACCGAAGAGAGATCGACGATTACTTTAACATAGCCGGCATTTATTTTTTGAGTGAGTTTTTCTTTTAGAAACTCTGCTTCTCTTATTGTAGCTCTTTCAATGTTTATAATTTCAACAACAACATCATCAATTACTTCTTCAACGATTCCCATTTTCAATTTTCCATTAATTATAATGCTAATGGTGAATTAGTTTTTTGCCGATTCTATTTTATATTTTTCCATCAACCTATACAAAGTAGCTCTGCCTATTCTAAGCTTGCGTGCAGCTTCAACAATGTTTCCGCCGGTAATTTTTAGCGAATGGCGAATGGCTTCTTCCTTTAATTTTTCAAAAGGAATTACCGGAGAATCGTCGCCGAACAGAACTCCGCTTCCACTAATATTTAAGACATTATTTTGATGAGTAATTGATTGAGGAAGAATATCTATATCTATCGAGTCGTCTTCGGTAAGTATAATACAACGCTCCAGCATGTTTTCTAATTCGCGAATATTGCCCGGCCAATCATAATCATACAAATACTTAAGCGCAGTTTTAGTTACGCCCTTAATGTTCTTTCCGAGTTTTTCGTTGAACACTTTAATAAAGTGATTTATCAAAACCACAATATCCGCCTTACGTTCTCTAAGTGGCGGGATGTGTATTGGAAAGGAACTTAGTCTGTAATACAAATCTTCGCGGAATTGTTTGTTGTCAACAGCGTTTTTTAAATCTCTGTTTGTTGCTGAGATAATTCGAACATCGGTTTTTAACACTTCATTTCCACCAACGCGTTCAAACTCTTTCAGCTGAATTACTCTAAGAATTTTTGCTTGAAGCGACATTTCCATCTCGCCAATTTCATCTAGGAAAATTGTGCCTCCTTTAGCCAGTTCAAACTTTCCAATTTTTCTTTGATGAGCGCCGGTAAAAGAGCCTTTTTCGTGCCCGAACAATTCGCTTTCAAGAAGTTCTCTTGGAATTGAAGCGCAGTTAACAACAACAAATTGTGCCGATTTTCTTTTTCCGCTGTAATGAATTGCGCGCGCAACTAATTCTTTTCCGGTTCCGCTTTCGCCGGTTATTAATACTGTAATATCGTTATCAAGAACTTTCGAAATCATTCTAAAAGCTTCTTGCATTTTTTTATCGGCGGAAATAATATTCTCGAAGCTGAATTCTCTTTGAAGATTTTCTTTTAAGTTTTCTACTTCTCTTTCCAGATCAAAATTCTTTATGGCGTTTCTAATTGCCGGCTCTAATCTGTTTTTATCAACCGGTTTTGGAAAATAATCGAAAGCTCCAAGCCGGACTGATTCAAGAGCAACTTCTACGCTGCCCTGAGCGGAAAGCATTATCACAGGCAAGTTTGGCGTACGCTGCTTAATTTTTCCAAGCACTTCATTTCCATTAATATCTGGAAGCATAATATCGAGAAGAATTAAATCGGGATTTTCCGGAAGCGCATTTATTACATCTGATCCTTTTGTAAACGTTTTAACATTATAGCCCCACTGATTTTTAACCCAGTGAGAAAGCATTTTTAGGATAGATTCCTCATCGTCAACTATAAAAATTTGTTTTTCCATTTTTACCCGGCTGAAATTATTTTGGCAAACGAATAATGAATGTGGTTCCCTTGTTCTCTTCGGAACGTACTTTGATAAACCCTTTATGCAAATCTACTATTTGCTTTGCGCTGACTAACCCAAAACCGGCACCAGTGATTTGGGCTCCAGGCCGGATTACTTTTCCAAACTTCTGAAATAAACTTGGTAATTCTCTTTCCGGAATTCCGATTCCAGTATCGGTAACGGCAACTTCTATTTCTTTTCCATAATCATTAATGAAAACTGAAATTCTTCCACCGGAGTTTGTAAACTTTACCGCGTTAGAAAATATGTTTGAAAAAACCTTCTTTAACCGTTCCCTGTCTGCGTTCACAACCAATGGTGATTCCGGAAATTCTTTCGTCAATATTAGCTTCTTATCCTTCACTCCAGATTCAAAACCCAGTAGAGTTTTCTCTAGAACTTCTACAATATCAACACTTTCAAAGCGAAGTTCTTCTTCGCCAGATTCCAGCTTTGAAAAATCGAGCAAATCATTAATAAGCTTTGCAAGCCTTCTTCCTTCTGTTAAGATAATGTTGCTGAACTCTTTGAGTGTATCTTTCGAAATATCCAAATCGAAATAAATGGTTTCCGCAAAACCAACAATAGACGCCAGCGGCGTGCGCAATTCGTGAGATACGTTTGAAATAAATTCGCTTTTAAGTTTATTTAACTCTTCCAGCACAGTAATTTTATGTCTTGCTCGTTCACGTTCAATTGAAATAATTCTATTAGCTTCTATTAACTTAGCATTTAGTTCTTTGAATTTTCTTTCATCTGTTTTTCTTCTTGTGATGTTCCTACCAATGCTCAACATACCGCTAACTACACCATCTGTAATTACCGGGCGGGCGTGTACTTCGAAAAGCACATTTTTATCAAACCGATCTAAAAAGTTTGCTTCAAAAACGGTAATACCCGTAGACTCTAAAATTTTTGTAAATGCTTGAACAACTTTTTCCTCTTCATCTTTATCAACAAATTCTAAAAAGTGTCTGCCTATCATTTCTTCAGGAGTGTAACCAAGCGCCGTAGCTCCGCTTTTATTAACCATGCTGAAATAACCAAATCCGTTAAGAATAAAAATCAAATCGTCAGCAGTGTCAATCAGCATTCGAAACCGCAGTTCAGAATTTTCCATTCTTAAAAGGGTATTCTTTTCTTCAGTTATTTCTTGAATCACTCCAACTATTCTGCTGATTTCGTTATTCTTGAATATCGGAGCACCGCTATGACGAACCCAGTGTTCTTTTCCAAAACGATCTCTCATTTTATATTCTATCGAAGCTTCTTTTCCGGATTTTAATTTTTCTATAAAATCTTTAAAGTCCTTAAAAAAGGAGGGCAAAATTGAGCGAAGCATTTTGAGTTTGTTTTTGTAAATATCCTCCGGAGAATAGCCAAACAACAAACGAACCGCATCCGAAATAAAATTGTAATTAGTTCCATCCGGACTTGTTGAATAGAGTACCGCACTGATAGAACTAATGGTTTCTTTAAAAATGCTTTGTATTTCTGCTTCGTTTGTCATCTCGACAAACAAACTATAAACGAAATCATCTTCTGATTTGTTGCTATAAAAAGAATCAACGCGAAACCACTTTTCCGAACCACTCTCGTGTGTATATTTTAATTCATAGCCGGTAATGGTTTTTTTGTTTTCTTCTAGTTGAAAAAATGGAAGTTCTTCTACAGATAATTTGCGATTGTTCGAATCATAAAATTTTGCATTAGCAAAGAAATCATAATTTGCCTTGGTGATCTCTATTCCAAGTGCATTAGCCAAACTGTTGCTAGCTTTAATTGATTTTTGACTGCGGCTTGAAATTAAAAGAGGGGCGGCGGAATCAAAAATATCATCCGGCAAAGTGTTCTCTTTTTTAGATTTCGTGTTTCCTTTTGAGGCAGTTTTAACTTTAGGAGTGTCGATTTTCTTTTTGTTTTCGCTCTTCATCAGAAAAATGGTTGTTATTTTGAATTGAAGATAAGAAATTCAAGTGATAAATATCATTGTTCACTTTTTTGATAATATAGAATCCGCCGGAGAACAAAAAGCATAATCCGGCCGAAAAGAGCCAATAACCACTGTGCTTGTCAAGTTCTATCAGTCCGGCTCCCAGCAGCGGACCTACAATTGTGCCCAGTCCGTACATCATTATATAATAGCTGTTTGCTTGCGCTATAAACTTTTCTTCTACATGTTCAATTATATAATTCAACCCCACTGTGTAAAACGCTGGGACTATTCCGCCTATTAGAAAGAAAACCGGAAGTAAAAAAAATATTTGAGAATTTAGTATCGGAAAAATGAAAAAGACTCCAAGTAATGCGGCTATTGAAAGCAGCATCCTATATTTTGAAACTTTATCAGATAACCGGCTTATTGCATATCCAAGTATGATACCTCCAACTACAAATGCCGCAAGAAAGAGTGACACTTCGTTGGCCGAATAGTTATTTCTTAGTCCATAAATTGGCAAGGCAACAATTACTGATGATTCGAATAATCCATACACTAAGGATGCCATTAATCCAATAAAAGGTATTTCGTTAATTGACAGTTTTTCTAGTTTGTGTTTTGTGTTATTTGTTCGAATTGGATCAAACAGAAGAAACTGAATAACAAAAACTAATAGCATTATACCAGCACCAATAATAAAAGGAACCCAGTCGCCTAATTTAATTGTCCAGATTAAAAGTGTGCCCGCAGCTATTCCAACAGAGAGTACAGTTACATACATACCGATATTTTTTCCACGATTGGTTTCATCGCTGTAATGATTTATTGTCACTTCAGTCGCAATGAAAACAAATGTTCCCCCAATCCCCATAAAGAACTTAACAATAAAAAGAAGCGGATAAATAAACCAAAAAATGTGTAATACAGCTCCAATCATCCAAAGTAATAATCCAATTAACATTGCTGATCTTATATTGTGTCTATCAATTATTTTCCCGGCCAATCCAGCAAACAATACAACACTCAAATATCCAATCATTGTCGAGGAACCAATTATCCAGCTATGCGTGTGGTTCTGTTCAAGCAGAACCACAGTTACCGGAGTTACAAGACCAAATCCGATTCCTCCAATTCCTACACCAATTAAAGCAAGTATAAAGTTTTTGTTCACATCTTTCTGTATTTGGTTGAAACAAAATTAATTAAACAATATTTATTATTATTGCGCCGGAAATATTATGACAAATAAAAAAGAAATAAAGAAACCGGAGCTGCTGGCACCCGCCGGAAACTGGGCAATGTTGAACACAGCAATTAACAACGGCGCTGATGCTGTTTATTTTGGTGTAAAGCAGCTAAATATGCGTGCAGCGGCTGGTAATTTTGATATATCCGAGCTAGATGATATAGTTAAACATTGTACCGAACACAATGTAAAAGCTCATCTAACTCTTAATACTATTGTTTACGAAAACGAACTTGAGGAGTTAGATAATATTGTTCGCAGAGCTAAGTCGGCCGGCATTGAACTTATTATTTGCTGGGACATGTCGGTTATACAAAAATGTTTAGAACATCAAGTTCCCTTTTGCATTAGCACACAAGCTTCAATATCAAATTCATCTTCTATCAAGTTTTATGAAAACATAGGCGCTTCACGTGTTGTCCTTGCAAGAGAGTGTACACTTGATAAGATTCGCGAAATAAAGAGCAAAGCTAAAATAGAAATTGAAACTTTTGTTCATGGCGCAATGTGTGTAGCAGTTAGCGGAAGATGTTTTATGAGTCACGAGCTGTTTGGCAAAAGTGCAAACCGCGGCGAATGTCTTCAGCCTTGCAGAAGAGAGTTTGAAGTTATCGATAGCGACCAGGGTGGTTCTTTGGTTTTGGGGGAAGATTATGTTATGTCACCCAAAGATCTTTGTACTATTGAGATAATTGATCAATTGATAGATGCTGGAATTGATTCACTTAAAATTGAAGGAAGAAAAAGATCTCCAGAGTATATCGCAAAAGTTGTTTCTACATATAGAAAAGCTATTGATCTTTATGCCGGAGGCAAACTTACACAAGAATTGAAAACACACTTTGTTGAAGAGTTGAAAAAAGTTTACAACCGTGGATTTTCGACTGGATTTTATCTGGGAACACCATCAACACAAGATTTTGCAAATATTTACGGAAGCGCGGCAAGCACAAAAAAATCATACGTTGGCAAGGTCATAAATTATTACAAGAAGAGTAATGTGGTTTCGGTTAAGTTAGAAGCCGATACATTAAAATTAGGTGAAACTATTTATATCATTGGAAACACAACCGGCGTAATTGAAAAGAAATTAGATCAATTAATGGTTGATGAAATGATTGTTGAAGTTGGCGAGAAAGGAAAAGAAGTCTCTTTCAAGTGTAACGAGCTGATTAGACCAAATGATAAAATTTATAAAGTGGTTTCTATCGTAGGATAATCATTTCCATGTAAGCTTTGGCTTTCCCGTGCTAAAGCTTTCAACAGCGTCATGTAAATTCGCGAATATCTTAAACACTTTGTCCATGCGTGTTAGAACAAAGACCAAAGATGGCATTTCTTTATTATAAACTAATCTCAAGTCACCATTCAACGAATTAACTCGTTTCAATAAAGCGACCATGGCTCCAAGAAAAGTAGAATCAATATATTCACATATACTCAAATCTATAACGAGCTTGTTTGTTCCGGCAGAGATAATTTCAGTTGCAAATTCTTTGAAATTTACTGCTTTGGCTAATGTAGCTCGTGTAAGGTATACATGAACAATTCCGATATCGCCTATCTTTTCTGATTTGAAATCCATGCGCTGATAAGAAACCCTTCTATTGATAAATTTTGTAGAGAAATATAGACAATAATAAGGTCAATAGAAAACGGAAGAAAAAGTACATCGTTTTCATGAAAAATAATTTAAGTAAGTTTTGGAATTCTTTAAAAAGAAGAAGGCGAAGGACCTTCTAAAACTTTTTTCCCTTCGCCAATCTTAAGGACGGAGTCCGTTGTGTGTGTGCCTATATAGTTGCAACGAATGTGCCAAAAAGTAAAGCCGAATAAGTTCGCTAATTTGCTTGTTTTAAGGGTGTACGATTAAAGCTCTCTTTTTTAGTGCGAATATTTTTCGCCGCGTCTGCATAAAATGCGTCTTCGGTCAAAAGGGAATTCGAAAAGAAAAACTTAGCTCCGCCCTATTGGTTGAAACAGATGTTGTATTAATCGATTCCGTTTCGGAGAGTGAGTTGCCGAGAAAATGTAAATCGAGCTGGGAATAGAGCCAAATCGCCAGATAAGAAACTATAAAGAGATTTCTACTTTTATACGAGGAATTGTAATCGGAATATTTTTGAGAGATGAGCGATTTGTTAGTTTCCTTTAAATAGGCATCCTCTTTTTTATTTGTTTCCAACGCATAGTAAGCCATTAAGCCAAGATTTGCAGTAGAAAGTGTTGTAAGAATCCATCCCTTAATAGATTGATTAACGGTTAGCTGTCCCCATCCCGGCACTAAAATATTTTTTACTGCTGCTTGCTTAAATAATTTTTGCTGATCATAAATAAACTGCGGGATTTTTGCTAAAGAATCTTGCTTTGCAATTTCATTATCCGGCGGCCTCGCAAATTCTCTTTTAACTTGATCGAACAAATCATAAAACCTAGGATTATACAAGTCGGGATCTAGCATGAACAAATTTTTCAACTCAAGTATACTTACAAAAGATTTTTTCGTTTGATCTTCGTTTTGAAAGTAAAAGAAGGAAACGGCTCTCATTAGATAGACGTCAACTTTAAGAGAATCGTTAATATCAGTTTGAGATGCGATATCATTAGAAACTTGTAAAACCTTTTCATATTCAAACTCATCGAATAACTTCTTAATCCTTGAATAAGTAGATTCTTGTGCAAATGAATATGACGCTGCGAATAAAAGAGCTATAAGGATTTTATATTTCATCACTTGAGTAATATCATTTTTATTGTCTGAACGGTGTTTTCTGCACGCAACTGAGCAAAATATATTCCGGATGGTAAATTGGCACTCTCTCCATTTTTATTGATTGAGAATGAAGTTTGATAAACGCCCGGTTGTTTATATTCATTAACTAATGTGGCTATTTCTTTACCAAGAACATCAAATACCTTTAAACTAACTTGTGTTGCTTTAGGGAGCTGGTAAGAAATAATGGTGTTCGGATTAAATGGATTAGGGTAATTTTGATTTAGCTTAAAATCTGCTGGTAATGAATTATTATTCACATCACTTAACCCAAGAAGAAATTCTACATATGGAACAACTTTTCCCTTTGCGTCCTTTCCACCGAACACAGCAACAACACTACCCTTGTAATTAACCGCCATCAAATTTGTTCTTGCATAGTTAAGCGGAGTGATGTTGTTAATTCTTAAAGAACCATCGGTATTAACAAAAACTTGTTCTACTGTATTTAACGCCGGGTTAGTTTCGTTATATCCGCCAATTACAAAACCTCTTTTAGCAGTAGGATTAAATACAGCGGCGCCACCCGCTCGCGGTTGCAATAATTTATCAGATAAATCACCTAATTTCTGAGTGGGGATATTAAATGTTTGAATTTTATCGATAACACCGTTAATAGCTCCGCCAAATACGTAAATATTATCGCCAACTATAAAGGTTGCTCTCTGGCGAGGCTTGTCTTCCGAAGTATAATCATATTTGATGGAAACCTTTTTAGAAACCAGATCATAAGAAGTTATATAAGAGATTTTTCCAGTTGCTGGATTAGGTGAACCACCAATTATATATAAAACATCACCAACAATGTGTCCGGTTGAAAAAGATCTTCCAAAGTCTATGTTAGAATCAAAAGAATCTGGAGTTATTCCTTCTATAAAGTTCCAAGATTCAAGCGAAGCTTTGCTTAGCGAAGTTTCCAGTGCGCCCCCAAAATAAACCGAAATTCCTCTCCAAGTATCCGCAACAAACTGCTGACGCGGCTGAAGCATGTGCCCTACAATTTTCCAACTATCTTTCTCAACATTGTATTCTTGAATCCAGTCTACCGTTTGCTGAAGTGAATCGGAATAACCTCCGAATATGTAAACTTTATTTCCCTGTGCCGCTACATCATAGACCACCTGCCCGCCCCAAACCGGATAGGGCATTTTATGAATCGCAACCTGCCATGTGGGCTGACCTTGAATAACATGCGCAACTCCCCAGATACAAAGTATAAGCAATAGTCTAATTTTCATTTTCTAAACACTTTTTATATTGAGTGGTCAATTATTATACCATCATTTTTTAAAAGGCAAATGAAGTCTTATTGTATCTCCGGCTTTAACATAAAAGGATGTATCAATATCCTTAAAACCTTCCTTTGTCAACTTCACATTAATGCCGCCGGGCTGAACCTTTACTAATCTTGTAGGAGAATAACCAATAAGGCTGTTATTAATAAATACTTTTCCTGATGGGCGAGTATCGCAACTAATATACCCAACCGTGGAATCCATATTGAAACGGAACGGAAGTATTTCGCTAGGTTTTATTTCAATCTGAGTGGTATAAGGTGGATACTCCGGATGAACCAACCTTAGTGTATGCGTTCCCTCCTCCAATCTTATTGGTTTATCAATTGGAGTTGTAATAATCTCTTCACCGTCTATAAATACTTTTGTTCCAACATTACATCTAATATCAAAAGAACCAAACCTTATTGGTTTATTCGGCTGAGCGTTACTATTCTGTTCAACATTATTTTGTGTTTGATTTGAATCAGCAAGTTTATCAATTAATGGTTTATGAAGAGTGCTGGTATCAACATGTTCTTTGTTTTGGATGGAGGAATCGTTTTGATTTAACGGCTCGTTTTCTTGTTTAGTTGGATTTTGTAAAGTAGTATTAGTATCTAAAGGTTGATCCGCTTTATCCATAAAGGAAATAATTCCCCAAGCAGATAGAATTACTACAATTGTAACTATTGCAGCAATTCCCTTTATTTTATTTTTTTGTTGAGACGGTTCTTCTGCTTTAATAACTAAAGTTGGCTGATCAATAGAAATACCAAGATCGTTAAGCGCTTCTAATGCAGTTGCGTACCTGTCTTTAGGATTCTTTCTAATTAAGTGATAAACCACGTCTTGAATTTTTTGTTCTTGATCAAGCAGTCCCTTGGAAATTACGCTCTCATCAAAAGCCATAATTTCATTGAGGGTTAAGTTTACATTCTCCTTTAGAAATGGATTCTTGCCGGTGAAAATTTCGTAAATAACAATCCCGGCGGAAAACAAATCGCTTTGAGCACTTAATTTAGCCCCGCGAACTTGTTCCGGACTCATGTAGCTTGGAGTTCCAACAATAGAATAGGGATTAGTAACAAAGTTATCTTCCGCGGAAAGGGCTAATCCAAAATCTCCTATCTTTAGGTTGAGACTGTTATCAACAAAAATGTTTTCCGGCTTTATATCGCGATGAATTATTTGGCATTGGTGAGCATAGCTTAATCCTTTTAACAACTGAACCATTAGATGATTTTTTTGCTCTAAACTGATCTGCTGTTGTTTTAAAAGATTACGAAGCGAAACACCTTCAATGTATTCAAAAGAAATATAGAAATACTCTTTGAACATACCGAAATCGAGAACTTTAATAATATGCGGGCTATCAAGCTGTGCTAAAATTTTTGCTTCCCGCTTAAAGCGCTCTACAAGTGCTTGATCAGAAATCTTTTGTGTGTTGAGAACTTTTAAAATTATTTTCTTACTGAGGTAAATGTGGTTAGCAAGAAAAACGGCGGCGTGCTCATCTTTCTTAAGCACTTCGATGATCTGAAATTTTTCAAATAGTATCTCGGAGCTCAGACCGGTCATCATTGTATACCCAACTCCTTAAGCTTGAGCTGAATCCATCGTACAGATACATCTAACGATTTCGCAGTAAGGGTTCTATTTCCGTTAAACTGTTCCAGCCTTTTTTTAAGAAGAAGAACTTCAAATTCTCCAAGTGTTCCATCAAAATTTTCTAAGCTCTTTTCATCTTCAAGAACAATATCGTCTGGCAGTATCTTATCTGCATTACATAAAATAATAGCGCGCTGAATTATATTCATCAATTGTCTCACGTTGCCCGGCCAGAAATAACTTTCCATTTTCTTTATTGCGATTGGATCAATAGAAACTTCCTTCTGTGCAATTCTCTTAATAAAATAATGAGCGAGAATCGAAATATCTTCACGGCGTTCCCGCAGCGGAGGCATTTTGATTGGGAAAACATTGAGCCGGTAAAACAAATCTTCTCTGAACTGGCCCTCTTTTACAAGCTGCTGCAAGTCTTTATTCGTTGCCGCAAGAATTCGAACATCTATTTTTTTTACTTTCACATCACCAAGACGAATTATCTCTCGGTTTTCCAAAACTCGTAATAATTTTGCTTGAAGGGCTTGCGAAATATCTGCAATCTCATCAAGGAAAAAAGTTCCGCCGTCGGCTGCTTCAAGAAGTCCTTGTTTATCAGTATTTGCGCCGGTAAATGCTCCCTTTTTATATCCAAACAATTCGCTCTCCAGAAGGTTATCCGGAATTGATCCGCAGAATTGCGCCAAGAACGGTTTGTCTTTTCTTTTACTTAGATGATGAATTGCTTTAGCTGCAACCTCTTTTCCAGTTCCGCTTTCTCCACTTATTAAAACAGTAGCTTCTGTTTGTGCAACTCGGTGAATAAGCTGACTAAGATTTCTCATAGTCTGACTAATGCCAACCATCTCCGGAATATTTTCCATAGACTGAAGGCGATTAAGAAGAATTTGATTTTCTTTTTCAAGCTCTTCTAATTTTATGATCCGATCAAGCGCTAAAGAAACAAGATTAGAGAAAAAACTTAGGAACAATAAATTTTCTTCAGTGAACTCGCGCCTATCAAGCTGGCTATCGGCAATTATTATTCCCCAAACTTTTTCATCACGAATAATTGGAACACCGATTACAGATTTTATTCTATGAATCTGAACGCTTTCAAATTGAGAAAGATTTGGATCGCTCATAACATCGTGATAAAGAAGCGGTTTCTTTTCTTTAATAACTTTCTGTAAAATGCCGGAAGAGAACTGATGAAGATCAGTAATGCTTTCGTTAGATATTTTACGCGCAGTAATAATTGAGAAAGAATCAGTTGAATCAAAATAACGAACGAACAATCCTCTCTCTGCATTTATTACTTGTATCACAATATCAATTGTATCTTCAATCAAACTATCTTGCCGTGTTGCCGTGTTAAGTATCTCCGAAAACTCATATAGAGACTCAAATTCGCTTTTAGACAAATTTTTTATGTGGTTAATATTTTCTAACAAAAAAGTATTCATTCTTTTCTATCGCATCTCTACTGTACTTTAAAAGTATTAGGTTTTGAAGAACCTTGATTCTGAAAATCATCAACGCACCAAATGATCCAGAAATATGCACCTTTCGGTAAATTTATTGTTGGCGTTAATGTAATTTCTGTTTTCGAAAACAGAGAACTTTGCCAAACTAGTGTTGGAGGCAGATCGTCTGTCCAAATTTGAATATAGTATTTGAAATTAAATCCAGGCAAAAGCGTCTGCCAAGACAGTGTTGGATTTGAATTTGCCACAGCGCCATCTTTGGGTAAATAAGTTAGTATTTCCTGTCTAATTACTCTTTTAAGTGTCGAGGAACCAAGATTAAATTTCTTACCTAAACGATCTTTGACTATAATCTCAAAATTTCTTCCTATCGCTTCATCTATAGAAGAAACCTTTAAGTCGACAACCGATAACTCTCGCTGATAATATTTAGTTGACTGATTATAATCCAAAAGCACAAAAACATTCAGCTGTTTGTTCTGGATAAAAACACTATCCACATCATTTTCAGCATCAGAAATTTTTACTTGAACAGTCATGCGTGTTTTTGCTTCGTCAGCAAATTTATTTTGCACACTTGAATAAATAGCAAGACTATCTATTTGTGGAATAGCATTAAGATATACTTCTTCATTATTTACTACGTTCTTTGTTCCCCAATTAACTAACAACGAATCTGATGAGTATCCGGTCTTTTCGAAATAAACATATCCATCATTTGTTGGTACTCCGGCAATGCTATAAGAACCATCAGATTTCGTTTCTTGAAGAATCCCTTGATTCTTCCAAAAGACTTTTACTTTATCAATTCCTTGTCTCGGAGTTTTTTCTGTTTTAACAAAACCGGAAAATGAACCGCTGTTATATTCAATTAACTTTTCCACTTGCTTGGTTTTACCGCTTGTCCAAACTACATCGAGAGAATCTTTGTTAAATCCTACTTTTTCAACATAAAGTCTTCCGCTTTCTATTGGAATGCCGGAGAATTTGAAATAACCGGCATCGTTAGTCTCGGCAATTGTTGACAACGCGCCCCAACGAACCAAAGCTTTTGCTACCGGTTGGCGAGAATCAATCGTTCTAATGTAACCATCCAAATCTCCATGAGTGTATCCAAGATAAAATGGGTTAATCCGTTTTACCTTACCAGAGTTCCACGCAACAACAAGTGAATCATATTTAAAACCATCTTTTTTAAAATAGAGAATCCCGTTTTTAATCGGGATATTTGCAAATTTGAAATAGCCTTGGTCATCAGTTTCTACAATAGTTGTCAGTCCTTTCCATAGAACGAAAACTCTTTGTATGGGTTGGTGGGGCACATCTTCCGTTTGGACAAAACCATCTAAGTCGCCATTTGAGTATTGAAGAATAAATGATTCGATCCGCTTGCTTTTTATATCTTTCCACTGAACAATCAGAGAATCTACTTTAAAGCCATCTTTTTCAAAATAGAGGGTCCCGTCTTCAATTGGAATGTTTGCAAATTTGAAATAACCTTGATCATCAGTTTCGGAAACCGTGGAAAGCTTATTCCAACGAACATATACTTTTCCTAATGGCTGACTTGGAGAATCTGAAGTTTTAACATAGCCATCTAAATCACCCATATTGTATAGGAGATTTCTTGTATCAACACGTTTATTTTTTAGGCCAGCCTTCCATTCAACCAATAAGGAATCGGTTTTGTAACCTTCCTTTTCAAAATATATCCATCCACCTCTAATCGGAACGTTCTCAATTTTATAATATCCGCTTGCTTCAGTTTCTACAGCAACACTTTGGTCTTTCCAAAAAACTCTTACGTTTGAAATTGGCAGACTTGGCTGATCGCTGTTGTTCACATACCCATCAATATTACCAAAAGTATAGGATAGTAAAACCGTTCCTACTTGTTTGGTATTTTGATTTTTCCAATCAATAAATAATGAATCTTTAGAATAGCCGGTTTTTTCAAAACGAACCCATCCATTAACTCTTGGTACGTCTTCTACAAAAAACTTGCCTAGAGAGTCGGTGAACGCAGTTACATTTTGATTCTTCCAAATAACAGTAACATTAGCAATAGCTGCTCTTGGCTGTTCGAAGGTATAAACATCCCCGGAAAAATCGGCAAACTTGTAATCTTCGCCGGAAGGATCGAACGGGTTAAGGCGAGGTGCGTCGCACGAAAGTATAACGCTTGCTAATATTAGCAGTAACACACCACGAAAAAAATTCATATAGACTCGGTCTCTGGAGAAATCTTCGGCTTTTTCCTCTCAAAAATTACAAAAGCGCCGAAACAATTAGGACTAATATGCAGAGAAAAAACCTAATTATAAACCCAAAAATATATTTCCGGTGGCATAAAGCACAGCTTTACCGGATATTTTGAC
Organism: Melioribacteraceae bacterium; assembly: GCA_041675645.1. Taxonomy (GTDB): domain Bacteria; phylum Bacteroidota; class Ignavibacteria; order Ignavibacteriales; family Melioribacteraceae; genus Stygiobacter. The sequence goes on from JBAYTN010000005.1 coordinate 120,644, forward strand.
TCTAGAACCGAGATCTTCGCACCAAAGCTCTCCTATACGTTTTGAAACTTGACGCGCACGAAAATTTTTCTTACCTAGCTTTTCGGACCAATATGGTACAAGGACAGTGTGAGCAGATCCGGTAACGGGATCTTCGTTAATTCCTTCGCTTGGAGCGAACATGCGGGAGACGAAGTCTACTTCTCTTCCTTTAGCAGAAATAATAACTCCATGCGGATGAATTTGTTTAACAAGTTCAAAATTTGGATTTATTGTTTTCACAAATTCTTCATCATCATAAACAGCTAGAATGTAGTTTCCCCCCTCTAAAACTTCCAGAGGTTCTTTTGCAAACGCGGATTTAATAGTTTCCGTTACATCAATTTTGTTTGGTTTGTTGGAAGGAAAATTAAGCGATAGTGTTTCTCCTTCTCTGTCAACAATCAATTCGCCGCTCATAGATGTAAACTTAATTTGCGTTGCTTCTTTCTCAATAAAATTAAAAATCACATAAGCCGAGGCTAATGTTGCGTGTCCGCATAAACTAACTTCTGCAACCGGAGTCATCCAGCGAATGTGGTAGTGTGTATCTTCCTTAACGAAGTAAGCGGTTTCAGATAAATTATTTTCCATTGCAATGTTTTGCATTGTTTCATCATCAAGCCATTTTTCCAACGGCACAACCGCTGCCGGATTGCCGCCAAATAACTTTGAAGTGAATGCATCCACTTGATAAAATTGAAGTGTCATATCATTTCCTTTTTCTTGATTGTAATCTTACTCATGATCTTGATCTTCTTGCATAATTAGATCAAGATTAAGTTCAAGCGTAAGATTAAGATGTTTTATTTAAAGTACATTTCTTTATGAAGGAAGGGAACAATAGCAACCTTCAATCCTTCAATATAAAGTTCTTTTCTGTTCATAACTCCATTTGTAAAATAACCAATTGCGCCATGTTTTTGCTTGGTATTTTCTTCGTTTTGAATTTGATCCATCACTTCACCGAGTTCAATTCCACTCAAAAGTTTTTCAACAACTTTGGGAGGTAATTCAAATTGCGGAGAAGAACCAAAGCCAATATTTCCTTCTTTATCAACAACACACATGCACCCGAAAGCAAACCACTTTTCGTACAACTTAATAATTCCCCCTTCAATGCCTACAAAGAAATCGGCATTTAGGTTTTGTTTAACATTAATTTGCTTAAGAGCGAAGGCGCGGTTTTTTGCACCGGTAAATGTCTCATCACCTATTGGCTGATTAGAAACTCCGGATGCTACCTCTATTCCTATCGCTTCAATATTTGGAAAATAATTTTTGAAAGCTTCTTCAACGGAAGAAACCTTCACCGGATTTTTTGAACCAACCAAAATTTTCATTTACTACCTTTTCCAAAGAAGAATTTGATGGGTCGCCAAATTCTTTTTGCCCACGCTGCTTCGTTGTGCTCTGCTTTTGGATCAATAAATACTTGTAAATCTTTACCCTCTTCATAACCTTTTTCTTTTAGTACCTTTATCATATCATCTACTCCGGGCAGGAGTATCATTTCAAGTCCAACGCCGCCGTTATCTATATATAACTTTAGATCTTTCTTGGGCGAATTGTCTTCCGCAACTATAGTTACGTAATTATAGTTTGTGAATTTAAATGCCGGAGAGAAACATGCAGCTTTTGAAAATACGTTCGGATAATCCCATGCAAAAAGCATAGAAATTAATCCGCCCATGGAGGAACCGCCGACGGCAGTATTCTTTGCATCAGGTAATGTTCTATAGTTTTGGTCAATGAATGGTTTAATTATTTCGACTACAAGCCGCTCGTAAAGCTTTCCTAAACCGGTATTATTGTATTCCGTTCCTCTATCATCAGTGTTATTGATTCCAATAATAATAAAGGGCTCCACTTCGCCAATGCGGATTAGACTATCTGCTGCTTCATCAATTTGCCAATCTATAAACATGCTTGATGTACGCGGATCAATCAAGTTTTGTCCATCATGCATGTAGAAAACCGGATATCGCTTTTCCTTTTGTTCATCATAGCTTGGAGGAAGCCATACAAAAATGTCTCTCGGTTTTAATCCATCAATTACAAATCCTTTGTGATAAAAAACTTTGCCGGTTACTTGTCCGGCAACTTTGAAATTAAAATTATCGCGCCAGTTGAAAATTGTGGCAAGGACAGTCGTATCCTTCTTCGCAATTACAACTGTGTTTTGAGGAACAGAGGAATCGCTGCCCAAAGCCTCGGTTGCCCAACTTCCTTTTGTAAACTTATACTCTAGTCGACTTTCTTTATCTACGCTAAATGTTATACTCCAAATATCTTTAGAGCCTTTATTCAATAAAATTTTGTTGGGTTGCCAGCTTCCTAAAACTTTTAAGTTTCCGGCAACATAAATTTTTGTGGTGTCGTCCAGCGTTGGTGAAACAACATTTAATGTAACGTTTACCTTTTCTTGTGCAAACATTATTGTTGAGAACAGAAACACAGTCAGTAAAAGTTTTTTTTTCATTTTAATATTCCTTCTAAACTCGAAATGAACTTCTTACCAAGCTTTTGTTTTTCTAACCATCAATCGTTCCGGATTTGTTTCCGGAATAAATCCATACTTAGTATATAAACCGTGGGCATCTTTTGTTGATAACCTCCAAGCACGAATCTTATTTAATTTAGGATGTTTGAAAACAAATTCCATTAACAGTTTTGACAGCCCCTTGCCGCGGTGGCTCTCGAGAATAAAAACATCGCAGAGATATGCGTGCGAAGTATAATCTGTAACAACTCTAGCAAAACCAACTTGCTCTCTTTGAATATAGACACCTACGCAGAACGAATTCTTGATTTGTGTTTTCACAACTTCAATTGGAATTCCGCTGCACCAATATGATTCTGTTAAAAAGCTATGAATCACTTTTATCTGCAGTTTTCTTTTATCCGCGCTTATTAAAATATCTTTCTTTTTTATTTCAACCATGACATGTTAGTTGTTAGATGCAAGTGTGCGTTTTGCAAGCTTTAAAGTTCCGAACCACTCGATTGCCGCCACAATTGATGGAAGAGCAGAAGAAACATGCTTTCCTCCCGGAATTGTAACTAATTCAACGTTAACACCTTGCGTTAAAAAGTAATTCTTGGCTTGCACAGAATTTTCGTAAGGAACATACTCATCCGCATCGCCATGATAAAGACGCATTGGCGCAGTTGGTTTCCAGTTGAGCAAGCTATTACTTGTAAAGGCTGAAGTAAGAGTAGTTTCAGTTCCGGCCAAATAGCTGCTCGCGAAGTTTTGATTAATTAGTTTTGTTACATCGCTTGTTAGCTGAGCATTGATCTCATCGGTTGTATAATTTCCGTTGAAAAGCGATGGGAGTTTTTCGGCGTATGGCGAATTAAAAAATGTATTAAGATTATTCCAGCCGTAAACATCATTGTAGGCAACCATAAAATAAGCTAGGTAGGCCGGTTGATTATAGGTCTGACTCTGCAATATTTTTTTCGCTGTAAGGTTCAAATCATACGCACCCGCCATTGGAGCAACGGCAGTAAGGGGAAACTCACTTTTGTAATTTAGCTCGATCTCTCTTTGCGCCGCCATAGTTACATAACCGCCTTCAGAATATCCTGCTAAAAATATCTGTCCATTTAAAGTGATATTGTTTTTGCCGGCAAAATCCTTTCCGGCACGAATTATATCAATTACCGGATCGGCGGATGATTTTGCTACATGATAAGGATGCGTTAGAGTTGATTCTCCAAGACCAATATAATCGGGCACTAATGCAAAATAACCAAGTGCGGCAGCAACCAATCCTTCAGAAGCACTAAGCGCATTAACAGAACCGGCGTTTGATCGTTTGGTTTGTGTTCCATGCTGAACGCTGATTAAAGAGAGATTCGCTTTTCCTTTTGGTAGAAACAAAGCCCCGGAAACCGTAATTACATTTCCCTTTGAATCAACTGTTCTGTAAACAAGTTTATAGTATTCAACATCATATGTAATTTTATTTTTAAGCTGCTCTCCGCCGGAAATACCACCAACCATTGCTTGAAGTAGCGGAATTGTAAATAATCCTCCATTTGTTGAACTAACTAATTGTCCCCGCGCGGGAATAATTTGTGGCTCAACAGGATCCTCACTTTTACATGAGGAAAGAAAAAAGGAAAAACCAACAATCAGTATTAAGATAAATTTCAGATTCTTGTCAAACCTCATTCTGTTTTTCTCCCCGCATTAATGCAACTTTATAAGGAAATGTTTCTACCGTCATTACTCCCGCTGCAACAGCCGGATCGGAATCGGCAATTTCTTTTGCTTTTTCGAACGACTCTGCTTCATAAACAACAATGCCGAACATTTTTTCATCCCAATTATCGGTTTTGCCGGCAAGAATAAGAGTTCCTTCTTTTTTCATTTTCTGAAGCCGCGCGAAGTGTTCGCCCACGGCTTTATTATCCGCATCGCTCCAATTTTTCAGATCAAGAAATTTGGGTACAAGATGAAGAACATAAATAAACTGTTTTTTCTCTGCCGGTTTTTGCGTTGTTTGTGAAAATGAAACAGACACTGTTAATATCAACGCTAAAAGGAGCGGTGTAAACTTCTTCATTTAACATCCTTTCTATATTAATAAAGAACTAGTTGCATCTAAAAACTGTTATGCTGTAAATTATCAAAAGAATATTCTCTACACAAAACCAATTAAAGGGAACAAGATGAAAATTACCCGTAAAGAATTTTTACGCGCCGGTGCGGTTTTAAGCGGCGGACTATTCCTTGGTTCGAATAAACTATTCGCAAATTTTCAGACGCAGACATATAACTTCAAAGAACTGAGAAATAACATCGGTATTTTTACAGAGCGAGGCGGAACAATAGGCTGGTACGCAACCAAGGAGAGGGTTGTTGTAATTGATTCTCAATATCCCGAAACGGCAAAAAATTTAATTGCGGCACTGCAGCAAAAAACTCCACGCAAAATTGATATTCTATTCAACACACATCATCATGGCGATCATACTTCGGGAAATATTTTCTTGAGGGATTACGCCGGTAAAATTGTCGCGCACGAAAACTGTAAAATGCTGCAAGAAAAAAACGACAAGAAAGATCCCGCCAAACCGCAAGCTTATGCTACAGCTACATTTACCAACACATGGAGCGAAAATATTGATGAAGAGAAAGTAACAGCACGCCATTTTGGTTCAGCTCATACCGGTGGTGATTCAGTAATTCACTTTGAAGAAGCAAACATTGCTCACGTTGGCGATTTGGTTTTCAATCAGACTTTTCCTTTCATTGATTCCAACGGGGGCGGCTCTATTAAATCTTGGTACGAAACACTTGGAAAGATTATTAAACATTTTGAAAAAGACACACTTTTCATTTTCGGTCACGCAATTAGCGATGATCTATTAACCGGAAATGTTAACGACTTGGTTTCGATGCAAAAATATCTTGGCGCGCTCGCGGAGTTTGTTGATGGTGAAATTCAAAAAGGAAAAACGAAAGAAGATACTGCTGCCGCGACAGAAATTCCCGGCTTTGCTCATCTTAAGGAGCGCTGGCAAGGTGCGCGTAAAATGAATCTTGAAAAAGCTTATGATGAACTTGCAAGCAAATAATTATGATATTAAGAGCCGTACCGTACGGTGCGGCTCTGCTTGAACATTACCCCTTGCATTTTCTGTCTAAGTACTTAATACTTTGTACTATCTACTTTGTTAAAAGCAGCTTAATAGATTTATTAAATCCACTTGCTTGTATCGAGCAAATGTAAACACCGCTTGTCAGTTTGCTTGCGTTAAAATCTACTTTGTAATATCCGGCATTCTTTGCTTCGTTTACCAATGTAGCAACCTCCTTACCAATAATATCATATACTTTTATTGTTACCATTCCATCTTTAGGCAATTCGTAATTTATCGTTGTTGTTGGATTAAATGGATTGGGATAGTTACTTATCGAGTAATCTGTTGGAACTTCT
>JBAYTN010000006.1:0-105441 GCA_041675645.1 Melioribacteraceae bacterium
AAAAAAGAAAAAAAGTGGTTGAAAAACTTATTTATTCAGCTTATTGCTTTAGTTATTTCGTCTACCATATTAACAATAACAGTTTTTGAAAAATTTTTAGATGGCGGCTGGCTAACATTAGTTATAACGTCAAGCGTAATAGGACTGTGTTACTTAATAAGAAAGCACTATTTAAAAGTTAATGCAGACAAGAAAAAGTTTGATGAACTATTAACGAACATTCCAACTATCGGTGAACCGAACAACGAACCGGTTAATCCGAAAGAGATGACTGCGATCATGCTGGTTAACAGTTATAATGGATTTGGCGTTCACACATTCTTAACTATCGTTCGCCAATTCCCCGATTTCTATAAGAATTTTATTTTTGTTTCTGTTGCGGTTATTGACCAAGGTTTATTTAAGGGTGAAGAGGGAGTTGAGAACCATAAAAAATCAATTAAAGATGCGTTGGAAAAATATGTTGATCTGGCAAGAAGGCTCGGTTTGAAAGCAGATTACAGAATTGAAACGGGAACAGATGTAGTAAAAGCGGGCTCTGAACTATGTGTTAACGTGAACAAGGAATTCCGCCGCTCAATGGTGTTCAGCGGCAAGCTCGCATTCAGAATGGAAAAGTGGTACCATAAATTTTTACACAACGAAACAGCATTTGCAATCCAACGCATTTTACATTGGAAAGGTGTGCCCAATATGATACTACCTATAAGAATGGATCTTTAAAGGCAGTGTAGAGTGTAGAACGAAGAACGTAGAGTGAAGAAAAAATAAGAGAATTACTTCTGTTTATTTTCGTTTTCCGTTTTACGCTTTAGTTGCCATCGCTTTAAACGCTACTGCATACATTTGAATTTGTTTCATCATTGCGCCAAGTCCGTTTTTGCGTGTTGGTGATAGATGATTATCAATACCAATATTCTTAACAAACTCGGGCGGATTAGCTAGAATCTCATCCGGTGTTTGATTTGAGTAAACGTCAACCAAAAGCGAGATCAATCCCTTCACAATTGCCGCATCGCTATCGGCTTCAAAAATTATTTTACCATTTTCAAGCTTAGCGTTAATCCAAACTTGGCTTTGGCACCCGCTAAGTTTGTACTTCTCGGTTTTGAAGGAATCATCAAGAGCCGGCATTTTTCTGCCTAGCTCTATAATGCGTGTATATTTTTCTTCCCAGTCGGTAAACTGCTCAAACTCTTTTACAATCGCGTCTTGTTTCTCTTTAATCGTCATTTGTCTTCCGGGAATTATAATACGTTATAAACAAAACCAATTTGCAAGCCTTCCTTAATTTGTGTCGTTGCTGATTGCGCTTTTTCATATACAAGTAAGTAGCCAAAATTTACGGAAATATACTTGGTTACCTTAGCGGCGATTATATTATCCCAGCGAACATCCCAAACATCCAAACTTTTGAATTGAGAGAAAAGTCGAATCTTGCTTTTGAAAACGATATTCTCTTCTAGTTTGTAATCAACGTCGGTTACGGATTCAATACCAGTCTCGAACTTAAATTTCTCTACTTCGTTCTTTGTGTCCGGATCATCCGAGTACTGAGTAAACTTGTTTGTAATTATTTCTTGAAAACCAAGACCTAGGCGAGTAATTATATTTGGATATTTATCATAAGTAAAACCGATTGTTTGAGTTATATAACCGGGATCGAAGAAGTTTGCAATTTCAACTTCCGGGATAACTTTATAGTCAAAACCACTCGCAAGCTGTGTTCTTATTGAGTTAGAAATAAATGGACTTGCAGCCCATCCCAGATCGTATGAAGCGACGTTTTCAATGTACAAGTCGTTATCAGTGGTTCTATAAGTAGCTCCGCCAATTTTCGATCTTCCGTAGGTGGCCTTTATTGAGTTTTTAAATGACCATTCTTTGCTTGGTTTATCATAATGAAAATCTCCCATCAGCGTCCATGCGATAGAATTTTCGCCACCTTTTACCCAGTTGCTGAATGCGATTTGATTAATTCCTACGCTTGTTACAAAAGAAGGAACCCAGCTGCTTTTTACAGTGTCTGCAGTTTGCGCAGAAACAGAAAGTGATATGATTATCAGGACTAAAGCAGTTAGTTTTTTCAAAATAACCTCGTGATTACTTGTTGGAATGAAATTGAATGCGCAAAATTAATAATTTAATAGGGCAATACTTAGAAATGGCACAAAATATTTTCCGCAAAATTCCTCTGCTATAGTTATTTTGGAAGTTGAATTAGAGAAAGTCTTTATGGGAAATTTCGAATTAGTTTCAAGCTACCAGCCCTCGGGTGACCAACCGCGCGCAATACAAGAATTGTTGGAAGGATTAAAGCGGGGAGATAAGCATCAAGTTTTGCTGGGTGTTACCGGAAGCGGCAAGACCTACACAATGTCGAATGTTATTAAAGAATATAATCGGCCAACCTTAATTATTTCTCACAATAAAACCTTAGCTGCTCAGCTTTATTCGGAATTCAAAGCATTTTTCCCCAATAACGCGGTTGAGTTTTTCATCAGCTACTATGATTACTATCAGCCGGAAGCTTATGTTGTTAAGCGCGATCTGTATATTGAAAAAGATTTTGCAGTGAATGAAGAGATTGACCGGCTTCGCTTGAAAGCAACAACTTCCTTGATAGAGGGAAGAAGCGATGTAATAATCATTGCAAGTGTAAGCTGTATTTACGGTATCGGCGCGCCGGAAGAATACGCCCGGCAGATTTTATTTCTGCGCAAAGGACAAACAATTGAGCGCAGAAAGCTTTTGCGTAATCTTATTGATATTTACTTTACGCGCAACGATGCAGATTTTACACGCGGCACTTTCCGCGCACGCGGCGATGTTGTGGAAGTTATTCCGGCTTATCAGTACGAAGAAGCTGTGCGAATAGAATTTTGGGGCGATGAGATTGAACGGCTTTCTATCATCGATTCCATTACCGGCGATGTAATTAAGCAAGTGGAAAACATTCCAATTTATCCGGCAAAATATTTTGTTACAACAAGAGATCAAGTTAACAGAGCAATACAAACTATTGAGGAAGAACTTAAGGAACGGTTGCGTTATTTTTGGAGCCAAGAAAAATATGTTGAAGCGCAGAGGCTTGAGCAGCGCACTAAATATGATTTGGAAATGATGCGCGAGATTGGCTATTGCAGCGGAATTGAAAATTATTCCCGCCACATGGATGCACGTCCGCCCGGCTCACGACCATTCTGCTTGTTCGATTACTTTCCGAAAGATTATTTATTAATAATAGATGAAAGCCACGTAACAGTTTCCCAAGTGCGCGCAATGTATGCCGGCGACCGATCCCGCAAAGAAGTTTTAGTTGAACATGGATTCCGCTTGGAGAGTGCAATGGATAACCGTCCGCTCAAGTTTGAGGAATTTCAAGGGATGACAAACCAAGTAATCTATGTTAGCGCAACACCGGCTAATTATGAACTAGAGCAATCTCAAGGTGCTTTTGTTGAGCAAGTAATTCGACCAACCGGATTGCTCGATCCCGAAATTGAAGTTCGTCCAATTAAGGGACAGATTGATGATCTCATTGGCGAAATACGCAAACGAGTTATTCTTAAAGAACGTATTCTTGTTACAACGCTGACAAAAAAAATGGCGGAAGATTTAACAGATTATCTAGATAAACTGAAAATCAAAGTGCGTTACATACACAGCGAAGTTGATGCGCTTGAGCGCGTTGAAATCATCCGCGATTTACGTATCGGCGGGTTTGATGTACTAGTTGGCGTAAACTTGCTTCGCGAAGGTTTGGATTTGCCTGAAGTTTCTTTGGTTGGAATTATTGATGCGGATAAAGAAGGATTTCTGCGTAGCGAGCGCTCGCTGATGCAAACTGCCGGAAGAACCGCGCGTAATGTAAACGGCAGAGTAATAATGTATGCTGATAAGATTACCGAATCTATGCGCAAGACGATTGAAGAGACTAACCGCAGAAGAAAACTTCAGCAAGAGTACAACGAAGCTAACAATATTACACCTATGACGATTTTCAAGAGTGTTGAAGAAATCATGAATTCGACTTCGATTGCCGATGTGCGAAAGAAAGAACATGAAAAACAAGAAGAAGCGTTTAGCAAAGTTGCAGAGCCGGTTATTAGATATATGAGCGATGACCAGCGTAAAGACTTGCTGGAACAGATGACGGAAGAAATGCTCGCCGCCGCTAAAGATTTGGAATTTGAACGCGCCGCGATGCTGAGAGACGAGATTGATAAACTGAAGAAGATGATAAAGTAAGCTTTCGCTTTAGAGAAGTTTTCTCTTTATCATGTAAACCCTTATTTTGTTTTTAACAAAACCATTCCATGAGAATAATATGAATATTCTTTTCATAGTTGCCGGTGCCGCTCTAATATTTATTTTCTTTTACAAAGTTTACGGCTCATTCCTAGCAAAAAAAGTTTTTGATCTAAATGATAAAACACAAACTCCCGCTGTAAGTATTAACGATGGAGTGGATTTCGTTCCCGCAGAATCAAAATTTTTGATGGGACAGCATTTTTCTGCAATAGCTGCAGCGGGTCCAATTACCGGCCCAATTATAGCGGGAGTGTTATTCGGATGGGTTCCCGCGTTAATATGGATCGTGCTTGGCTCAATATTCATCGGCGGCGTTCACGATATGGGCTCTATCGTAGCGTCAATCCGCTATAAAGCAAAATCAATTACGGAAGTAGTTCGCGTTAACGTTTCCAAGCGCGCATGGATTTTATTCATGATCTTTATTTGGGTTACGCTTGTGTATGTAATTGTCGCGTTCACGGATGTTACGTCAAGCTCGTTTGTTGGAACGATAACGCTTGAAAACGGCGATAAAGTGGGCGGCGGCGCAATCGCAACATCGTCACTTCTTTATTTGATTCTTCCGGTTATCATGGGAATTCTTCTTAAGAAAACTAAACTCTCGCTAACGTTAGCCACTGTAATTTTTCTTCCACTAGTAGGAATTGCTATTTGGATTGGTCCATATATTCCGTTTGATATAAGCTCTTGGTTTGGATGGTCTTTGCACGATACACAAAAAATTTGGAATGGATTTATTCTTCTTTACTGTTTTATTGCTTCAATCATTCCGGTTTGGGTTTTACTGCAGCCGCGCGGGCATCTAGGCGGATATTTTCTTTATGCAGCTTTAGCCGCCGCCGCAATCGGATTAATCTTTGGCGGTTTTACAATTCAATATCCGGCATTTACAGTTTCACAAAGTAATGTGGGCAATTTCTGGTTTCCGATGTTTCCGGTTTTGTTCATAACAGTAGCTTGCGGTGCTTGTTCGGGATTTCACTCGTTAGTTGGATCCGGCACAACATCAAAACAACTTGCAAAAGAAAGTGATGCAAAAGTTGTTGGCTATGGAATGATGCTTCTCGAAGGAATGGTTGCCGTTGTTTCTCTTGCATGTGTTATGATTCTCGCAAAAGACAGCGCGCTTATAAAAGCTTCTCCAAATTTTATTTATGCTTCTGGAATTGGTCAGTTTGTTCAACTAATTGGAATACCCGCCGCGCTCGGAATTTCATTTGGCTTAATGGCGTTTACTACCTTTGTTTATGATACTCTTGATGTCTGCACACGTTTATGCCGCTACATTGTAGAGGAATTAACCGGCTGGAAAACAAAATCCGGGAGATATTTTGCTACCGGTATTTCGATTCTAGTTCCGCTTCTTTTTGTAACTTCTACAATGAACGATGCAGCGGGAAATCCAATTCCAGCTTGGAAAGTTTTCTGGAGTATCTTCGGAGCTTGCAACCAAATGCTTGCCGCGCTTGCGCTAATTGGAATTACTGTATGGCTTTACAAAACTGCTAAGTTCAAATATGCTTGGGTTGTTGCTTTTGTTCCCGCCGTTTGGATGTTCTTAATGAGCAACTGGGCTTTTTTAGTTCTGATGCGTGACGGCTGGTTCAAAACGGGCAGTTTTGTTTTAACCGGAAATCCGGTTCCTATTATTGCGCTGTTCTTGTTTGTTCTTTCGCTTACCATTGCAACTGAAACTTTTTACGCTGTAATAATTAAAAAACTGGCAATAGCTTAGAAAGGAACGAAGTAATGAATTACCTTTTAGTAAAACATAAAGTTGAAGATTTTGAAAAATGGTTAGCCGTTTTCAAATCTCACGAAGACATACAAGAAGAAGCCGGCTTTTACGATCTCCAAATTATGCGCAATGCGTTTGAGCCAAACATAGTAACTGTTTTTTTCAAAGTTCGTGATATTGAAAAAGCGAAAGCATTTACTTCTTCTCAAAAAGCTTCAGCCGCAGCAGTAGACGCTGGAGTTATTGGAACACCGGAAGGATTGTGGCTGAAAGAAGTTTGAGCAACGCTCAAACTTCAATTAGCATTTTTCAATTTGTAGCTTAACCAACCGGGAATTGCGTCTTTGTGAACCATTACAGCAACGGTTTTTAATCGCGCATAAATTTCACTCATGTACCAGTAGCCGTCATACTTTTTATCTTTGGTACCCCAAGAATTTTTAACATAATAAAAATTATAACCTCGCTGATCTTTCGCGCGTCCGGTAATGTGCATTAAGTGGTCATCGGTTGTGGTTTGATTATCAAACGTTTCTTGACGCATTTCTTGTGTGATAAATTTTTCTTTTACCGGTTCTTCAACTTTCTTTTCGTCTGAATCTTCACTTACAACTTCCGGAGCTTCTTCTTGCGGAACAATTGCAAGCCCTTTCTTGCGGTCAAAATTTTTCTCACTAGTATCTCCATCCCAAAGAACAGAGTATCCTTTTGCTAAAGCAGTATCTATTAAAGCAATCATTTCGTTAACAGGAATATTGTAGTATTTGTCGTGACTCCAGTTGTCCGGAATTTCAAGATCTATTTTTGAATAGAGCGGGTGATGAGTGTACGAAGTAAACTCGATATAGTCCTTGGGATTAAAACCGAGCGAATCTCTAAAACTTTTTGGCGTGAATGTTCTTCCTAGATAATTAAATTCAAATGGCGGTGTTCCTAGATATATATTTAGTGTAGATTCAAAAACCTCCTGCCAGCGTGGAGTAATTTTGCCACCTTTGTTTTTCTTTACTGCATTCACAATACTTTCGAGAACATCAGCCATTTCGCCATGGTTATGTTCCTCTTCGCCAATGTTCATACCCTTATAGTTCTCTTCCGGGATAAATCCCTTTTCGCGAATTACATTCATTACGTCGTGCGCTTGTCCGCCAACGCTGAAACTAGTTGTGCCGGAATAGCGAACATATCTCTGCGCTTTTTCCGGATAAGCGTAGCGCACAAACCACATCGAAGATAAAATGTGCTCTCCCTTACCCATTCTCAAAAGTTCGGTTTCAATAAAAGATGTTGTTGCAAAAGACCAACATGTTCCGGTCTTGGCTTGGTTCTTTACCGGCGTCGTTTTTACTTGATGAACTATTTCGAATTTATAAACCTCTTCTTCGCTTTTCTTTTTCTTGCTTTGCGAGAAGGACATATTTGTGAGGAATAAAAAAACAACGAGCGTGAAGGCGAACAAACAAATCTTTTTCATAACACCCCTTGGGGAATTTGTTGATGGCAAAATAAAATATACCGTGAAAAGAAGCATTAATTTTTTGTTGTGATATTAATCTTTAATTGATTTTCAGTTAAGTACGGAATAACTTCATTTGTAATTATTTAGCGGAGTGTTAAGTGTGTGCGTATAAGCGGAATCTTGCCGTCTTGGCTTTTTTGTTATTGTTTCACCTCTTGTTTGTTAATTCCACTGCTCAAACACAAAAATTCGGCTTAGTAATTCATGGCGGTGCGGGGACAATTCTAAAGAAAAACATGCCGCCGGAAAAAGAAGCGGCTTACACAGTAAAACTTAACGAAGCTCTTTCTGCGGGATATAAAATTTTAGAAACCGGCGGAACATCGCTTGATGCTGTTAACGCTGCAATCAATATTATGGAAGACTCCCCATTGTTTAATGCCGGCAAGGGTGCTGTTCTTACAGAAAAAGGAGAAGCCGAACTTGATGCATCTATTATGGAAGGCAAAACTTTAATGGCGGGAGCGGTTGCTGGAGTTAAGCATATTAAAAATCCAATTAATCTGGCTCGGCTTGTAATGGAAAAATCGCCACACGTAATGATGATTGGTGACGGTGCTGAAGAATTTGCTAAGCAAAACAATTATGAACTTGTCGATAATAAATATTTCATTACAGAAGAACGCTGGATGCAATATCTAAAAATCAAAGAAGCGCAAGATAAAAAGCATGGAACAGTTGGCTGTGTTGCGCTTGATAAAAGCGGTAATCTTGCTGCGGGTACATCTACCGGCGGTATGATGATGAAAAAGTTTGGACGTGTTGGGGACGCCCCAATTATTGGTGCCGGTACTTACGCCAACAATAACACTTGTGCTGTTTCTGCAACGGGACATGGAGAGTATTTTATTCGGCTAGGCGTAGCTAAAGATATTTCCTCATTGATTGAATACAAAAATTATTCGCTGGATCAAGCTGCAAGCGAAGTAATTAATATTAAGCTTGCAAAGCTTGGCGGAACCGGTGGCGTAATTGCGATTGATAAAGACGGAAATGTCGCAATGCCTTTCAATACCGAAGGTATGTTCCGCGGATATATTATAAATGGCTCCGCACCGATAGTAAAAATTTATAAAGATTAGACTAATTTGTAGCGGCTTAATTAAAGGGGGTTGTTAACCACAACGAAGAATGGAGTGAATTAATGACCTTAGAAGTAGGTGTAAATTATCTAGCCGTACTTACGTGCGGACTTATTGCAATGACAGCTAGTTACTTTTGGTACAGTCCGTTTTTGTTAGGTAAAATGTGGCTTGACTCAATGGAAAAAACAGAAGAGGAAATCGGAAAAGATTCTAAGCCTCTAAAAAAGTACGGTATTTCTTTTATAGGATATATAGTAATAGCATATTCACTTGCACGCATAATGATTTATGTTAATGCCACAACCGTAACCGAAGGAATGCGTATTGGGTTTTTGTGCTGGTTTGGATTTACGTTAACTACTATGACCATCAATGCTCTGCTGGAAGGAAAATCGCTGAGGCTTGTTCTTGTTGATGGCGGTTATCATTTAATAGTTTTTTTGCTGTTCGGAATAGTTCTAGGCGCTTGGCAATAATTTCAAAATAATTTTTGAGAATAATGGACATTTCTCTAGTAGTTTTTGATCTTGATGGAACTTTGATTTCTTCGCACGAAACAATTTACAAAACCACTTTGTATGCATTGCGCGAAGTTGGAGTTGAAGCTGAAATTCCGGAAGATAAATTTTACGATAAAATTGGCTGGCACTTCGAAGATATTTTCCGGGAGTTTGGTTTTGCGGTGCCGGATTTTGAGAAGTTTATAAATATTTATAAATCTCACTATTTCGATTACCTGGACTCATCCTATGTATATCCCGGCGTAAGAGATATCCTCCCCATCTTGAAAAGAAAAAATATATTTACATCGTTATTAACAACAAAAGGACAGGACCAGGCGGAACTACTTCTTTCCCACTTCGAATTAATTAATCATTTTGATTATGTGATGGGAAGGCGCCCCGGAATAGCTCATAAACCTTCTCCGGAACCGCTTCTAAAAATCTGTGATGATCTAAAAGTTAAGCCGCACAATACATTAATAGTGGGAGATACCGAAATGGATATAGTTTGCGGTAAAGAAGCAGGCGCTAATAATTGCGCAGTAACTTATGGCTATAGAAGTAAAGAATTTCTACGAAACCAGCAACCCGATTTTTTGATTGACAAAATTGAAGACTTAGAGTATATAGTTAGTGGAATGTAAAATGATTAAGGAGACTGTACTATGGATAAATCCGGTAGAGTTTCTGTCAGCAACATCGGAGGAGTGGCCTCGATAAGTTTTTCTCACCCTCAAAGTAATTCCTTGCCGAGCAGAATGCTCAAAGAACTAACCAGTTCAATAAATAAATGCTCAGAAGATAAAAGTGCCCACGTAATTGTAATTAGAAGCGAAGGAGATAAATCTTTTTGTGCCGGCGCTTCGTTCGATGAAATGTTGGAAATAAAAGACTATAAAACCGGCAAAGAATATTTTATGAACTTTTCGTTATTGCTTAATGCGATGAGAAAGTGCCCAAAATTTATAATTGCCCGCGTTCACGCAAAGGCAGTAGGCGGTGGAGTTGGAATAGCCGCAGCCGCAGACTACACTTTAGCAACAAACGATGCTTCAATTAGGTTGGGCGATCTAGCTCTTGGTTTAGGTCCCTTTGTTGTTGGTCCAGCGGTGGAAAGAAAAATCGGCAAGACAAATTTTATTACTATGTCTATTGATGCAGAATGGCACGATGCATTTTGGGCAAAACAAGCTGGTTTGTTTACGAAAGTTTTTGCCAACAAGCGCGATCTTGATGAAGCAGTTTCAGCACTTGCAAAAAAAATATCGTCTTGCAGTCCGGAAGCAATTTCCGAAATGAAAAAAGTCTTTTGGGAGGGAACAGAAAATTGGGACTCGCTTCTTGAGGAACGAGCCGAGATCAGCGGAAAACTCGTCTTGAGTGAATTCACTAAAAATTACATGAAAGGATTTAAAGGGAAATAGAAAACCTTTTATCATTAGGTTTCTTAACTATCAGAAGATTCCATATTTTTCGATACAATCATGTGTTGGAAAAATATGAATCTATCGGAACTTCGTTACCATCATTTGGGAATACCCACCAAAGAAAAACATGAAGGGGAAGTTTATCTAGAAAAATTCAAAGTTTATGTTGCGGGCTACGATACAAGTCCATATAAAATTGAATGGATGCGTTACGAAGAAGATTCGCCCGTAAACAAACTTGTACAATCGGTTCCTCATGTAGCGTTCGAAGTAGATAATCTTGAAGAGGCGATAGCGGGGAGGGAGATATTAATAGAGCCGAATAGTCCCTCGGAGGGAATAACGGTTGCGTTTATTATTGATAATGGCGCACCAGTTGAGTTTATACAAATTGACAAGTCAATAAATGGATAGAAGCAGCACAAAAAAAACACAATTAGATAAGCGAGAATGGTGGGCGCTATTTATCATCATTTTCGTTTCATCACTTATACGGTTGAAGATAAACTACAGTACAGAATTTATTCCCGGCGGTAATGGCGCTTACTACTTGGTTGTTGTGAGAAATATCTTTGAACCGGGCAATCTTGTTTATCGAGATTTTCCATTGGTTTTTTGGTTGGAAGCAGCAATTGCGCTTGTTCCATTTAAGCTTGGTTTAATGGACTTAAATGCAGCTATTGATTTTGCTGTGCGAACATTCGATTCTGTTGTTCCAACACTCTCAATGCTACCCGCCTATTATATTTCGAAAAAAATATTGGGCAATGAAGAAAGACTTTTGCCTAAAATTATAATTGCGTCAGTCTCGGTTTTGTATGTCTCTTTTTTTATGCTAATCTCCGAATTCCAGAAGAACTCGCTCGGATTACTATGGCTCTTTTCTATGGTTTACTGGATTTTGAAAGTACACGAAAAAAATAACATCAAAAATATTTTAATGGTCGCACTCTTTTTTATTCTTACGGCAGTAACGCATTACGGATGCATAGCAGTGGCAATAACAATCATTATCGTCGATCTAATAATTTCGACTGTTATTCGGTTCAATTGGAAAAAACTTTACATGGCTCTTTTGATAATAGCATTTTTCGGTATGGCAACAATTTTAATAGTTAATTTAATTAATCATTGGCGTCTTATATCTTTGATAGAAGCGCCTCAAAAAATTATGAGAGACCCGGTTATTAGCTATTTATTTATTGGCGAACCGGTTATATCTCCACTTGATCTTATAACTATATTACTGGTTAACACGGTAGCTCTGGCCTCACTGTTTACTTATTTCACAAAATTCAAACTAATTGAAACGAAACTCAGATCATTTATTCTAACGATGATTGTACTCTCTCTTTTCTTAGCATCACCTTTTCTGGGACTGGAGACAGCACAAAGACTTTATTTCATTTCGTATTTAACAGCGCTACCCTTGCTGGCGTTTATACACAGAGAAACCGGAACAATTAATAAAAGGAAAAACATTCTGTTGATAGTAAGCGCAGTTTTATTGCTCTCGACGATTTACAATTCTGTTAGAAATAATTATTCAAACATGAACAAAACGTTGTATGCAGAAATGACTAAAATGAAAAAAAAATTACCACAAGATGAAGGAACTCTTATAGTAGCAAGACATGGAATGGAATTTTGGTCGAACTGGATTTTTAGAAACTATTCGGTCAGACAGGAAGAATTATCGCCGTCATATTGGCGTTGGTACAACAAAGTTTATTTTCTTATTCAAAAGAAAGATAAATCGCCGTTTGGTCATGCCGGTACATTCGGTAAACCATTTCCAGAGCCTACAATCCCGGAAAACAGTAATTTGATTTTCAGTAACAAATATTTCAATCTTTATTTGAGCAAGGCAGTACCTAAAGATTTTTCAATTTTTATTAAAGGCTATAAATGAAAAAAATATTATTAATTCTATTGGTTTGTGCTTTTTCATTCACAAAAGCACAAGTCTGGGATTCGGTTAAAACAGCCAAACTATTTGGCAAGAATATCGGGGCAATGATTATTTACGATAAAACAAAAGAAAAATATTATAGATATAATCAACCGCGTGCGGCAGAAAGATTTACTCCAGCTTCAACGTTTAAAATTCCAAATTCTCTTTTTGGAATTGAATCCGGTGTAATTCCGGACGAGAATTTTGTGATTAAGTGGGATGGTGTAAAGCGGTGGAGAAAAGAGTGGAATCAAGACAACACACTTGCATCGGCAATTAAAGTATCGTGTGTTCCTTATTATCAAGAAGTGGCGAGACGATTAGGGCGGGAAAAATCCGCCAAATATTTGAAAGACATGGGTTATGGCAACTGTTTAATAGGCGATAAAGTGGATATGTATTGGCTGGATAATTCACTTAAAATTTCTGCTGAAGAACAAGTAGCCTTCATGAAGAGATTTTATGATTATAAACTTTCTTTTGCCAATAGAACGGTTGATATTGTTAAGAGCATTCTTCCGGAGGAAAAGTACAAAAACTCCAGAATGAAGTTTAAAACCGGTACGGGAACCAAGGAAGATGGTGTCTGGATTGCATGGCTAGTTGGATATGTTGAAAACAAAGGGAATGTTTACTTCTTTGCTTTTAATGTTGAGGCGTCTAGTTTCGAGAAAGCGGCAAAGCTTCGGGATAAAATTCCGAGAAAAATTTTAAAACAAATAAAAGTTCTCAATTAACAATCAACCGAAAGAATCGCGACATATGAGAAAAACAATAATTTTAGTTTTTTGTCTAATTGCCATACAAGTAGTTGCTCAAAACTCGGCGACTGAATTTAAGCTAACAATTGAAAATATTATGCGAGAGCCAAAGTGGATTGGAACTTCGCCGAGCGGCATTTATTGGAGCGAAGACGGCTCAAAAATATATTTCAACTGGAACAGATACTTTGCTATGAATGATTCCCTGTTCAGTTATTCTATAAAAGAGGAGAAAATCAGAGCGCTATCGCTTGAAGAAAGAAAAGCGCTAGTGCCACAGTATGGTGTATATAACAAGGCCAAATCGAAAAAATTATTCGAAAAAAATGGAGACATTTTTCTTTTCGATATTAAAGGCCAAACGCACAAGCAAATCACCAACACTAATGAGAGAGAATCAAATCCGCGGTTTTCGTTTGATGAAAAAAAAATCATTTACACATTTAACGGAAACCTGTTTTCGTGGAATTTGCAAAACGGCGAAACTAATCAGATAACCGACTTTAGGAAAGGCGCCAAAAGAAATGAACAAGGAGAACAAATAAGTGAAGCCGAAAAATATTTAAAACAGCAAGAACTTAGCTTGTTTGAGGTTCTCCGGAAAAGAAAGCATAACAAAGAAGCACAAGAAAAATTAATGAAGCAATTCTCAGTTAAACGGCCTAAAGAAATTTACGTACAAGAGAAAAATGTAAATATGATTATGCTTTCGCCGGACGAGAACTATGTAACCTTTCGATTGGATAAATCACCAAAGAATTCTAAATCAACCATTGTTCCAAACTATGTAACGGAAACCGGCTATACTCAAGATATACCGGCTCGAACAAATGTTGGAGTTGAGCAAACAACTTACGAGTTAGGAATTTATGATATAAAACGAGACTCGGTTTACTTTGTTGATATTAAATCGCTCCCGGGAATTTTTGACAAACCTGAATATTTAATCGAATATATAACGCTGAAAGATTCGGCAAAGAAAGAAATCAAAAAAGAAAAAGCAAGAGATGTTTCATTTTCGGGACCAATCTATTCACAAAATGGAAAAAACGGAATAATTGTTGTACGGTCTCAGGACAGTAAAGACAGATGGATTGCTTCGCTTGAGCTTTCATCCGGAAAAATTAAATGCTTGGAAAGACAGCACGACGAAGCATGGATCGGCGGACCGAATATTGGGTGGGGAAATGCGAGTATAGGATGGCTGGATGATAGTAAACGGATTTATTTCCAGTCAGAAGAAACCGGGTACTCACACTTATATACTCTTAATGTTGATAGTGGCGAAAGAAAACAATTAACAAGCGGAAAATATGAAGTACACGAAGTTCAGCGTTCCAACAATGGAAAATATTTTTATATAACCACAAGCGAAGTTCATCCTGGCGAAAGACACTTTTACAAATTATCTGTTGATGGAGGCAAAGCGGAGAAAATTACCTCTCTTACAGGAAACAACGATGTTATGTTGTCACCAGACGAGACCAAGATAGCATTGCGCTATTCTTATTCAAACAAGCCATGGGAATTATACTTAATGGATAACAAAACCGGCGCGATTCCAAAACAGATTACAAATTCAACATCAGCCGAATTTAATTCTTACAAATGGAGAGAGCCAAGTGTAATTACTTTTAAAGCAAGCGATGGAGAAGATGTTTACGCCAGACTTTATAAACCGGAAAAATCAAAATCGAATAAAGCCGCCGTTATCTTTGTGCACGGTGCGGGATATTTGCAAAACGCACATAAGTGGTGGAGTGAATATTTCCGCGAGTACATGTTTAATAATCTACTGGTTGATAATGGCTACACTGTTCTTGATATTGATTACCGTGCAAGCTCTGGTTATGGCAGAAAATGGAGAACAGATATTTACCGAAACATGGGTGGCAAAGATTTATCCGATAATGTCGATGGCGCAAAATACTTAATTGAAAATCATGGAATTGATTCCAAAAGAATCGGTTTGTATGGTGGCTCGTACGGAGGATTTATAACATTAATGGCAATGTTCAAAGAACCCAATATTTTTGCGGCCGGTGCGGCACTTCGTCCGGTAACGGATTGGGCACACTACAATCATGGTTACACTGCTAACATATTGAATATTCCACAGCTCGACAGTATAGCGTACAAAAAAAGCTCTC
This sequence comes from Melioribacteraceae bacterium, assembly GCA_041675645.1. Lineage (GTDB taxonomy): Bacteria > Bacteroidota > Ignavibacteria > Ignavibacteriales > Melioribacteraceae > Stygiobacter. The sequence continues at coordinate 15,455 of JBAYTN010000006.1, forward strand.
CAATTTATTATGCAGATGGATTAAAAGGAGCGCTTTTAATTTGTCACGGAATGGTTGATGATAATGTTCATTTTCAAGATGTTGTTAGACTATCTCAAAAATTAATTGAGCTTGGCAAAGACAATTGGGAGCTTGCCGTTTACCCGGTTGAAAGCCATGGCTTTGTAGAGCCAAGCAGTTGGACAGATGAATACAAGAGAATTTTTAAGCTATTCCAAAACAATTTAATTAAGAAGGATTGATGAAAAAGTTAAGTGAGATTTTTATTTATCCTATAAAGTCTTTGGGCGGAATATCCGTTAAAGAGGCGGAAGTTACAGATCGGGGATTAAAATATGACCGCCGCTGGATGCTGGTTGATTTTAAGGGTAAGTTTCTTACGCAAAGAACACACCCGCAAATGGCGTTAATAAAAGTTGATCTTTCCAAAGACACTTTGTTTTTCCGTAACATTAAAAACACCGATCAGTTCAGCGTGGGAATTAATGAATCAACCGGAAAAAAAATCGATTCGGTAGTTTGGGAAGATAAAGTAGAACTCCATCAAGTGAATACAATTGCGGATGAATGGTTTAGTCAAGCCCTAAACATTAAATGCAAACTTGTGTTTATGTCGGATGAAACGAGAAGACCAGTGGATAATAAATATTCCAAGAACAGCGAAATCACAAGCTTGTCGGATGGTTACCCATTTCTAATTATCGGTCAAGCATCACTTGATGATCTCAACTCAAAGCTGCAAGAAAAAATTCCGATGAACCGATTTCGCCCAAATTTTGTATTCACCGGAGGAACTCCTTTTGAAGAGGATGAAATGAAAAAATTTGCTATCAGCGACTTAATCTTTTATGGCGTAAAACCTTGCAGCAGATGTGTTGTAACAACAATAGATCAAAACACAGCCCAAAAGTCTGACGAGCCGCTTCGGACTCTTTCTTTTTATAGAACTGTTGGTAATAAAGTTAATTTTGGAATGAATCTATTGCACGAAGGAAGCGGAAAGATAAGAGTTGGTGATGAGATAACAGTTGTTGAGAAATAAATGCTTACCATTTATGATTTACTGAAAGGAAATGATCTTCGCTCTATTGGCAAAGCAAACGAAGTTGTAGAGCTTGTTACAAGCGATCCCGAATTATTCGAGGAAGTTTTCAACGGTATATTTCATGAAGACAAAGTAATACGTGCTCGCTGTGCAGATGCAGTGGAAAAGGTTGCGCACAAGTTTCCTCAATATATTCAACAAAGAAAAACGACTATTCTTAAGAATCTAAAAGCATTTAATCAAAAAGAAGTGGTCTGGCACATTGCATCAATGCTAGGATTACTAAAACTCACTCCAAAAGAAACAAAGATTGCTTCCGCGCAACTTTACAAATGGCTTAATGAACAGGAAAGCATAATTGTAAAAGTGATGTGCATGCAAACGCTAGCCGATTTTGCTTTGAAAGATAAAAAGTTAATAAAGAGCGTTAGCGATGAAGTGGAAAAACAAATGATTAACGGGGCTCCCGCAATAAAAGCAAGGGGAAGACACATTCTTAAAGCTTTCGATAAAGCGAAATGAATCGTATTTGATAAAAAATCCACTTACATTTCCACTGTAGGAAATATTTTATACGGTAACTCCTAAAGAGAGAGAAGAAAGCAAAACCATTTTCTAATCACTCAAAAAACGGGGTGCGTTATGAAAAAGTTAGCTGTTTTGTTTTACGTGGTTTTATTAATGGGGTGTTCATCGTATCAAGTCGAAGAAACAAATTCAAGTTTTCCTGTCCTTTTAGAACAAACCGAGCTGCCCCAAGTCCCACAGAGAATAATTGATCTGGAATTTCGTTTAGTAATCCGAATGCTTGTTGATGAAAAAGGAAAAGTAGCCAAAGCTATTCTTCTGAGTGGAAGTGGACTGCCAGATTGGGATTCCCTCGCGATCAACTCGGTTAAAAAGTGGAAGTATGAACCGGCTAGACTTGAAAATAAACCGGTTAGCATCTGGTTTGTTCAAAAAGTCAAAATCCAGTATGAGGATCCTTGCTGCTTAATGTTATCGCAAATAGTATGCGATACATACGATAGCGCCGTTGTTGTAGTAAAAAAACTGAACGAAGGAATTGACTTTGGTGAACTGGCGATAAAATACTCATGCGATTCCTCGAAGACTACTAACGGATTTATTGGCAAAAAGGATGTACTTCTTTATCCGGCGCAAATCAATCGTGTTTTAAAAAGACTGGCTGTTGGCCAACATACCGAACCTATTGAATATGGAAAACGGTTTGTTATTTTCAAGAGAAATAAAAGTTAACAGTTTTTGTTGCTGAACTTCTCTTTTCAGAAAACTGTTAGTACTGTACATCTCAATAACTAAACTGAAGGGCAAAGCTATGGCAAATGTTTTAAACTGGTTTGAAATTCCGGTAACGGATATGGAGCGAGCAGTAAAATTTTATACCGAAGTTATGGGTTACGACTCCATGTACCAAATGAACATGGGCGGGTACGATATGGCTTTCTTTCCGATGGAAGGCGAGGGTGTAGGCGGCGCGCTTGTTAAAGGAGAGGGTTGTATTCCAAACGCTAACGGCTCTGTTATTTATTTAAATGCAAATCCGGATTTAGCAATTCCGCTTTCAAAGATAGAAGAGGCGGGTGGAAAAATATTAATGCCCAGACAGTTAATTACAGAAGAAATTGGTTACATGGCAACATTCATAGATAGCGAAGGAAATAAAGTCGCCTTCCATTCAAACAAGTAGTTTTGAAAACGAGTCACATCGAGCGGAGCTAGGTGTGACTCTCTTTTTAAAGATTATACTTCTTTTCTAAATCTCTTGCCCTATAACTCAATCTATCATTATCAATATCATCAATAACGTCTACAAGGTATTTGGCTTTGGATTTATCCACAGTACTTTTAAGATAAATTTCCATAAGATATTTTACAGCGGTATTCCTTTCGCGTTCGTTTGAAGAGGGAACAGATTTTTTGAACCATAACTCGGCCTTATCCAGCGTGTTGTTTTTGTAGTAATATGAACCAATCAAATAATTGTATTGATCAATGAGTTCTTTTGCATAGCGAAAATCGGGAGCTGATTTAGTGTAAGATTCAAATTCACCTAGATTTTTCCCAAGGGCAATCTGAACGATCAATTCGTGCAGCCACTTGCTTTCTTTTTCGTACTTTTTAGATAGATTGAAACTTTCCAATGATCTTTCGTTTAATTCCGGCAAGTGTTTTTTTACTCGGGCGTTATCCCCTGTTAGCCATGCGTTGTAAACTATTATGTAGCGGGAAGAACCAGCGGCTCCACGCGGCTGGTGTTTCTCATCGGCAATTGCCGCTTCTGCAAATTTAATCGCTAGCGACGATTCGCCGCGCATATCATAGAACCTTGCGCGGACAAATTCGCTAACCAAATTCTGTCTATCACTCTTAATAATAGATTCAACTTTTTTAAGATCCCAAATGCTTAATAATTCTTGGCAGTAAGCATTTAATGTTCTTTTGTTTTCCGGAAATCTTTTTAGAAAGTTTTCAAAAACCGGAACAGCAGCGGATTCATTGTCTTCCAGATTTGAGTAAACTTCAATAAGTGTTTGAGCCGCAAGTCCAAATGTGATTGATCCTTTTTCGTAAGCTAACCGTAGTTGTGTTAGCCCTTTTTCTCTATCGCCGGAGAAACCAAGTGCGCCCGCAATAAATCCGGCAACACCACTTAGTCTATCGGAGTAATAGTTTAGCATTCCGATAACCAGATATGAATCGTAAAAACTGGGGTTAGCTTTAATTACTTCTTCTGCTAATGCCTTTGCTTTTAGCCCCGTTCTGAAAGCACTCCACCAAGAACCATCAACTCCATAAACTCTCGCTAGAAAACCGTAAATGGTGGAAAAGTAAAATTTATTTTCGGTATTTAATGAAGCGTCTTCAAATTTATCAACAATATTTTCGCAGTATTTTATTATCTCGCTATTTAGAGCCTTTCTTTCTTCGTCCCGTTTTTCCTGAGAAAGTTCTGCAACTTTCTGATAATACTCGAGTATTTTAGCATTGATTATATAATAGTAATACTTGGGAGAATTGGGGTTTTTGTTTATTTGTTCTTGAGATAACTTTATAGCTTGACTGAAGTTTTCATTAAAAGAGAGTGATATAATTTGCTGATCTATCTGTGTCGGCTCAATACTCTGTGCATTTATTAAAGAGCAGAAAAGTAGAACGAATAAGAAATATTTCATGTTACCTCATAGAATAGAATTAGAATCTAATTACCTTTCAACCGCAAAATAAGAAAGAGATCAATATGAATGTATTTATAATTCACGCGCATCCGGAAGAGAAATCTTTTTGCACATCATTAAAAAACGAAGCTGTTGATTATTTTCGTCAACGTGGAGACGAAGTAGTAGTTTCTGATTTATATTCGATGAAATTTAATCCGGTAGGTGGAGCGCATGATTTTGCCGATGTGAATAACAAAGAATTTTTTAAATATCAGCTTGAACAAGTTAACGCCTACAACAATAATTTGTTCGTTGATGAAGTAAAAGTGGAAATGGAAAAGCTTTTAAATGCCGATCTGGTAATTTTCAATTTCCCGCTCTGGTGGTTTTCTTTACCCGCAATACTTAAGGGCTGGGTAGATAGAGTTTTCGCAATGGGTTTTTCTTATGGAGCCGGAAAAGGAGTTTACGATTCCGGAACATTTAAAAACAAAAAAACTTTTTGCTGTCTAACAACAGGTGGACCCGAAGCAGCTTACGGGCCATCCGGCAAAAATGGAAACTTAGAGACAATTCTTTATCATATAAATCATGGAATGTTATACTTTGTTGGGATGCAGACCCTTCCACCTTTTGTTGGCTTCAGTCCAGCTAGAAGAACCGAAGAGGAGCGAAAGGCTGTGCTCGAAAAGTATAAATTATATTTACTAAACTTAGATAATCACGAACCAATTTTTTAAGGAATCGAGTGAGTACAATTGTAAAAACAAAAAGGCTTGAACTAGTATGCGGAAGTCTTGAATTAGCACGCGCAGAAGTTTTTAATAAACAAGAGATATCAACACTTCTCAACGCCGAAGTTCTGAATAACTGGCCGCCGCCATTAAACGATGCTGCTTCGGCCGAATTCTTTTTGAACTATGCCGAGAATAATCCGGATGCGTTGGATTACGGAATGTGGTACATAATTTTAGTTGATGGAGGAAAGCGGGAAGCAATTGGGAATATTGGCTTCAAAGGAAAACCGGATGAAGCCAAGACAATTGAAACCGGTTATTCAATAATAGAAAACCATCAGAGAAAAGGATATGCGTCAGAAGCGGTTGCGGGCTTAATGGAATGGTCGTTCAGCCAGCCAAACGTTGATATGGTCATTGCAGAAACACTGACCGATGGTTTTCCATCACAGAAAGTATTAAAGAAAAACGGATTCACCTTTGTCGGAGAAGGTTCCGAGCCGGGTGTAATCCGTTTTGAACTTAAGAAATCCCGCCAGTAAAACTATTTTTCTTTAACGTATTCTTCGTGAAGTTTAACCGGTTTAGATTTTCCACGCATTTTCAAGTTTAGCATTTCTACAAAAACCGAGAATGCCATTGCGAAGTAGATATATCCTTTTGAAATATGCTGATCGAAACCTTCTGCTATTAAAGTAACACCGATAAGCAAAAGAAAGCTAAGCGCTAAAATTTTTATTGTTGGATGTTTTTCTACAAAACCGCTTATAGAGCCGGAGAAAAACATCATAAAAATAACCGCGATAATTACGGCAGCAATCATAACTCCCAAATGACTTACCATACCAATGGCCGTAATCACAGAGTCTAAAGAAAAAACAATATCCAGCAAAGCGATTTGAATAATTACCCCAATGAAAGATGGACCAACACGCTTGGAAGAAGTTCCTTCTTCGCCTTCAAGTTTCGAATGTATTTCGTGCGTGCTTTTCGCAAGCAGAAATAAACCGCCAACTATAAGTATAAGATCCCGTCCAGAAATTTCTTGTGAGAGAATTGTAAATAAAGGCGCGGTAAGCTTCATTATCAAACTAAGTGAGAAGAGAAGTGCAACTCGAGTTAGCATTGCAAGAGCTAAACCGGTGAGCCGCGCATTTTTCTGCTGATCTCGGGGCAGTTTTCCAGCAAGGATGGAAATAAAAATTATGTTATCTATTCCCAGCACAATTTCGAGCGCAGTTAAAGTTAATAATGCAACCCAAAGTTCTGGCGTTAAAAACATATCCATGAAATTTTCTCCAGTTAATTCGATTAATAAAAATAAGCGGTTGTAATTACAATAAATTCATAATTTGGTGCAACCCCGTTGAGGTATAACTGTACAACAATGGAGCATCCAGATTAGTTGCTAAAATAGTTTTTGAAACAACACAATAAAAATATAATTGTCACGTTTACCGTATTAGAAAATAGAGTTTTATGAGCACAACTCAAGAACAGATTTTTATAAATAAGTGTCGAAACGGAGATGCTTCGGCTTTCGGTCCGCTAATACAAATATACCGGCGGCAGTTGTTTTCTTATCTGTTTAAGTTGAGCGGAGAGAGAACTCAAGCGGAAGACTTGTTCCAAGAAACGCTGATAAAAACTTGGAAAGGAATCAAAAAATATAACGAGCAACAAAAGTTCTCTTCTTGGCTTTTTTCGATTGCGCACAATGCCGCAATGGATAATCTGAGAAAAAGAAAACGTGATGAAGTGGTTATAGATCTTGAGCCGGATGAACTAAGAAGCGAAAGCAACCCGCATATTGAGCTTGTGAAAAGCGAAAGCACAACAATGATTAAGAGAGCTGTTGATAATCTTTCTTCAAAGCAAAAAGAAGTTTTTCTGTTACGAATTTACAGTGGAATGACATTCAAGGAAATATCGGCTACAACAAACGAACCAATAAACACAGTGCTTTCGCACATGAATTATTCGGTAAAAAAGATTAAGAAAGCTTTAGGAAGAGAAAATGATTAATAACAAAGATTTGATTTGCAAAGATTTTGAAAATGAGACTTGGCTCTATATAGAACAAGGTTTGCCCAAAGAAAGAATGGAGTTTTGGAATAAGCATGTTGAGCAATGCACAAAATGTTCGGCTCTGATTCGAAACGAAAAAAGTCTTTTAGAAACTAGCAAAGATGAATTAGCTGAGGACATTCTTGATTCGAAATTTGACATGATGATTAGTAATGCAATAAGGCCAAACAGAAAGTTCTCTCTAAAACATATCTGGATTAAGAATAAAGAATTCTCAATTAAAACAAAGTTTGCAGTAATTAGCGGACTGGCAGTAGTTGCAATAGTTGTTTCATTAATAACTCCCAAACAAAATCCCGTTAAAACGGTGTCCAGCGAGCTGCTTGATTGGGAAGGAACAAAAATTGATTCGCAAATTGAAAACATACAAGACAAAATCGAAGTGATTAATAATGACGAATGGAGTAATCAACTTAAAATAATTGATGAACGACTTCAATTGCTGGAAAAACAAGCCGATAAATTTTAATCAAATAAAGGAGATGAAATGAAACAGAAAATATTTTTACTTTTGATCGTGTTGTTATTCGGAGGAAAAACAATTTTGCCGCAGAGTTCCGGTTATTCACTTGGACAAACAGAAAGCTTGTATTCAGAACTTGCCCAAGCTTATACCCTCCAGGGGAAAGAGATGAGCAAAGAAGAAGAAGACAAATTATTGAAAAATCTTTCAGCTGAAGTAAAAGAAAAACTTGCGGAAATCAAGAAACTAAACAAGAACAAATATTTTCAACTACTAAGAGAAGCATCCCATTCTTACAGATTTAACGGTAGTTGGACGCTTGGGCCAAGTTTGGCTACTGGTAAATCGCTAAACAATTATGAGGAAACACTAAAAGAACAAAAGGAAAAAGCTAAAAAACAAGCCGAACTGGAAATCGATGTCGAGTTGTTAGCTTTGAAGTACAAGGATGCCGATTCAAATGCCAAAGAAAAAATCAAAAACGATTTGTCTGGTGTGCTCGGCGTATTATTCAACATCCGTGAAGAACAAAAACAAGAGGAAGTAAAACGACTGGAAAAACGTCTTCAAGACTTAAAAGAGTCCCTTCAAGCACGAAAACAAGTTAAGGGTGAAATTGTTCAGCGCAGAATTCAAGAATTGCTAGGAGATTCTAAATATTTAAAGTGGGATTGATTGATCGATAAGAATAGAGACGCATTAAAATGCGTCTCTATTTGTTTTGTAAAGCCTCGAAATATTTCCTAATCAAATCTTCATAATCTTTTTTGTAACCTTCGCGAATAGCTTTCTGCAACTCATCACGAAGTTTGTTTTTACCCTCTTCAGTAGAAAGCATTAACTCCGGCGGAGTGTTCCGCGCGGTATTCTGTCCCGATTCAGATTTTCTATCTTTCTCATAATCACGTTCATTTACGGAGCGCTGGGCGTCAATTAGCTTTGAAAGTATTTTCTCTTGCTGCTTGATTAATGCGTCGTCTACTTTTTCCGATTGCAAATTTGTTACCACTTCCTTCATTTCGCTCAAAATCTTTTCGAGATTCGATGCCATCCGTTTTGACTGCCCGGATTGTTTAGCTTCTTGATTAAGCTGCTCTAATGATTTCCGTATCGCTTCCTGCTGCTGAGCTAACCTCTGCATCTGGCTCATCATCTCTTGCGATAGCTTGCCTTGGTTCATCATTTGCGTTAGCTGATTCAAACTCATCTGCTGCTGCGACATTTGCTGAAGCTGTTGCATCATATTCATCATTCCGCCGCTTTGTCCCCCTTGCATCATCTGGTCCATACCACCTTTGAGCATGCTGGCAGCATCGTTCAATTGTGCCATTGCATTGGTTTGGTTGCGTGAGGCTAGTCCGGCACTTGCAGACTGCATGATTGAAACTGCTTGCTGCATTTCAGAATAGGCGCTTCCTAAAGCCTTCCCCATTTCCGGTGTAACGGCAAAAGTCTTTTGTGAAAGAGAGCTAAGATTTTGTAATACTTTGCTCAGACTGTTTTGAATTTCGTTCTGTTCGCGTGCGGCTTTGTTAAACTCTTGAGAGTAAGGACTCAACTGCTCAGTTTTATTTTTTAAGTTTTCCTGCTGCTTGGAAAGATCAAGAAGATCGTTCAGAATCTTTGCCATATCAAAAAACGTCTTCGTTTGATTCATCTGCTGCATAGCCGACTGCATATTTTTCATCTGCTGTTTCATGTTTTTCATATTGCCGGAAAGTTTCTGCTGATTCTGCATGGCAGACTGTTTCATCATTTTCTGCAGATCTTTCATCGCTTCTTCAGAAAGCTCTTCATTGTTTTGCTTATCGAACTCTTCAGAAAGTTTCTGCATTTCATCTTTCGGCATATCCTTTAGCTCATTCATTTTGTCTTGAGTTTCTTTCATTGCTTCATTCAGTTTCTCCAGACTCTCGGAAACATCTTTTTGTTTTTGAGCAAGTTCGTTCCGTTTTTGAGAATCGTTTAGATTACTTTGATCGGTCTGTTTTTTCAGATCATCTAGCTTTTCAGAAATATCCTCCGTTCGCTTAATCAACTCATCAACTTTTTGCTCGGCTTGAATTCTTTTTAGCAAATTTAGAGTTCGCTCAATACTTTTCTTAAAATACTCTTCGTTGGCTTTCATCTCATCCATCGACATTTGAACATTATCGCGCATCATGTTTTTCAAAGAATCGTTAAGCCGTTTTAGAGCATCCTTCAACTCGTTACTATCAAGCTTGTTCATCAACTCTTGTAATTCATTGTACTTTTCAAGGGTCTCCTGTGAAAGAAGATTGTTCTTCATTAAATCTTTTTGCATGTCGGATAATTTCTGGGAGATATCTTCAACCTTTTCTCCAATCTCTTTAAACTTTTCAGCGACTTTTTCTACGCGTTCCTTTTCCTGCCAAGAAATTTCTTTGTTGTTAAGCTTCATATCGTCGCTTATTTTCTTCATTTCTTGCTGGAGCTTTTCCGCTTCTTTAAGAGTTTCGGTTAATTCTTTAACCGAGTTCTCCTGAGCATCTTCGGATTTGGCTAAAATCTGCTCTAATGATGGAACTGTTATGGTAAGAGTTTCTGTTCTGGCAGATTTTGGACCGCGCACAACATCGTTATCGAATACTTCTAAAAAGAAAGTTAAGGCTTCGCCTTCGGCTAAATAAAGTGGGGCTAAATCCCACACAAAGTAAATCTCATCTTCCTTCTTTTCTTTTGAAATTGTAATGGGCACTTTAGTGTACTCTTCGGTTGCTTGTCTATACTTTGAAGCTGAAAGCCGGTAATTAAGATTCATTAGCGTAAAACCATAATCATCGCTGATTTTTGAGATAAGAGAAATTTTAGTTTCGTTTCCCAGCGTAATATTGACTGTTGGGGAAAGCAGTTCAATAGAGGGGGATAAATCCGATATGGTTTTTATTGAATAAGAAATAGGATTCGAATTAGAAATGTTCTGCGCATCGGTTATGATTATTTGATAATTAACCTCTTTCTCGACATAAAATTCAGAAGAAGCGTTTGTGTAGTTAACTTTCATTTGCTTGCTGCTGCTGTCGCTAAAAGCAATTGACGCTTTTTTGAGTTCGCGCGAAGAGGAAATCCCTAGTTTTATTTTGCTTCCCGGCAGAGCGGAAACATTTCCATTATCCTTTTGAGTTGTTGCCGGTTGCCCGGAATATGATGGTGGTATAATTGTTAATCCAAACGAAGTGACAATTGGGCGGTTAAGAACAGATATTTTGTAAGTATCGCTGGTTAAACCACCGGCTTCTGCGTAATAATCGGTAGAGCTTTTCAGAGAAACTAATTCATTTGTAAAATATCCAAGTGAATCTTGGATGAGTTTGATTTCAGATGGTTCCGACTGTTCGGTAGATTTTGTATAGAGAATTAAATTTTCTTGCTGCTTACCAACGATCTGTATTTTTATAAATACATTGTCCCCCTTAGTAATTTCTTTGTTCCCTGGAGTAATTTTAAAAATAAATGCCGGAGGAGCAGAGAAGTCTTTTTCATAATTAAACAAGCGATAAACGGCAGAGTTTAATCCGGGAATTAGAAATAATGAAATGAGTGTAAAAACAAGTACGCCGGCGGAAAGTTTGAGCAATTTCTTTGTCTTGGTAAAATCTACAATTGATGTAAAATTAATATTCAAACTCTTTTCGTAGATTCGTTTAAATGCGGCTTCAACCAACTGACTGGAGTGGTTAGTGCCGGCTTGTTCTAACAGTTGAATAGCATTTGCGAGCTCATCTTTAATCTCCGGAAAGTGCTGCCCGACTTTTTTTGCAGTTTCTACAAAATTTGGTTTTAGGTAAGAATAGAAATCCTTAGTAATTGGATAAACAATTGCTGTAAGTAAATATATAATCGAAAGTGAAATCCATACAAAAAACAAAATTGTTCGCGCTGTGCTGTCGAGATTAAATAAAGTCTCAATAGCAACAAACAGAAACAATCCAGAGCACAAAGCAGTAATCCAAACAAATAATTTGTTTAAACCATCTCTGCGCTTTTCCCTTTCTACAACTGTGCGAAGCTTATTATGTATTTCTTGTAAGTAGCTATTCATTCACTTTTCGTAATAAAAAATTTCAGTTCATTAACGCCCAAACAATTATGTTTGTTCCGAAGCGGAGCGCTTCTTCCCGTTTTTCGGGCGGATCTTTATGAATTTCCGGATCGGCCCAGCCATCGCTGGGATTGCTTTCAAGGGTGTAGTAAACACAAAGCCGTTTATCGACAAATAAACCATAACCGCGCGGCGGATTCTTATCATGTTCATGTGTTTTTGGGGGACCGGTTCGAAAATCAAACATGCAATTATAAAGTCCGTAACTAAAGGGAAGTTCTAGCAAATCTTTTTCCGGAAAAACTTTTTTCATTTCACGCCGAAATGCTTTGTCGAGTCCATAATCATCGTCAACATAAAGAAAACCTCCATTTTCTAGATACGATCTAAGATTTTTGGCTTCTGCATCAGAAAAAACTATGTTCCCATGGCCGGTGATGAATAAGAACGGATAAGCAAAAATGTTTCCGGTAGATAAATCAACAAACTCATACTTGGGATTTGTTTTGATGTTTGTATTCTGCGCAACAAATTTGAGCAAGTTAACTTCTGCAGAAGGATCATTGTACCAATCACCGCCACCGTTATATTTAACACGCGCAATTTTAAAACGGGAATCGTCTTGTCCGAACAAAACAAGCGGAAGCAAAACGAGCATATATATTTCGATTTTTCTAAACATTTAATCCGTTTATTTACGCGTACAAAATAAAGATTTCATTCTCTCTATGCATGGGTAAATCTTTTGCCGGTTTTTGTGTTTGGTTCACAGCTTTTCTTAATTTTGATTAAAACAAAAGGAAGCAGAAAATGAAATTTGGAAAATTCTTGGTTCTTTGGGCTATGTTTTTGGCTGGAACTGCATTGGCTCAACCAGTTCAGTATAGTAATTATTTTGTTGATCAGACAATGCGCATTGATTATTTCCATATTGGAGATTCTTCCACGGAGATTGTAACTGTTGATCATATTTACCAATATGGGATTTGGGCGGGCAGCACAAAAAACTTGATTGATAATTTTAATAATGGTGCATACTACTACAAGATTTATGATGCCGCTTCCGACAAACTAATTTACTCGATCGGATTCGACAGCTATTTCAAAGAATACCAAACAAGTGATGAAGCCTCCAGGGGAATCAAGCGTACATACCACGAAAGCGCAATCATTCCATCTCCCAAAGACAAAATTAGATTTGTGCTGGAGAAACGGGATAAGCAGAATAAACTGAACGAAGTATTCACAACCGAAATTGATCCAGCAGATTTATATATCATAAAAGACAATGTGAAGGATAAGGCAGTTAAGGTTTACAAATCGCATATAAGCGGCGACCCGCACGCTAAAGTTGATGTTGTAATATTAGGCGACGGTTATTCTGCAAATGATCAGAAAAAATTCGAAAAGGATTTAAAACGTTATACCAATCTTTTAATCAGTCAAGAGCCATTTAAGAAGAACAAAGACAAATTCAATATTTATGGAGTTTTCAAAGCATCGGAAGAAAGCGGCATTGATGAACCGGGCGCAAACATCTATAAGAACACAACTCTAAGTACTACATTTTACTCATTAGGTTCGGAGCGTTATGTTTTAACGGAAGACAATAAATCTATGCGCGACCTCGCGGCCCATGTTCCTTACGATGCCATCTATATAATGTGCAACTCACCACGCTACGGCGGCGGCGGAATCTATAATTTCTACTGCACTTTTGTTTCTGATAATCAATTCTCTCCATACATCTTCTTGCATGAGTTTGGTCATTCATTCGGCGGATTAGCTGATGAATATTATACAAGCGATGTAGCCTATAATGAATTTTATACAGTCGGACTCGAACCGGTAGAACCAAACATAACACGTGCGCTTGACCCCAAGAATGTGAAATGGAAAGAATATTTATCTGCCGGAATTGATGTGCCGACTCAATGGGAAAAAGAAAACTATGATAAGATGGATTTAACATGGCAAAAAGAAAGGAGAGAATTAAACAAGAAAATTGCCGAGTTAAAACGTGCCCGCATTCCTCAAAAGGAAGTTGATGCTGTACAAAATGAATACAATACTAAAGACAAACTTCACAGCGATGAAGTTGATCAGTATCTCATGAAAAGTAAGTATTGGAGTAAAGTTGGAGTGTTTGAAGGAGCCGGTTATTCTTCTAAGGGAATGTATCGCTCTATGCTTGATTGCTTGATGTTCAGCAAAGGAACAAAACCGTTTTGCAAAGTTTGCGAAGAACATGTTGCAAAAGTGATTAATCATTTTTCAGAATAAGGAGCTGAATGAAAGTATTCTATCTGAACAATCCGGCGTCGCACGGCGGGCAAGGCGCAAAATATTTTTCTTTGATAAAAAATGAGTTAGATAAAAATAATATTAGCTATGAAGCAGTTGAAACTAAATATGCCGGTCACGGAACAGAATTGGTAAAAGATTTAGATTTCACTAAGTACGATGCTCTTGTTATTTCCGGCGGCGACGGAACTTTGTTCGAGACTGTTAACGGATACTTCGAAAACAAATCAGTTAAACGAATTCCTATTGGTGTAATTCCAATAGGAAGAGGAAATGCGTTTGCGCGCGATCTTGATCTGCATCCGGACAAACTGGCGGAAGCTGTTAAAATAGTAGCACTTGGCAAAACAAAAATGGTTGATGTCGGATTATTCAAAACTAACAACAAACAATTTTATTTTATAAACATACTAGGATTTGGTTTTGTAACTGATGTAGCTAAAACAGCTTTTAAGTTAAGAGCTCTTGGGCATCTTTCATATATTCTAGGAGTTTTATACAGAACTATTTCTTTGAAAGCATATAAGCTAAAAATTGAAATAGATGGAAAGATTTACGAAAGAGAAAATGTTTTTGCGGAAATATCAAACACGCGTTACACGGGAAAGGATTTCTTAATGGCTCCGTCGGCTGTTCTTGATGACGGATTGCTTGATATAACATTGTTGAATAAAGTCACCAGAATTAGACTTTTACAAGCACTACCCCAAATTTTCACCGGCGATCATGTAAAGATGAAAGAGGTTGAATGCTTCAAAGCTAAGAACATAAAAATAGAAACTGAGCCAAACAAACTTCTTACACCTGATGGGCAATTGATGGAATCTACACCTATTGAAGTTGAGTGTTTGGGTAAGGCAATTGAAATATTCACCAAATGATTTACTGTTTTAAGTTAGGAGAATTTATGCGCAAGAAAGGTTTCGTTTACTTAACAGCTCTGATTGGTTTAACTCTTTGTAAATGTATATTAGCCCAAAATATTGGCGATCAAGTTGATGTAAGCGTGGATTTTCAAAAGCTGGAATCAACTTACTTTGTTGGCAACAGAATAAGCGGATTTAACGTAACTACCGGAGCTGGTTCTTTAGAATGGCGAAGGTTCGTAAGGCAGCCGAGTCTCTCATTTAACAAAATTGACCTTCGATTCATTCCATCCAAGAGTAATGAGTTTCCTGCTTCCGCGTTTGATGAAAATCCAATATTGCCGATTGAAGTAAGCTTTGTTTCTCCGAGAACAGTTAGAATCCGGTTTTCAACGCGCGCGGTTCCATTTGATAATCAGCCATCGCCTATGCTTGTAGGAGAAGTGCCAAAAGACAACACGTGGAAAGTGATTCAAAACGATAGTGTTGTTGTTTATAAAAGCGAATATGGAATATTGAAAATCATAAAATCACCGTGGCATATTGAGTTTTATGATTCAAAAGGAGAATTGTTAACACGTACCAACAACATAAACGATTCAAAATCTTTCACACCGCACATTCCATTTTCATTTATTCGCCGTTCAAGTGATTTAGGCCGAACTACAGCCGCCAGTTTTCAACTTTCTTATGATGAAAAAATTTATGGCTGCGGAGAATCGTTTACCCGCCTAAATAAACGAGGACAAAAAGTAATTCTCTATACTCGTGATGCGAATGGAGTTCAGAACACACGTATGTACAAACCAATTCCATTTTTCTTAAGCAGCAATGGTTACGGAATGTTTGTTCATACCAGCACACCGGTAACTTTCGATTTTGGTCACTCATATGATCAATCGAATCTCATTTTTACCGGCGATGAAATACTCGATCTTTTTCTGTTTGTCGGTGAACCAAAAGAAATTCTCTCTGAGTACACTGCAATTACAGGACGAAGCCCGGTTCCTCCGCTTTGGTCATTTGGTTTATGGATGAGTCGCATAACATATAAAGCTGAAGATGAAGTTCGAGAAGTAGCAAACAAGTTGAGAGATCACAAAATTCCAAGCGATGTTCTTCATTTAGATACCGGTTGGTTCGAAACTGATTGGCAGTGCGATTACAAATTTTCAAAATCCCGTTTTAATGATGAAGCCAAAATGATTTCCGATTTAGATAAGCAAGGTTTCAAGATCAGTCTTTGGCAAATGACATATTTTTCAAGTAAGAATCCGATATACAAAACATTGGTTGATTCCGGGTTCATAGTTAAAAACGAAGGTGGTGTACTTCCTTATGAAGATGCAGTGATTGATTTCAGCAATCCGAAAGCTGTTAAATATTATCAAGGTCTTTTAGGAAATTTATTGAAGTTAGGTGTAGGTGCGATTAAAGCTGATTTTGGCGAAGATGCACCGCTTCATGGAATTTATGCTTCCGGACGTACCGGATTTTACGAGCATAATCTTTATCCCTTACGTTATAACAAAGCTGTGAGTGAAATTACTAAAGACATAACCGGCGAGAATATTATCTGGGGGAGGAGTGCTTGGGCTGGAAGCCAGCGCTATCCTCTTCACTGGGGTGGTGATGCAGAAAATACAAACTCGGCAATGGCGGCAACACTTCGTGGTGGCCTCTCTTTGGGTTTATCCGGATTTACATATTGGAGTCATGATGTCGGTGGATTTGTAGAAACAGCCCCGCGCGATTTATACAAAAGATGGCTCGCATTTGGAGTTCTTACTTCACATACCCGTTGTCACGGTCAACCGCCGCGTGAACCATGGACTTACGATGTAGAATTTGAAAATGATTTTAGAAGAGCTGTTGAATTAAAATATTCATTGATGCCATACATTTATGCCCAATCAAAAAAAGCTTCTGAAAATGGCTGGCCTATGCTTCGCACTCTTTTCTTTGAATATCCGAACGATCCAACTGCTTGGCTTATTGAAGACGAATACATGTTTGGTGAGGATTTGCTTGTTGCTCCTTTGTTTGAGGAGAATGCTGAACGAAGAGTTTATTTGCCGGAAGGAAAATGGATTGATTATCAAACGAAAAAAAGTTATCAAGGTGCACACTGGCATCAAATTGAAAGTGGAAAAATTCCAATTATACTTTTAGTTAAAGATCACTCCGTTATTCCACATATTGCAGTCGCTCAAAGCACATCATTAATGGATTGGAATAATATTGAACTGCGTGTTTTCTCGTCTGATAAATCTTCTGTTGAAGGTTTGTTTGCATTACCAAACAAAGAGTTAAGAGAAATCAGACTAGTTTCGACTAGTCATGGTTATGAGATTAAGAACGATCCATACAAACAAAAAATTAAATGGACTCTTAATTAAAGAACTTATAGCCAAGGAAGTTTAGTTAAATCCACATTGCCGCCGGAAAGAATGAGAGCAATCTTTTTTCCAGCAAACTTTTCTTTGTTTTCCAAAACTACTGCCAGCGTAACTGCGCTGGATGGTTCAATAATTATTTTCATTCTCTCCCAAATCAATTTCATAGCTTCGATAATTGTTGCATCTGATGCAGTTAAAATCTTATCCAAATTTTGGTTCAATATAGAATATGTTTTATCGCCCAAGCTTGTTAACAAGCCATCACAAATTGTTTTAGGATTTACAGAGGGATAAATTTTCTTATCGATTAATGACTTGAAAGCATCGTCGGCGCCTTTGGGCTCCGCGCCGATCACTTTAGTTTTTGTAGAAAAATATTTTGCACTCAAGCAAGTTCCGCTCGAAAGACCACCTCCGCCAACCGGAGGAATTATGTAATCAAGATCAGTCAACTCTTCGAGAATTTCCTTTGCACTTGTTGCTTGTCCGGCAATAACAGAAAAATTATTATACGGATGAATAAAAGTAGCTCCGGTTTCATCAACAACTTTAGCCAAGGCTTCTTCTCGTGCTTGAAGCGTCGGTTCGCAGTAGATTATTTTTGCCCCGTAGCCCTCTACAGCAATTTTCTTTATTTCGGGTGCTGTTCGGGGCATTACAATATATGCTGGAACAGACTTCATTTTTGCAGCTAATGCAAGGGCCGCTGCATGATTACCGGATGAATGTGTAGCAACACCTCGTTGAAGTTCTTCTTTATTGAGAGAAAGAACTGCGTTGCTTGCACCTCTAAATTTAAATGCACCCACTTTCTGAAAGTTTTCGCATTTAAAATAAATCTCGCAGCCAACTATGCTATTAATTAATGAAGATGTTAAGATTGGCGTACGATGAATTTGTGATTTAATTCTTTCTTGTGCTGCTATAATATCTTGTTTGGTCGGTTCGTGTTCTAGTATCATGATTATAGTATTTCAATTATTCCGAGTGTTATGTCATCGCTTTGTTCTGCGGCGGCACGGTAGTTTTTTACTTCATCAAAAATAGTTTTAGATAAATCATTTGGTTCTAAATTACGATTTGCAATTAACAAATTTTCGAAACGTTCTTCGCCGAATTCCTCTTCGCTTATGTTCATCGCTTCCGGTATTCCGTCAGTATAGAAGAAAACTAAATCATCTTTCTCTAATTGAATAGTTTCTGATGAAAATGGGAGATCCATGCTTCCCAGCATTAAGCCGCCGGCGGATAGTTTTGTTAAGGTATTTTCGGTTGCTTTAAGTAAATAGGAAGGATTATGACCGGCGTTTATACTTAGCATAGTTTTTGAGTTAGAATTAAATATGCCGAACCACGCAGTGGCGAATTTATCCGGTGTTGTAGAGTTGATTAAAAACCTGTTAAACGATTGTACCATTTCAATTGGGTCGAAGTGATCGTTTTGAACTATAAAATAGATTTGCAGAAAACTATAAATCGTAGAGACAATTAAAGCTGCCGGAACGCTTTTGCCCGAAACATCAGCAATAAAAAAAAGAGTGTTCTCTTCGTTAATCTTAATTACATTAAAATAATCTCCGCCAATTTCTTTGGCTGGCTTTAGGCGGATTGACATCTCAACATTATTAATTCTAGGCAGTTTGTTAGGAAGAAAATGAGATTGAATCTTCCATGCTGTTTCCATTTCGTGTTTAGTTTGCTCGGATTTGATTTCGACATCTATCAAACGAGCATTTTCAATAGTAACTGCGCACTGTGCGGCAAGTGCTTCAAACAAATCCAAATCCTCTTTTGAAAAAACGCCCTCACTTTTTTTATTAATTACTTGAATGACCCCAACAAAGTCTTCTTTTTGTATCATCGGAACACAAATCATATTTCTTGTTTTGAATCCGGAGGAAACGTCAAATTCTTTATTAAAGCGTTCATCGCCGTAGCAATCGTTAATGATTAACGACTTCTTCTTTTCGGCAACCCAGCCGGCAATACCTTCACCAATTAAGATTTTTTTTGATTTAAGAGAAGATTCGGTTCCTCCGGCCAAAGTGTGGAAGTAGAGATAACCTTCTTGTTTGTTGAACAAAAGAAGAGAAGCCGCTTCGGCATCAAGAAGTTTTTTGCTGGCAGAAATAATTTGGTCTAAAAGCTTTTGCAGAGGTTTTTTTTCTGTGAGCTCTTGAACTGTGTTTTGGAAAAATTTAATACGTTTTAGAAGTGAAATGTAATCGTGTTTGTCTAATTCAATAGTTGTTTTTGATGCCATCGTCAGCCTTTCGTTGCTGCTTAAAAAAAATATGAAAGAAACAGAATTAGCTAACCGTTTTGTTCTGCTTTAATTCAAATACTTTTACAATTACGTATGCAATCATGGCAAAGAGAAAAAATATTAGGAGCATCCATGCGGTGCTTTGTAAAGTCTCAATAATTGTTCGATAAATTTCCAGAATCCAGCGTTCGTTAGTTAGATAGAAGCGCGGTCCTATTTTCATCTGTGGCTCTATGTATTTTTCCAATTCCCAAACGCGGACACCTCCGCTGATTCCAACAACATAAATTGCGAACTTAATATATTTCTGCCACGCCACGCTAATCTCATCGGCAATTATTCTGTTAAGAATTTTTCCAATTGGCTTATCGAAAAACTTTGCGATCAAAAAGGAAGTAATTGTAGCCAGTGCAAAAGTCACAAACAATAAAGTTAAAAACATGGCTCCTCTGTACAATTGTGTTTACAATTTAGAGAAAAACATACTATGTAAAAACAAAAAAGGCTTGTTTTCACAAGCCTTTTTTGTTTATTCAAGATCTTCAAGTATCGTTTGAAGTTTCTCCAGCGCCTTTTGCCAATCGGCCATCTTCATCCGTTCGCGCTCAATAACTTCTGCCGGTGCTTTAGAAACAAAACTTTCGTTTTCCAATTTCTTGCGTACACCGTTAAAACTGCCAAGTATACGTGCAATTTCTTTTTCGATTCTAGCTCGTTCAACTGTAAGATCAATCAAGCCTTCAAGGGGAATAAAAATATCGCATCCCTTAACAACAGCTGATGCACATGCTTTCGGCTTGTCTAAATTCTCGTCAACAGTTAGCGTATCTATTCTAACAAGAGATTTAATATATTTTTCTTGCGCAGACGTAACAGCAGTACTTTTTAAGAAAACATTAATAGGCTTAGCTGGAGAGATGTTCATCTCGCCACGGATATTTCTAATTGCAGTTACAACTTCCTGTACAAACTCAATTTCCTTTTCCGCAGCCTCGTCTACAAATGCTGCGTCAAATTTTGGAAATTCACAAATAGAAATACTTTGCCCATCCTTACGCTCATCTAACAACTGCCAAATCTCTTCCGAAATAAACGGCATGAAAGGATGAACAAGTTTTAGCATATCCTCATATAAAGAGATAGCGCGTGAAAGAACCGCCGATTTTACTTCGTCACTTCCATTATACAGGCGGTTTTTAGCAAGTTCTACATACCAATCGCAAAAGTCATTCCACACATAGCTGTAAATAATTTTTGAAGCGGCGTTCACTTCAAATTTATCAAGGGCTTCGTTTACATCCTTAATAGTTTTATTAAAGCGGGAAGTAATCCATTTGTCTGTAAAATCAATGTGTTTATGTTTAAGCAGCGGATCAATTTTTATGTTCTGAGCATTCATCAATAAAAATCTTCCGGCATTCCACATTTTGTTTGCAAAGTTTCTACCGATTTCAACCATATCACTACTGAACATAACATCTTGACCTAGCGGCGCGATGTAAGTCATTGTGAAGCGCAAAGCGTCTGCGCCATATTCTTCAATAAGATCAAGCGGATCGGGTGAGTTGCCTAACGACTTGCTCATCTTTCTTCCTTTTTCATCGCGCACAAGACTTGTGAAGTAAACATCTTTGAATGGTACCTCATCCATAAAATGCATTCCGGCAATGATCATACGCGCAACCCAGAAGAAAATAATATCGGGAGCTGTAACAAGTAAATCGGTTGGATAATAATATTTCTGATCGCTCTCGCTAGTAAAAACATCTTGTGCCCAAAGCCAGCTGGACGCCCATGTATCAAGTACATCATCATCCTGATGCCAGTTCTCAATATCTTTCGGCGGAATAACATCGCAATAAATTTCTTTTGTAGTATTGTTGTACCAAACCGGAATTCGATGTCCCCACCAAAGTTGGCGAGAGATACACCAATCGCGGATATTGGTCATCCAGTGTTCGTATGTTTTAACCCAATGCTCTGGATGAAACTTAACTCTTCCTTCCTGCACAACTTGAAGCGCCGGCTTGCAAAGTTCTTCCATCTTCATAAACCACTGTTCACTCAAGTATGGTTCAATAGGAACATTTCCGCGCTGGGAGTAACCAACTTTATTGGTGTAACTATCAATCTTTAATACCAAGCCAAGTTCTTCCATTCTTGCTACAACTTTTTCGCGAACTACATAACGGTCAAGTTCTTGAAATTCCGGCGGAACGTTTCCGTTGGTAGTCGCATCTTCATTGAAGATATTAATCATTTCAAGATTATTTCTGTGAGCCATATCGTAATCGTTAACATCGTGAGCGGGAGTAACTTTAACGGCACCGGTACCAAACTCTTTATCAACATAAGAATCGGCAAACAATGGAATTTCTCTTCCTACAATTGGAAGTATTATTGTTTTGCCGACTAAGTGTTTGTAACGTTCATCTTCGGGATTAACAGCAACGCCGGTATCTCCAAGCATAGTTTCGGGACGGGTTGTAGCCACAATTACAAATTCATTGGTGTCTTTAACCGGATATTTGAAATACCAGAGCTTGCCTTGTATTTCTTTGTAGAAAACTTCTTCATCGCTGATTGCAGATTTCGAAGCCGGATCCCAGTTAACCATTCTGTAGCCGCGGTAAATCAAACCTTCTTTGTAAAGTTTTACAAATGCCTCGGTTACTTTTTTGTAGTAATGATCATCCATTGTAAAGCGTTCGCGCTGCCAGTCGCAGCTAACGCCAATTTTACGGAGCTGCTGAAAAATTATTCCGCCATATTTATCTTTCCATGCGTAGCAGTGTTTCAAGAAATCTTCGCGGGAAATTTTATCTTTTGTAATGTGCTGTTCTTTAAGAAGCGCTACAACTTTTGCCTCGGTTGCAATAGAAGCGTGGTCTATTCCGGGAACCCAGCAAGCGTTAAAGCCCATCATTCGTTTATAACGAATAAAAATATCTTGCAGTGTGTTGTTAAGAATGTGACCGATATGCAAAATGCCGGTAATGTTTGGAGGCGGAATTACAATAGTGTATGATGGCTTGCTTTCATCAATTTCTGAATGATATAAATTGTGATCTTCCCAGTATTTGTACCATTTGTCTTCGGCGTCTTTAGGGCTATAGGCTTTTGGAATGTTTTCGAGATTCTTCGGGTGCATTAATTTCTCTAATTATTAAAATAAGTGGGGCAAATATAAAAAAACTTGATGCGGGATGCTGATGTCTTTGGGAAGTCGCTTGTGAAGACAACTCTTGCCTCAAAAAAGCATTGGGATGTTTTGAAGTAATTGTATCGGAATTGAAAATGTACTGCCTTTGTATTACATTGGCATAGAATGAAATTGGAAGTAATAATGAAAGACTCAACAGTAACAGCAAGAATAAATTCTCATCTAAAACGAGAAGCCGAAGACATACTAAAAAAGATTGGATTAAGCAGTTCTACTGCAATCAGCCTTTTTTACTCAACAGTCGTCTTGAACAAGGGGTTGCCTTTCCGGTTGCGCTTAGATTCTATTCCAACTATGGGTATAGAAGAGCAAAAAGACTTAGAAAAAAAGATTAAAAAGAGAAATGCTGATGATAAAAAAATAGCCAGAACCGAAACAATTACAGTTGTTCTATGAAAGTTGACTATGATGAGATTGCCGATTATAACGATCAAAAGCTCAACGCAGAGAGAAAAGAACTTGGTGAGAAATTCAAATTGCTTTGGACGAATTATAAAGGCAACACTAAACGAGAGCCTATAATTACTAAAAAGGGTAAGAGTACAGTAACAACCTACCAATTGCCATGGGAGAAAGAGCTTTATTATTTTATCTATGATCTGATAAATAGTTATACACTTGCTAAACATTGGGCTGGCGGTCTTTATCAAGAAACTGAAAAATATTATTCCGAATTAGCAAGATGTAATCAAGCATACTCGCCAAGTGTAATTAAGGAGAGGAAAATTTTTTTTAATTGCGATATGGTATATGACCATGGGTTTGCTTTTGAAGAAGACGGAATAAAATTAACACGAACAAACGAATTTGGCAAAAAAAGAACTCTAGACGAAATTTTATGGTTTGTGGTTAAAGGTGAAAAATACAAGCCTTATTGCAACAGAGGCATTAAAGATGAATTATTCCAGCGTCTGTATAAAAGTTATTTAAAGTATAGATCGACAGAAAATAAGGACAAGCAAAAACAAAAAAAATAGTTTTATTCTACCCCCATAGAAGATTTTCTACTCTAACCTATAGGTAATTACAAAAGTGCGTGTTTTTATTAATATACCATCGAAAAATTTAGTCATTTGTGAGTATAATGAACCCGATATCACTAAAAATTGAATACCAAAGAAAAGCCGAAAAATTTCTTGGTAGAAACCAAGCCAAAATAACTGTTGAGGAAGTGAGGAGTCTAGTTATAAAGGCTGTTCGTCGATTAGCGGGTAAAAATGAAAACATTGATCTCGTAAAAATGAAGGGGGAATTTGACGGATATTTTAGGATAAGAAAAAACAATTTGAGGATTATTTTTAGTATTTACGAAGACGATAAAGAAATAGTAGTTACAATAGTGGATATAGATTTTAGGGGAAATATTTATAAATGAGCTTAATAATAATTAAGGAGAGGTAATTTCTTTCCAAACTACTTCGTCAACCGGAATGCCGTTGAGCAAGTTGTCTATTCGGGCTTTTTATCTAAAAGCGGAAAGAAAAATTTCAACAGACAATGTGAAAATAATGGGTTGTTGAAACAATTTACAAATTGAATTCAACTACATTCGGCCTTATTTTATACCATTACATTTTTGCGGAAACATAATGCAGAACACCAAATCCGGAAAAACTCCACTTATCTATAAAATTTTTGATGATTATAAGCAGTTTACCAAAGAGATAAACGTAGCGGCCAAGACAGTTCTTTTACGGGAAGGGGAAATAGCTTCCAAAATCTTCTTTGTCAAAGAAGGCTGTCTTCGCATGTGGATGAACCATGAAGGAAAAGAGATAACATTTCAATTCTTCTTTGAAAATGAAATGGTAGCGTCAATCGAAAGCTTTAGAAGCAAAACCCCGGGCATTTTAAATATTCAGGCAATTGAACCAACCACTTTATTGGTGTTAAGCAGAAAACATTTTGAAATAATTCTTAACGAATCTCCGCAAGCAAAAGACTTTTTGCTGGAAACGGCGCTTAATCGCTTTTCCGATTACACCAAGCTTTATTTATCCTTTTTGAAAAATAATCCAGCTGAACGCTATAAAGATTTAATAACAAACCAGCCAAATATAATTCAAAGAGTACCACAGCATTACATTGCTTCTTATTTGGGAATTACCCCGGTATCGTTAAGCCGCATCCGCAATAAAATATCTTAAATAGATTTATTAACAATTGTTAATGAATTTTATTTAGTGCCTAGCGCAGTTTTGTAACAACAAAAGTCATTACTATGTTACAACTACCGAGAAGAGAAAAATTGACCAGCACAAAGTTTGTTTTTTTTGATGCAGGCAAATGCGCAGCTTGCTGGATTTGTATAACCGAATGTCCAGCCAAGGTTATTGGTAAAGTAGATTTTTTCTTTCATAAGCATGCTAGAATAACGAATGAAAACATGTGCAAAGGCTGTTTAAAGTGCATTGCGGCATGTAGCCGAGGAGCGTTTACCAAAAAAATAAGCAATGAGGAAAAACATGAATGAATCGGAAAAACCATCCTTAAACAAAAGATCACTTAATGTGTTAATTATGTTCTTTTCATTTTTATTACTTCCCTTTTCGGGAGTGGTTATTCATTCGACACATGGAGTTGTTGAAAGAGAGCCCTTGCGGCATTTTGCAATGTCGGTGCATAATCTTTCCGCGATAATATTCTTATGTGCTTGCATGCTTCATATGGTAGCAAACAGAAAAGTACTTGTTAAATATATTTCTGCAAAGACCGCAGAATATTCCGGCTTTAAAAGGGAAGCTATACTTGCTTTGTTGTTCGTTTTAGTTTTAGTTGGTTTGTTTTCTTCTCATGCTTTTCATATAAGGTGAGAGAAAACAATTAAAAGAGAGGGCTGGATTATAAATTTATAATCTCTTCCCATACAATTTCGTCAACTGGAATTCCGTTGAGCAGATTATCTTTTCTCGTTTTCAAAACGCGCTCACCGGGATAAAGAATTTCTTTTGAGTCATCTTCCGGAATTGATGTGTGGTAATCATCAATAATCTGGTTTATTGTTTGAGTGATTGACGAAGCATTTCCAAGTTTTGATAAATCCATAGCAATAAAAACTTGTGATAAAGCATGCTCATACTTTTGGTTACTAATCTCAAGTGTAGAAATCCCGCCGGAAAGAATAGTTGCTAACAAATCAATTAGTAATGCAAGTCCGGCACCTTTCCAATAACCCATAGGAAGAACGCGCCGCGTTTCTAAAATTTCTGTTGGATCTGTAGAAAGATTCCCTTCTTTGTTGTATCCGCCAAACATCGGCATCTGCTGGTTTTTTATTTGTGCCGCTTCTAGTTTTCCATAAGAAAATTGAGACATCGCCATATCAAGAACGATTGCTTCATCATTGTAAGGTGCACCGAAAACAATAGGGTTG
The DNA here is from genome assembly GCA_041675645.1 of Melioribacteraceae bacterium. GTDB lineage: Bacteria > Bacteroidota > Ignavibacteria > Ignavibacteriales > Melioribacteraceae > Stygiobacter. Next base: position 41,464 of record JBAYTN010000006.1, read on the forward strand.
TTTCCAATCTTTGGATTCATTGCACCCCAAGCCGGCATAAGTGCAAGTGTGTTTGTCCAGCTTATAAACGCAAAACCGTTCTTTGCTGCTCGCCATCCGTAAGTTCCGCCCCGCATCCAGTGGTTAGTGTTTGCAAGAGCAACACAGCCAATACCGAATTGATTTGCAAGTTCCATAGCTCGGTCGGTTGCTTTAATAGCGTTTAAAATTCCGGCGCCCAAATTTCCGTTCCACTGCTCCAACGCGCCGGCAGAATGTTTTAATTCCGGCTCTGCATTTGGATCAATAACTTTTTCTTTAACGTAGAGAATAAATCTTGGAAAGCGGTTTACTCCATGTGTGTAAACTCCGTCTATGCTGTTCTCAGTAAAAATACGCGCAAGAATTTTTGATTTGTCTTTTGTAAATCCAACTTTTAGTAGTACACGCAAAAATTCTGCTTCAACCCGAGAAACGGAAATTCTAAAAACACTATTAGCTTGATTCATAATGTCTAATTGTTCCGCAATGTGAGCATTTGTGTTGTGATAAATAATTAATGTGTTTGCAATTTGAACATTCCCAAGTTTCAACCTCACTCATTTTCATTGGTTGATGTTGTGGTTTGAAGAGAAGAGAATTTCCTTTTGAGGAAACCCTTGTTTGAGGGTTTTCAATAGTTGAAATTGCAACCAACGTTATAAGGGAGATAATGCCAAATAAAAATCCAAATACTATCCAAGCAGAAACACTTCTTTTTTTCTGCATTGCGATGTAACCACAAAAACAAGCACAAATAGTTGCTTGAACCAACCAAATAATTATTAAATACATAGTTGCCCCGACTAAATGTCACCCAATTCTAAAACACCTCATACTCATTGCACCGAAAGTTACTTCTTCGTGAGTATAAATGATAGGTTCACTTTTTTCTGCAAGAGCTAAACTGTAAATCATTGGCACATAGTGATCTACCGTTGGAACAGAAAGCTTTCCCATTTCTCCGGCACTTTCGTAGTTGATAATACTGTTAAACTCTCGCGCATCAATTTTGTTTTTAATCCACGCATCAAATTCTATTGCCCAATCTAAAGCAAACTCTTCACCATGAGTCCGAATAGTTTGAAAACTTAGTCTGAGATTGTGAACAATATTACCGCTTCCGATGATCAGTACGCCTTTTTCGCGAAGGGATTTTAATTGCGCGGCTAAATCGAAATGATACTGCAACGGTTTGTAGTAATCAATGCTCAACTGAAATACCGGAATATCTGCTTGGGGAAAAATGTGTTTGAGTATTGTCCAGCTTCCGTGATCAATTCCCCAATCACTTGAGGTAACGATATTGGAATTAAGCTTTGATGTTTCTTCGGCATATAAAGGCGAACCGGCAGCCGGATATTTCACTTGATATAATTCGTCCGGAAAGCCGGAAAAATCGTAAATGATTTCGGGCTTTTCTTGAATATTAACAAACGTTCCGTTTGTTAACCAATGCGCCGAAACAACAAGAATTGCGTTAATCTTAAAATCGTTTTTTATTTGAGAGCCGACATTGTTTAAACTGCGCGTGAATGAGTTATCATACAAAGCATTCATCGGGTTACCGTGCCCAATAAACAAAACCGGAAGCTTGTTTGTTTTTGCAAACTTTCCGGCGGCGGAATTCAAATCATTAAGAGTCATCTGTACTTTCAAATTCTTAATAATAAATTAATCTAATTTTGCTTTAGAAGAAGTATTTTTCGTTTAGCTAATTACCAACTAACATAACGGCTTAAACATGAAGACAAAAAGAAAAATTCAAATAGCGTCAATTCTGATCTTATGTGTATTGTCTGTATCTATCTATGCTCAACCGCAATTCAGAAACAAAATTAACCTTCCGGATATTCTTGGTTACAAATCACTCAAGTGTGATTTTCATACTCACACTGTTTTTTCCGACGGCAATGTTTGGCCAACCTATCGTGTTGAAGAAGCTTGGCGTGACGGGCTTGATGTAATCGCATTAACAGATCACTTAGAATATCAACCGCACAAAGATCATATTCCTTCTAATCATAACGCACCGGTTCAGATAGCAAAGAATCTCGCGAGCGAATTAGGCATTACGCTTATTCAAGGCTCCGAGATAACACGCAAAATGCCTCCCGGACACGTTAATGCAATTTTCGTAACGGATGGAAACGCGCTGGTTAAAGATGATTGGAAAGACGCAGTCCTTGAAGCGAAGAAACAAGGTGCGCTTTTGTTTTGGAACCATCCATCATGGATTTCTCAACAGCCGGATGGAATAGCTAAATGGTATCCGGAACATGATTGGATTTTGGAAACCGGAATACTTTTCGGATTGGAAGTTTATAATGCTAACGTTTATTCAGCAGAGACACATCAGTGGTGTATAGATAAAAATCTTGCGGTTCTGGGAAATTCCGACGTGCACGATCCGCTTTCATTTGAATGGGCTACCGAAAAAGTTTCTCACAGACCAATTACTCTTGTCTTTGCAAAGGACAGTTCGCCCGAATCTGTACGCGAAGCATTGCTAGACAAAAGAACCGCTATTTGGTACGATCATAAATTGATTGGCAACGAAAAATATCTGAAAGAAATTTACAGCAAGAGTGTTTCGATAGACAAAAATAAAATTAGTGCAGTTGGTAGAGAATCCAAACCATTGTTAATTACAAACAATAGCGATGTTGATTATGATTTGAAGCTTGTTAGTTCAAACTCGATCATACAATTTCCAAAAGAGATGAAGCTGATGGCTAACAGAACTTTAAAAGTTAGTGTTCGTGCGGCTAAAGAGGATATGCTAATTAAAGAAAAAATCACAGCCGTTTATGAAGTGAAAAATTTGATTACTGCGCCTAAAAAATCGCTGCTTATTTCCTTTGATTTAGATTTCGACATACAGCCTAAGAAGTGACACTGTTAAGTGTCATTCTGAACGCCCGCTTCGCTTATACGAAGCGGGCAGTGAAGAATCTAAGATTATTCTTTTATATAAGAACAGCAGTAATCGGTAACCGAGTTAACTTTTAAACCAAACTTGGAATTTGCCACAACGTAAAACGAATCGCCGCCGACAAATTTTTTCCATTCTTTTTCGTTTGGTAATAGAACATCCATATCTCCGGCTAGAATTTCCATAAGTTCTTTGTCGGCCGTTCCAAATTCATATTCACCGGGCATCATAATGCCTAATGTTTTCTTTGTTCCATCAACAAACAGAACTGTACGGCTTGTTACATTTCCATTAAAATAAACATTAGCTTTTTTTACAATAGTTACATTTGAAAATTCTGACATAAATTTCTCCCTAATTATACTCTAACATATTTGGTTGGCAGTGCGCCGCAAACCGGGCATTTATCTTTAGGTTCGCCAAATTCAATATGACCGCAAACCGGACACAGATAAATTTCACTAACGTCTAAGTCTTTTCCTTGCTCTGCCGCAGCTAAAGCAATCTTATATAAATCGGCATGAACTTTTTCCGCGTCGAGTGCATATTTAAACATGCGTTGCGCTTTATGGTTATCTGCTGCTGCTTGTTCATGCATAGGCGGATACATTTCGGTGTACTCGTATGTTTCACCCTCAATAGCGGCTTTCAAGTTCTCAACAGTAGAATTGATTCCATCTAGTGAACCGAGATGTCCTTCTGCGTGAATTCTTTCTGCTTCGGCAGCCGTTGCAAATAGTTTTGCGATGTTAGGAAATCCTTCTTTTTCAGCTTTCTTAGCAAATGCGCGGTACTTTTGGTTTGCCTGGCTTTCGCCGGCAAAAGCTTCTTTCAAATTTTCTTTTGTTGTTGCCATTATGTTTCTCCTTATGGTTAGATGTATTTTTATGGTGCTAATGTATTCATCTATTCGCGTCCTAAAATTTTATCCATTACACGACTTGCAGAAGCGCCGGTTCTTCCGGTGCTTGGACACCTGCCGATTCCTCGCAGTTCATCAACAACTGTTTGAATTAACAACTGAGCGATGTGGGGAGGATTTGGAATTTCAAATTGTTCTTTTTTGTTTTTTGTTTCTACGATTGTTGGAATAAGTTGGAAGGTCGGAAAAATAATTCTTCCTTCGCTTCCAACAATTTCCGTTTCATCAATTTCATTGCTGGAGCCGAAGCACCAGCTTCCGGTTCCTTGAATTCCGCTTTCAAATATAAATGATGCGCTAACGATATCTTCGGCTTCATAAAGCTTTTGCTGATTGCCGGAAAATCCTTTAACGTCTTTTATTTCTCCAAGTATGAATTGAAGAATGTCGATTGTGTGCGAAGCCATATCGCAGAAATATCCGCATCCGGCAATAGATGGATTTGTCCGCCAGTTTTCAAGCTGTAATAAATCTTTCTCGCTCGGTTTTTGTCTGAGGCGAACATTTACACAACGAACTTCTCCAATTGTTTTTTCTTCTATTAGGGATTTTATTTTTATAAATCTTGGCAAAGCTCTTCTGTAATAAGCTACGAATAACGGGATATTCCTTTGCTCACAAAACTCGACCATCTCTAAACATTCTTTGTAGCTGAGTGCCATTGGTTTTTCAACGTAAACCGGCTTGCCGGCATTAGCAACATCAAAGACATATTTTTTATGGGATGACGGAGGAGTAGCAATATAAACTGCATCAACATCGGGGTCGTTAATTAGATCTTGCGCATCGCCATACCACTTGGGAACGTTGTGTCGCTCTGCGTAATCTTTTGCCAGATGTTTATTTCTCCTCATTACAGCAACCAGCTCGGAGCCTTCGGCCTTTTGAAAACCGGGACCACTTTTAACTTCAGTTACATCACCGCAGCCAATAATTCCCCAACGGATTTTTTCTCTAGCCAAAATTATTTTTCCTTTTGTTCAACGTAACTAGTTGCGGTTGGACCGAAGCCGGTAACATAAAGTAAAACTTCTCCGGCTTTAGTATAAGCGTAATGATGCTGATTCCCCGGCTCGGTAAAATAAGTTCCTTGAGGCATTTCATACATTTTGCTTTCATCAAAAGTAGAACCATAACCGTAATAAAATTTTCCGGTTACAACCACAACAGTTCTGCTTTCGGGATGAAAATGTGGTGGTAATTTTAGCCCATCTGGAATTACATAAAACATTACATAATAGCCTGGTTTTGTAGGATCTCCGTAGAGTACCGACGTTTTAATTCCATTTGTTGCAACCGTCCACTTTACATCCGCCGGAACAATTACTTTTGGTTCGAGTTTTAATTCTTGAGCAAGGTTTAGAGAAACAGTTAAAAAAAACAGAATGCTAAAAATTTTGAAAAAGAGTTTCATAAAATCCTCATGCAAATTTGCTATTGAACATAAACTTAATTTATTGTGTGGTCATATCTGCTTTGGAATATTTCAAGATTCCTTTTTGCGTCTTCCCTTTGTTTATTAAGAGCATATTGGGAAGATATTTCTTGTGTCCAGTCATTAACTGAAAACCGTAGAACAAAACAATACAGATAAAAAACTCCAAGCTGAAAAAGAAGAAAGGTATAAGTGTACATTGAACTAGAATTAACTATTAATATGATTATAATTGGCAATAAGGTGATGACTGAAAACGAGACTAGCCAAGCAACTTTCTTTGTTCTGATCAAAACAAAAATTAAAAAGGGCGTAAAGACAATTGCCGCAATAATAGAGGCGTATAAAACTATTGCTGAGATAAAATAAATAAAGTAGAAACTTACGGTAAGTAATTCATAATTAAGAATTTTCCGTAACGTAAAGAGCAGTTTTTGTTCTTCAGTGTAAAAAAATTCTTGCGCTTGTATTTCAAATATCTCTTTCATTATTTCTAAGTTATTTCATCAGTCTAATTCTGTAAACAGATGTCTGCGCTGTTATGTATAAAGTTTTTCTGTCGGAATCGCCCCAGTTGCAGTTTGTGGGAGTTTCCGGCGTAGCAATTTTGTCGAGCAATTTTCCATCCGGAGAAATCACCCAAACTCCTCCCGGACCGGTGCAGTAAAGATTTCCGTCGGGATCAGTTTTCATTCCATCTGCATAACCTTTTTCCGGTATAGCATAGAAGAGCTTTTTGTTTGTAATTGTTGAATCGTTGAAGACGTCCCAAACGTAAACAATTGCTTTGGGCGATTCGCATACATAAAGTTTTTTCTCGTCCGGCGAAAAGCAAATTCCGTTTGGCTTATCGAAAGTATCATCTAAAAGTTTTAGCGAGCCGTTTTTATCAAGTCTGTAAATACCTTTAACGCTTAATTCAGCAGTTTCACCGGAAGGAGTGTTGAAATCCGGGTCGGTAAAGAAAATTGAACCGCTGGATTTTACAGCTATATCGTTTGGACTGTTGAATTTTTTTTCTTCGAATTTATCAGCCAAAGAAGTTTGTTTTACTCCATCCTTTTCTAAACGGGCAACGCGGCGCTTTCCGGTCTGCATCATAATTAGATTACCATCGTTATCATATGTTAATCCATTAGATACAAAAGATGGTTTCATAAAAACGGAAGTTCCGTTTTCGGGATTCCATTTATTGATACAATTGGAACCCATATCAGAGAAGAGTAAACCAACTCCATCTTTCCAAACCGGTCCTTCAACAAAAACATGCCCGGTGGAAATTTTTTCCAGCTTTGCATCTTTAGGAACCGGTGATTGTGCCAGAACAATTGTAGAGACGCACAGAACAGCAAACAAAAGTTTTTTCAATGTCTTATCCTTTATTTTTTCTTTCGTCTATAATTCTTAAACGGGTCGTTGGTTTTATTTTCCTCGCCCGGAAGTTTTCTTTTATCTGCCGGAATAGCGAACGATACTTTATTGCTAAGCACACATCCTTTTCTGCCGGGCACGCAATCAACATTAAGCCGTGCGCAGAAACTATTGCCGGTTATATGTGGACAAGAAAAAGAGCTCATCCAATTCAATCCATATTCTTAAGAAAACCAAAACCAACTTAATTAAAACGATCCTAAAGAGAAACGGGTAGAGTTAATGGAAAACTCAAACTCAATTCTCCATGTGAAAAAATGTTAAATCGGTTTAAAAATGAGGAAATCCTTCGATAATAATAGCGAGGTTCTCCGCTTAGGCGAAAACCGGTTATTCTGCAATGAGGACAAAAATTTAAACTAAAGAATGGTTTACGATGGAACTTAGCTCATCAATAAAAATTTTACTGGTTGAAGATGCCAACGCAATGCGTATGATGGAAATCAAAACTCTTAATTCTCTTGATTTCAAAAATGTGCTTGAAGCTAACAGCGGTTTATCCGCAATTAAAATTTTAGAGAAGGATCCGGATGTTGCGCTGATAATCAGCGATTGGAATATGCCGGAGATGGATGGATTTGAATTGCTGAAGTGGGTTCGCACAAACGAAGCCACAAAAACAGTTCCCTTTCTTATGGCTACCGGACGTGGCGAGAAAAAAGAAGTTGAGAAAGCTCTGGAAGCCGGTGTGTCGGCATTCATTTCAAAACCGTTTAACAATGTTGAACTGCTCGATAAAATTAAAGAATCGTTCGGAATTAAGCAGCAGGAAGTAGAAGCCGTTTCTTACGATCGTGAATCAAAAATTACAAGCTCCGGCAAAGTAAAGATCAAAGCCATTCATATACAGATTACAGATCACCTCACACTTGGTGTTTTGAAAGGCCTAATAAAGAATAATGAAATCACTCCAAAACACTTTGAACTGGAAACCGAATGTTTAGCAAGCTGGAACGCAGTTGCTAAAGCTCTGGAAAACAAATCTGCTGATGCCGCGTTTATTTTAGCTCCCCTTGCTATGGATTTGTATAATTACGGCGTTCCGCTAAAACTGATTTTGTTTGCTCACAAGAATGGCAGTATTTGCGTTAAAAATAAAACTGCTGATGATGAAGAGGGAGCTGAGTTTTACAGGAACAAATCTTTTTACATTCCTCATACTATGTCAGTACATAATATGCTTGGTCACGCATTCTTTAATAATATTGGACTAAAGCCGGGCGTAACGGGACAGAAAAACGTAGATGTAAATTTTGAAGTTGTTGCTCCGGTTAAGATGCAAGAATTTATGACCGGCAACCAAGAAGCAAGCGGATTTTTAGTTGCCGAACCTCTTGGCACCAAAGCGATTGCATCGGGCACAGCAGAACTGCAGTTTTTATCTAGCGAGCTGTGGGAAAATCATCCTTGCTGTGTGCTCGCAGTTCAACAAGAATTTATTGAAAATTATCCGGACGCAGTGCAAGAATTTGTTAAGTATCTTGTTCAAGCCGGTAAGCTAATTGATGAGAAGCCAAACTTTGCCGCTGAAATCGGCGTAGAGTTTCTTGATCCTAAAAAAGAACTTGGTCTCAAAGTTCCAATTCTTAAAAATGTTTTAACCGAACCGAAGGGAATTAAAACAAACAATTTGTATCCGGTGAAGGGTGATCTCAATTTCATTCAGCATTACATGCACGATCATATGGGTATTGGTTCAATCATCGACTTGGACAGTTTTGTTGATATGCGATTTGCTGATGCCGCGTGTACGGATAAAGAAAAAGCTCAAGCCAAAAGTCGTGTTAATGAAAAAGATATTGCCGCCAAGGTTAAACAAATTATGAATCGTTCAAAGAGTTCGAGCGGCGGATTAGAAACAAAAACTCTTCTGAACCTTGAAGGAAAATATCTCCGTTTTATTTTAGGCAGCGAGCGTTATGGAATAGATATCATTAAAATTATTGAGATCATTAAGCCGGTAGCTATAACACGCGTACCCAACACTCCAGAGTTCATCAAAGGAGTAATTAATTTGCGCGGTATGATTGTTCCGGTAATTGATATGAGATTGAAAATTGGCTTGCCGGAGGTTGAGTTCACAAGCAAAACAAGAATTGTTGTTGTTGAAGATGTTATTGAAGGAGCCAATATTAGAATCGGATTGATTGTAGATGCGGTAGATATGGTTTGTGATGTTAAAGTATCGGAAATAGATAGTGTTCCTTCTCTCGGCCAAGTTGAAGCGGCAGATTATCTGCTTGCAGTTGTTAAGGCCGAAGGATTTATCTATTGCCTATTAAATTTACAATTGCTAATGAGGCCGCCTCATTTCGGAGCTGCAGAAGCAAAATAAATTAATCGATTAGATAGATATAGTTTGGAAGCTTGATTTTCACTCCGGTGAATTCACCGCTTAAATCGCTCCACTGATCGCCAATACACGCTATAATTTTATAGCCTTTTTGGGTAAGCTGTTTTCTTACTGTTTCTTTCCACGAAGAAGCCGGAAGTTTTTTTTCGGCTTCCGCCCTAACAATTAATGTATCAAACTTAGCGTAACCTCTATTTAAAAGATTTTTCTTTGTCGGTGTGAATGCTTCCGGATTTCTACCGGTTAGAAAAATCACTTTTATGTTTTTAGAAATCAGCCAATCATAGAATCTTTTTGTTTGAGGAACAGCCTTTGCTTCGCCGCTTTCCATTGATGCAATCCAATGTGAGGGAACATAACCAAATCCAATCTGCTTTGATGATTCGTAATTGGAAAGAGCTGTATCGTCTACATCAAAAATAGCTATGGCTTTTTCCGGAATAGGGTTGCTTTCTATTTCACTAATTCCTTGAGTTACAGCAGTTTCACAGTCTTTATCGTAAGCGCCGGATTCATAATAATTGCGCACTAAACTTTTCGCGGTATCCAGATTGGTTAATTGGGGTGAATGACTGCATGCCGCTAAGATCAAAAGGGGAAAAAGCTTTATGAATTTCATTTTGTCTCAAAAATTAATTGGCGAATATAAATCGCTTGAGATGAGAATACAATTCTTATCAGTCAGCCTAAACAGAGGCGACAAAATTTCGTTATTTTAAAGTGTGGAATTGAATTTTTCTAATATCGTAATTATGATTGCGGCTGCACAGGGCTTTTTGTTACAGCTGCTAATTTTTCAAAAACACCGTGCGCTGTTTGCTAATCAATACCTTGCTCTTTTAATGTTCTGTTATACCGGGATTCTGATTCATTTGCTGTTGCAGGACAGCGGTTTGTATGTCGCAATTCCATATTTATTTCTTATAAGTGTGCTAGCTTTAGTTGCAATGCCCTTCCATTATCTTTACACCAAGCATCTTCTTCACAGAACCAAACGATTTCAAGTGGCTGATCTTTATCATTTTATTCCCGCGGCGGGATATTTAATAATTCTTGTAATTACTATTCCTTCGTTAGTCGAAGATTTTTCTAGAGCCGGCAACGTTAATTTAACTGAGACGCCGCCGCTGTTAAAAATGTTCAATATTGCCGTTATTGCCGAAGGGCTGATTTACATGTTGTTAAGCCTTAGGCTGATTAATCGTTTTAATATACACGTGAAAGATGTAGTCTCAACTGTAGAGATTTTACAATTAACATGGCTTAGAAACATTACCTTTGCCGGAATTTTTGCGATTGCACTTTTCTTAATCGAAGAAATCTTTTTGTTCAACGGAATAAACATTTCGAATTTTATACTTTCCTCATTATTCTTTGCGGTATATGTATATGGCATAGGTTACGGCGGATTATTAAAATCGGAAATTTTTGCTAATCCGGTTTTTGAAAAAACAATGCATGTTGTTGCGGAGATGGAAACAACCACTCAAGAAAGCAAATTTTCCAAATATGAACGCTCCGGGCTGTCGGAGGAATCATCTGAAAAATATCTTCAAGAATTACTTGTACTAATGAATGAGAAAAAACTTTATCTCAACAGTTCTCTTACACTGGCAGAATTAGCCGAGCAGCTTTCAATCTCTTCGCACAATCTCTCGGAAGTAATTAACTCAAAACTCGGAAAAAATTTTTACGACTTTATAAACTATTATAGAGTAGAGGAATTTAAGCAGAGAATAAAAAATCCCGAGTTCACAAACTATAGTTTATTGGCAATAGCTTATGAGTCGGGATTCAGTTCGAAAACTACTTTCAACACAATATTCAAAAAGTACACCGGCACAACACCGTCGGAATACCGGAGGCAATCGGTTTCCTAAAATTCAAACTCAATACCAAATATGGGAAGCAGTCCCCACATTTTCTCTTTATCAGGTTTATTATCAATTTCATTCCATGTATATGCCGCAATATTTTCTCTTGCGTAGGCGTTCCATACGCTTAAGTAAACAATAAGCGTAGATGACTGAAAGTGAAAGCGTTTGTCGGCTCTTATATTCAGAGAATGAAAATCGGGCAGGCGGCTACTGTTGGTTTTTGATTCATCAAGAATTCCCTTGTAGGCAGCACGTGAAGCCGCTTCATTAAAGGGAGTATAAGGCGCACCGCCGGCATAGAGCCAGCGTAAACTGAATTCCCAGCTTTCATTTGGTTTGTATCCTCCTTCAATTGCAAAGTTGAAGCGGTTATCGTAGATGCGGTCATACTTAATTCCGTTATATCCTTCGTACGTAGCCTTTGAATATGAACCGCTTAGCAATCCGTAAAAATCTTTTGCCAGCTTTTTCTGAATAGTAAGCTCTACACCTTTACTATTGGCTCTTCCTTTGCTTAACAATTGCTGATGTGGAAGAAAAAGATTTTCCATCGCAGCTTGATCAAAAAGAAATAGATTTGGCTGAGTCGGATCCACCGGAAAATCGTAGTATGATTTATTATAAAATTCCAATGTTAAACGAGTGCTTTCCTCAAGCATACGCGTTATGCCGATTATAGATTGATATGTTTTAGGATTTTTTAAACTCTTAAACTCATCTTTCTGCGCGGCTAGAACGAGAGGAATCCCTTGGTAATAAACTCCGAAGCTTCCGGTAACGATGGTTGCATCATCTAAACTTAATGCTAAAGAAACACGCGGGGAGATATTTGTCGTTTTGTTAAAATCATAATAATCCACTCTCGCGCTAGGAGTAAATGTAACATTCTCAAATGGCTTGAGAATTAGATTTGCAAAACTTCCCGCACGAAAAGTGTTGAGAGTTTTATCCATTGTGAGAGCCGGAGTAGTTTGTCCAAGCAAATCTTTGTATTCGTTATAGTACTGGTTGTATTTATTGGTAATATATTTTGCATCAACACCAAACTCGAGTTTAATATTTTTGCCGGCAATCCAGTGATTGATATTTCTAAAATTCACTTCTTGTTCAAGAGTTTTGTTGTTAACAAGCAGCTTTGCGTCTCTCGTCTGAAAAAATTTTCCGTCGGTTTTACGAAATGTATGCGAGAGAGATGTGTTTGAATAACCGGAAGATCCCCATAAATATTGCCAATTGAAGCCAAGCGTGTTTGTGTTGTATAAATAATCCGAGTAAACATAATTTTTGTTGTCTATTGCATCTTCTTGATTCATAAGCTGATTATCGTGAGAAAAAACATCGATGACTGAAATCTGGTGCTTATCGGAAAGATCATAAACAAGTTTGCCTTGTACATCAGCGTAAACCGGCATGCCGACTTTTTCATTCATCAAATCCAGAATCAAATCCAGATAACTTCTTCTTGCGGAAATAACATAAGAACCTTTTCCGGAGGCAAGCGGACCTTCTACAACTCCGCCGAAGCCTTGCATACTCATATCAAGCTGAACATCGGTAGTAGTTCTGTTTCCTTCCCGGTACTTCAATTCCATAATTGAAGAAAGTCTGTCTCCGTAAGAAGAGTTGAATCCTCCACTGAGAAAATTTACATTTTCAATCAGATCAACATTTATAATTCCGATTGGTCCTTCCGAAGATCCTTGTACCGGAAAATGATTGATGTTGGAAATTTCAATGTTGTCTATGTAAAAACCATTTTCAACCGGACTTCCGCCGCGAACGATGAGAGAGTTTTTTGTATCGTTTACTTTTGCAAGAGAGGGAAGGCCGAAAATAATTCTGCTTACATCTCCGCCGGCACCGGGCGCTCTTCTTATTTCTTCAAACGAAAAAGAAGTAGCGCTAATGTTTTGCGATTCTGTTCTCGAAAAATATCCGGCTTTAACTTCTACTGCGGCTAAATTTATATCGGTAGGTCTTAGCTCTGCGTTTGTATAGGTGATTCTTGCCGATCTAACAATCACATCGGGAATAGTAATTTTCTCATGTCCCACATAAGAAAAGACTAGATTGTAGCTTCCGATTTTTACTTTAGGAAGAGAATATTCTCCTTCCAAATCCGTACTACATCCGGTTTTCAGTTCGGGAATGTAAATGTTAACCCCTATTAGCGGCTGCTTGGTTTCTAAATCGATCACTTTGCCTTTGAGGCTTCCGGCAAGATTGCTTTCTTGCGCAAAAGCTGTGGCAGAAATTGAGAAGAGTAAAATCAATAAAAGAAGCGGTTTTGGTTTCATTTGTTCCTCGTATGTTAAAATTTTGAGGCCAAATGTATTGTGGAACCGGTGGCAATTCGTTCAAACCAAGCGGATTGAACCTATAAACGAAAGATTTCGAAATAAAAACCCCGATCAATTTTTCGAACCGGGGTTCTTTTGTCTAACTACTAAATACTCAATACTAATTACTTTGTAAGAACCATCTTCTTTGTAATTGTCGCTGTCGGTGTAGTTAACCTGTAAAAATATATTCCGCTAGCTAAACTGCTTCCATCAAATGTTGCTGTGTGCCTACCGGCTTCGTAATATCCATCTGCAAGGTTTGCCACTTCTTTGCCCAAGACATCATAAACCTTTAAGCTTACCTTTCCACTTTCTTTGAGTGTAAAGCTTATTTGTGTACTAGGATTAAATGGGTTTGGGTAGTTTGACACTACATCTTCGGTTATTTCTTTTGTTGTTTCACTTATTGTTTCTTTCGAAAATGAAATCATTCCACCATTTTGTAATGAGCCTTTTGGAACCATTCCCATACTCTTTATAATTCCAATTTGGTTTACCAGCTCATCCTTTGGATATTTTTGTTTTAGTTCTTCAAAGTATTTATCAGAATTATCTTTATCGCCAAAATACAAGCTGTAAAATGCGCCTAGTGTAAAAAGCGTATTTTTTTCTATATCGCTATTCAGATTATATTTTTTAAGTATTGTTAGAAGATTATTAACAGCATCTTTATACAAGCCGGCATTTACCATTTGATGCGTTTCTAATTCCAAAGCGACTACATAAGTTTCTGTACCTTCTTTAATAATTGGTTTTAGTTCTCTTTTTGAAAAGTCTAAATAATCTTTCTTTTCTCCTTTTGTAAAACACTCTTCTATTTTGCAGAGAATATATCTCGATAGTAGTTCATCTTTACTATTCTTAAAGACACTTAGGTAAAGGTTAATGGCTTCATCATACTTTTTGTTATTTTCATTTTCTTGAGCACCGGATAAATCATCGCTCTCAATTTGCTTGCTTAAGCTAATATCCATACCAGCTATACCTTGTGAATCATCCGAAACGATTCTTGTTCTACCTGCGTTAGGATCTGAAGCCAGCGGATTTAATGCTGTAACACTTGAACCATTTGTCTCAAGAATAGTTGGTGCTCCATCCCACCAATTTCCATTTGCATTTATTGTACAGTAATAGTTTGCACTTATTGCACTTGTGCCGCCGCCATTACTATAAATGCTATTATACCCACCACCATAACTACTTGTACCAACAGCTGGATTTGAGTAATATGATGCGCTTACACCCCAGCCTCCATTATTTCTTATTACATTACTTCCCGGATAGGAGCCTAGTATTAATAGTCTGGGTGAACTATGATCGCTACAAGAAACACCTGTGTAATTATTCTGAATAGTACAATGGTCTAAAACCGGACTTGAGTAGTAATTGCAGTAAACACCATCATACTGATTATTTTGAACATGGCTATACGAAATTGTTGGCGATGAGTTGTAACAATAAATACCATGAGTTGCGTAAGTAATTGTACAATACTGTAGATTACCACTGCCGCTGTTAAACTGAATGCCGCCCCAATTATTGGCTCCGCTTTTTGTAAATATTATTCCGTTTGTAGAAGTACCAGATGCATTTAATGTACCATTTACTATTAAATTTGTACCTGAGGCAAAATACAAACCGGTACCTTCTTGTACCGTTAATGTTACTCCGGCATTAACGGTTGCATTTGACGTAAAATAATAGATGCCGGAAAGTGTTTGGTTCTGAGTGTAAGTTACACCATTTACAACATTTACTGTTAATGTTGCAATTTCGCTATATACAGATTGCTTACTCTGAGTATCCGCCACCTTTATTTTATACTGAATATTTGTATGACTTGTTGGATCAATAGAACTGTCCAAATAATAAGTATTTGTAGTTGTTGTAATATTAGACCAGCCTGCATTATTAATATTGCGGTAAATAATGTAGTTATAAATGTCTGGCTCTGTATTAGCGTTCCAGCTTAATCTTGGTTTTCCTTCTTGCACTGTTACAGCAAAATTTTGTGGTTTGGAAGGCGCGGCATCTGCAGATGTATTTACGTAAAGATTCATTGTATAAACACCGCCATTAAGGCCTGTTAATTCAAAGCCAAAGTTGGTTGTAGTGTTTACTGCTCTTTGGTTGTTTGGATTACTCCAAGGAGTAAACACTTGGTTGTAATCCATCCGAAAAGCATCTTTCCAATCTCCATGAAATCGTATATCAACCTGCGGTTGACCGCTGGAATTTTCGGTTAGATGAATAGCGGTCGGACTTGACAATCCACCATAATTGAAAGGAATCCATTGATTATCATGATACCCCGCGCTTCTGTTTACTGTACCTTGCTTAAACACCGGAAGTTGAGTTGTTTCACCCGGTAAGGTAGATGATTGATTAACTGTCCAATCATACCTTCCATCGGCCGGGATCAGTTGTAACCAAGAAGGATCATATTGATATGGGGTACCAACCTTTCTTATAACATAAACACCCGGTTCAATATTTCCGTAAACAAAAGTTGTTTCCCAGTAAGATGTTGCCTGATGGTTTTCAATATAAAAATATTCGTCTGTAGAAGAATTAATTTCCAAAACCACTGCGTCCCCGTATGTAATGTAATCTCTTAACTGAACATTTGAAATAGTTTGAGAAGAGCCTGAATTAATAACTTGCGGGACAATCCAACCAAGGATTCTTCTTTCAAAAGAGTTTGCCACAATACTTCTTTAACCCCATGCTGAGAGCATTCCCCAAAAACCAAAGCCACTATGAAATTCGTTATGACCTATTAGATAATGCGCTGCTTCATGTACAACTACTCTAAAGGTTTCATTATGTCCTTTTGCTACATAATCGCGTATTGAAACCCCCGACCCCCAATCATTCGCATATATTTGTCTTAGTTCACCATCAACATTAAAATAATTTGGTGTGGCAAAACCAAGACTTCCGTAATCATGGTCGAAATTCAAATCGACCTCAATATCTTCTCTAGTTTCTTTATCAAATTCCCTAGCTATATTTCTCCAGATAAATATTATCATGTCAACCTTTCCGTCGGGTGTGTTATTTCTATCAGAGTCCCAATTATCAAATTCACCAAAATCCCACGTTGCATCAAGTGAATCTAAAATTTCTTTTTGTATATGCCATCTATTCTTATTGTTAGTTAAATACCATTGGCGCGAATGAGGAGATGTAACCGAAACAGTTTTACCAATAAATTTAAAACTATCGTTAGACATGTCGTTGAAATAATGAGTTAACGAACCCTGGATTGGGTTACTTGTCCATGTTTCGTTTATCCAATTGTTAATATTGGCCGGCGCTTGTCCTTTTTCCCAAAGTGAATTATAGATATCGAAATTGTCATCCGGGAATTGCGCAAAGACAATTAGTGTTCTTACAGTACCTATTGAGGGCAGCACATTTCCGGGAGGCGGATCTGTACTTACACAATTCAGTAATAGTTCTTGAGAGTAAATAGAAATATTAATAAACGATAATAAAAATAAAGCCAGCATGAATATTCTCGTTTTCATCTTAATCCTCACGATTTTAATACAACGAATTGTTGATTAATTATTTGGCGTAAACCATCTTTTGAGATAAAGTTTTACCGCCGGCAGTAAGGGTATAAAAATAAACTCCGCTTGGCAGTCCGCGGGCGTCAAATGTTATTTTGTGTTTTCCTGCTTGTTTATATTCTTCTAGTAATCTTTTCACCTCCTCTCCCAATATGTTATATATTCTTAGCGTTACTTTCACGTTCTTAGTTAAAGCGTATTCTATTGTGGTTACAGGATTAAACGGGTTTGGATAATTTTGATGAAGAACAAATTCTGTTGGAATTAGTGTTGTTTGTTCTTGTACTCCCACAACCCCATAAATTATTCCGTCTATTTTACAGCCCAGTAAAATTCTCTCCGGTCCGCTTTCATAATCGAATTCATAATATTCGCCTATACCGCTTACTAATAACACATATCGTTCATATACTGCCTTTTCTGTTACAGTAGTATCCTCGAACGGATAGGGTGGTCTATAAAATCCTATTTGCTTTACATACCTATCTTTTCCCCATAAATTTGTTTTATAAATCTTATCTACTCTTGCTAACGTACCTGGCGGATCTCTTCGTACTTTCCATGTTTCTCCTGAATCGGCATCGAGCTTGTAATAGTGATATAGTATTGTGTCTATGATTGTATGAATCATAAAAACATTAAGTAACGTGTCAATCTTATACTTTGCTCTGTTTCTACCTAAATTAGATGCGTAAAAAAGAAAATGGCTATCATTCAAACCAATCGAATCACGGATAATTACAGATTTATAAGTATACGATTGACTGCTGTATTCCCAAACATTACCGACAGAGGTAGGGAAAAAACTATCTGGTTTTGGTACTTCTTGTGCGTTCGTAACTACAATTACTAATAAACATAGTATCATGGTTTTCATAGCATCCTCAACTTATTTACTGAAAATCATTTTCAAGGAAGTGATTTTTTCGCCAACTGATATAGTATAAATATAAACTCCGCTCGGTAGTCCGCGGGCATCAAATGTTATTTTGTGTTTTCCTGCTTGTTTATATTCTTCTAGTAATCTTTTCACCTCCTCTCCTAATATGTTATATATTCTTAACGTTACTTTTGCGCTCTTAGTTAAAGCGTATTCTATTGTTGTTTCCGGGTTGAATGGATTTGGATAATTTTGATAGATGTTAAAGTCCTTCGGGAATAAATCTGTTTGATCCTTTTCAATACTACTTAGATCATCATATGAATATAATTCTATTCTGCCTCTTGTATCCCAATTTCCGCCTATACCAAATGCAATCTCATCTGCTTCATCACCATTAATATCACCTACATTCACTATTGCGTTCGCCCAAAATTTCATTGTGAACTCAGGAATTGTATCAAGTTTTCCACCACAATAAATATTTATTTCTCGTCTTACTACAGCATAATCGCCATACTTATCTTTATTGAAGTCGGACAGTCCGCCAATAAATGAAATTTCATGGTCGTGAAATGTGCTACTGATTTTTATACTATCAACTTTATCAGAGCCTAGAATGACATCTGCATAACGCTGCGAAGAAATTCCAAAATCTTGATATCCATCTCGATTAGTATCTCCAAGTGCTGATACCTTAAACCCATAAGAACCATTTACACTATCTCTTCCAACAAATTCTCTACTGTTACTAAACCCGATATTCTTACCGCCATAAAATAAATATGCTCTGCCCGGCTTATTCTTTGCTAACGATTGTGAAGCGCCAATAAGTAAATCGTCATAACCATCTCCGTTTGTGTCTCCTACTATTGCAATTGATCCGCCGAAGATATCGAATGGATTTTTTCCTTCTAAGAACACATCACAAATTGTATCCATCTCTTTACCACCAAAAAAAACATAAACCCTTCCATGCGCATCTACATCATCATTAGGAGCACTAACTACAAGATCATCATAACCGTCACCATTCAAATCTCCGTTCATAGCCATGCGTGAACCAAAGAAATAGTATGGCGCTTTGCCGGTTATTGTCTTATCTGCTAACGTATCAACTTTTGCTTTACCGAAATGGATAAATATTTTCCCTAATTGAAAAATGTCGTATGTGGCACCGAGAACAAAATCCTTGTAACCATCCCCATTTAAATCTCCGTCTCCGGCAAAAGAACCGCTGTATGCCGTAAATTGTTCGTGCGATTGAAATCTAATACAATTTAGAGTATCAAATGGAGACCCGCCGAAGTATAGTTTTGCATATCCTTTTCCACGACTACCTGCAATAAAATCGTTGAATCCGTCTCCATTTACATCGCCAAGTTGTGCTACACTAGAATATGCATCCCCTTGTTTTTCTCCATGTACGGTGGTTAATAACTTTAATGTTTCTTGTGCATTTGCACTAATAACATACAATAGTAACCCAAATATTATTTTTTTCATTCTACACCTCCATTTAGCGGTTAGCAATAAGCATGCTGAAATGTATTCACTAAAAACCAAAAAACTATTAGTACCATTACCAATCTTTTTCATTTTTCTTGCCCATAACTGCAAAAAACATTGGCAATAGTACCCTAATTCTTTCCCTTGCTATCGCGGACCATTCCGTTACAGAACTAAACACCTTTACATCCATCGCGCCATCTCGAGACAGACTTCTGTTGTAAAGACATGCCATGCTTGTCCCGTGCTTTTAACGGGGGCATGTCTCTACTTTTCTTTTAGCTGCTAATTGCCGCCCGTCTTCTTTTCCTCTTCCACAACCTTATGAGAACTTCCCAAATCTCTTATTGCTCTTGCCGCTTGATATTGATCGTAAAACAATGGTTGGCTCTTTCTTACCAACTCCATCATAGTATCTATTTCATGCTCAATAATTGCATCTGCTTCATCAAACTTTTCACTCAACTCTTTTCTTAATGCGCTCCGGTTTGTAAGTCCGCTGTCCTTTCCGCCCAATGCTTCTTCAAACTCGTCAATCTTTTCTTGGAGTTCGGTTAACATACTTTCGGTTATTTTGTACGGGGACAAATCGGTTGACCTTGTTACAGCTTCTTTCTTAATCATCTTACACTTTGCTAAAAAATCTCCGTCTCTCATTTTCTTCAGTGAACTTTCACTTCCTACCGATAATGATTTTAGCTCTTCATTACCGGTAGCAATACCAAGAGCATAGAGAGCGGATTTAATAGGCATTACATCTTCAAGCAAAGCATCTTCTGCAAGGTTTTTTGTTTCTGTCTTTCCCCCCACTGCAAGCAGATATTTTTCATTTACTGTGTCAATCTGCTCTACTGTTGTGTTTAATTTGTTAATTGCTGTGGTTAAAACCGGAAGGTCGGAAATCAGCAGTACATTGCTCTGAAAAACCGAATTCAGAGTTCTGTACATACCTCTTTTGTTGGTTTCGTGCCGTGTCATTGCTAGCTCCATTTGTTGTTTGTTTTATCCGCGGTTATCTTCTTAATCCGCGTTCTCAGCGTTCTATTCTTTTCTTAAAAACCTCATTTTTGCTCCATTTTCTCCATTTTCTCCATTTCTTCACTTTTTCCGACATTTCTAGAGTTTCTCGTCTCATTACTGGACTTTTTCTCTCATTCCGGGATTTTTTTCTTCATTTCTCCACTTTATTGTGCGTTCCGTCACTTCATTTCTCCATTTCTAAGGTTTTTTCCCTCATTACTGCAAAAATTCTCCCGTTACTGGAAAATTTCCGTCATTTCCAGAGATCATTTTGCCTTTCCGGTAAACAGTTTCTTGTTCCCGTAAATCAAAATTTCTTTGCTTAAACGCATTTATGTTTTCCGCACAAATTGCTTTATGCGGCAATTGCATTTGTAATTTCTAAAGAGTAGTGGAATTATATTTTGCTAAGGTGTAAAACATAATCTGATGATTTGAATTTGCTACTTGGCCCCGAAGAAGTTACCTGTAGAGCCCCGCCATTTTTTCATCTCTCTATTTAACTGAAATTAACTTAGGAAAGGGGTCCTACATAAGCAAGAGAATAATTTTGATACTAACAAAAAAGGCTCGTTAACCGAGCCTTTTCTGTTAGAGTATATACTTACTCAAATCACGGTTCTTAACAATCTTATCAAGTTTCTGGTTTACCATGCCGCCCGTAATTTTAATTTCCGCTTCCGGCATTTTATCCGGAACGTCGAATAGAATATCCTCGAGCAAAGTTGTTAAAATTGTATGTAAGCGGCGCGCGCCTATATTTTCTACTTGCTCATTAACTGCCGCGGCAGTTTTGGCAATTTCAATTATAGCATCTTCTCTAAAGGAAATTACAACTTGCTCTGATTGCAGAAGTGCGGCATACTGCTTAAGAAGAGCATTCTGAGGAATAGTAAGAATTTTTATAAAATCTTCTTCGGTTAAACTTTTCAGTTCAACACGGATAGGAAAGCGTCCTTGAAGTTCGGGAATAAGATCGCTCGGTTTGGAAACATGAAACGCTCCCGAAGCGATAAATAAAATGTGATCGGTTTTTACGGGTCCATATTTTGTATTTACTGCACTACCTTCAACTATTGGAAGAAGATCGCGCTGTACTCCTTCGCGGGAAACATCCGGTCCGCCTTGCTGACTTTTTGTTCCGGCAATTTTATCAATCTCATCTATAAAAACGATGCCGGATTCTTCAACTCTTCTAACAGCTTCTCGCTGAACAGCATCCATATCAATTAATTTTTCAGCTTCTTCCTGTGCTATTAAAATCTTTGCTTCACGGATTGGAGTTTTACGTTTCTTCTTTTTCTTTGGAATCATGCTGCTCATCATATCTTGAAGATTCATAGTCATGTCATCCATTCCCATGGGTCCAAGTACTTGCATACCGAAAGCCGGAGCGGTAGTGTCGAACTCGATTAAGCGGTCATCCATTTCGCCGCTTTTAATTTTTTCTCTCATCCACTCGCGTGTTTTTTCATTCTGAAGTTCATCCGGTTCCCCATCTTCTTCCGGCGCTAAACCAACCGGTTTTCTTACCGGAGGAATTAACTGATCGAGAATTCTATCTTCCGCCATACGCTCGGCTTTTTCTTGAACTTCAGCGGTTTTTTCTGCGCGAATCATATTGATTGATATTTCTGCGAGATCGCGAATCATAGATTCAACATCGCGGCCTACGTAGCCGACTTCTGTGTATTTGGATGCTTCAACTTTTACAAAGGGAGCTCCGGAAAGTTTTGCTAATCTTCTCGCAATTTCTGTTTTGCCAACTCCGGTTGGTCCAATCAAAATAATATTGTTCGGCATTATTTCTTCGCGGATTACTTCATCCACTTGCTGGCGGCGCCATCTGTTTCTCAATGCGATTGCAACTGCGCGCTTAGCATCATCCTGACCAATAATGTACTTATCTAATTCTTTTACAATTTGTGTTGGAGTTAAATTTTGCATTAACTCATTTTTTGTTTCACTCATTTCGAAATAACCTCAACTGTAATTTTTTCGTTTGTATAAATGCATATTTCTGCTGCTGTCTTTAATGACTCTTCAACAATTTCTTTAGCGGAAAGGTTGCCATATTTCTTTAACATCTTTGCTGCAGCTAATGCATACATTCCTCCGCTGCCTATTGCAACAATACCATCTTCCGGTTCAATTACATCGCCGGTTCCGCTTACAACATAAGCTTTATCTTCACTAATAATTGCAAGCATTGCTTCCAGTTTGCGCAAGTATTTATCAGTGCGCCAATCTTTTGCAAGTTCTACAACCGCACGACTTACATTACCGCTGTAAGCTTCCAGCTTCTCTTCAAATCTTTGAAGCAATGTAAACGCATCGGCTGTAGAGCCGGCAAATCCGGTTAATACTTTTCCGCCGAGAAGTTTACGAATCTTCATCGAGTTGTGTTTCATTACCGTATTGCCAAGCGTAACTTGTCCGTCGCCGCCAATTGCAGCTTGCCCGTTGTGTATTATACCAATAATTGTTGTTGAACGAATTCTCATTTTGTAATCCTAATTTTTTGTTAATCTAAACGGAAATATTCTCGGAGTTCTTTTTTGATACTCCCGGTATTTCTCTCCAAAAACTTCTACAAGTTTTCTTTCTTCATAAATTGAACCGACGTAAAAATAAACAACGCAGCAAACGAATAGAATAAAATAAAAGAGAGTCATTTGCGGGCGAAATCCTAAAAACAAAATTGTAAACAAGTAAACGGGATGCCGCGTAAACTTGAAAGCTCCATCAAATTTAAGTTCTTGTTTTTCGTCAAGGGAATCGGCGGAGTATGTTCCGCTCATTAATCTTGCGATTTGAGATATCCCGAGAAATTCTTTTGAGTCGAATTGACTGAATGTCCAAATCAAACCAGCTAGTGAAAGAACTTGCAGCACAAATGTAATTATATCGTACGGAAATTGTAAGTCGTAAAGAATTACATCCGGTTTAGGAGAAAGAAGATAGAATGCCGCAAAGAAAACCATTGATGAAGCGTTATAGAATAAACGGTAGAATGCGATTTTATCGCCAATCTTTTCGGCCAGCGCAATTTTTAATTTTCTTGAAGCGAGCCAAGTGTGAGAGTATGCGAATAGAGAAAAGAGTAAAACAATTAATAGAATATCTAACGCGATCATAAATCCTTGCGCAGACGCGCTACCGGAATTTTTAATGCTTCCCGGTATTTTGCAACAGTGCGGCGCGCAACATGAAATCCTTTCTCTTGCAAGATGCTTGCAATTTTATCATCGCTGTAAGGAGCGTTCTTCGGTTCGTGCTCGCAGATTTCTTTAATTATTTCTTTGATATGTTTATTGGAGACTTCTTCGCCGCTGTCGGTTGTTAAACCTTCGCTGAAGAAATACTTTAGTTCGTGAATGCCTTGTGGACTCTGAACA
Organism: Melioribacteraceae bacterium; assembly: GCA_041675645.1. Classification (GTDB taxonomy): domain Bacteria; phylum Bacteroidota; class Ignavibacteria; order Ignavibacteriales; family Melioribacteraceae; genus Stygiobacter. The sequence continues at coordinate 65,162 of JBAYTN010000006.1, forward strand.
TACTTGCCGTTTACCACGCGGCTGATGGTGGAGATATCCATTCCAATTTCATCGGCAATGTCTTTGTAGATCATCGGCTTCAGTAATTTAGCGCCCCCTTCAAAAAACTCATACTGCTTTTCTAATATCGCGCGCATAATTTTCATTAATGTGTTGCGGCGCTGATAAAGGGAAGCAATAAACCATTTTGCCGATTCAAACTTTTCGCGCAAGAAGCGGTGTGTTTCCTTTTCCCGCTCGGAAATCTTTCGCTTACGCTTGTTGGTATCAAGCATTTCCAAGTAAGTTTTGCTTACGGTAACGGAAGGAACGCTTCTATCGTTTAGCGTAACAATATAATTATCTTCAACTTTTTCAATTAAGAAGTCGGGAGTAATTTGATTCATCTCTTCCGAATCGATATTGCCTTCGCCCGGCTTTGGATTAAGCTTGTGAATCAAATCCAATATTGTGCGTAATGTTTCTTTAGCGAGGTTCATTGTTTTCTGAATCACTTCGAAACGTTTGTTTGCGAAGTCTTCAAAATGTTCTGCTAATACTTTTTCTGCCAGATAAGAATAGTAGGGATCGTAAGAGGAATTTCTAATTTGAACAAGCAAACATTCTTGCAGACTTCTTGCGCCGATTCCAACCGGCTCAAGGCGTTGGATCTCTTTTAATACTTTTTCCCCTTGTTCAATGGTAACGTCAATCTCTTCAAATAATTTCAGCTCATTAACAATTTTTGCTAAGTCAGCTTTGAAGTAGCCATCGCGGTCCAGACTGCCAATTATATTTTCGCCAAGAGAAATTTCATCATCGCTCAAATCGAGCATTCTTAACTGATCAACTAAATTTTCGCGGAGAGTTTTTCTTTGCGGTGCAATCGGCTGAATTGTGTCTTCATCCGATCGTCTGTTTAATCTATCCAGTTCTTGCTCGGCTTCCGATTCATTCATGTAATCTTCTAAATCAAACTCATCATCTTTGCTGTCGTAAGTATCTTCATCGTCTGCGGTTTTCTCTTCGGCTTCGTCTGGCGATTCTTCCAGCTGATCAAGATCTATTTCTTCATCAAGCGTCTCTTCAAGAATAGGATTGAGCTCAAGCTCGGTCTTAATGCGCTGTTCCAAGGCAAGCGTATTAAGCTGCAGCAGTTTCTGATATTGAATCTGCTGTGGCGAAAGCTTTTGCTGTAGAGCTAATCTGTGTTGAAGAGAAAGCATAATTAACTTTTAGTAACCTTTTTTATTTTTTTGAACCATTCTATGCCAAAAGCTCTTTCTAAAGAGTCTTTGCAAAAATTCAGCACGGTAGTTTTTGTTTGTTTGCCCTTTTCAATTGCCGGCTGACAGTCGCGGTATCTTTCATAACGTAAAACCGGCCCGGCAAAGTTAGAAATTCTTATCGGAAAAAGGTGACAAGAAATTGGCTTATTGCAGCTTACTTTTCCATCATGATAAGCCTTTTCAATTGCGCATTTGGCTATTTCACCTTCATAAAAAACAAACACGCATGCGCGGTTGTTGATGCTGCGGGTCATTAGCTCGTTCTGCTGCTTAACCCAAAATCCCTTTTTCTCAATTTCGTTAGAATGCTGCTTAGGAAGATACTTAACAATTTCCGGCAGTTCTTTTGTAAATGCGTCAATCTCTTCTTTTTTAATCGGAGCTCCAAAAGGACTTTCCATAGTACAGCAAGCGCCTTTGCACTTGCCAAGATCGCACGTAAAATAAGATTCGGCAATTTCCGTATTAACAACAATTCCATCTATTTGAATAAAATCCGCGTCCATTTGCCCTAATTACTTTTTGAAAAAATAATAATTTTGTTCTATCAAAAAAAATTAATGAGATATTGACTTTAATATCAGCCTATCAAAGGTAATGAAAAAAATTTTAAGGATGATTTATGACTCTTAGCGGAAAAACTATTCTATTGACCGGAGCTTCTACCGGCATAGGTAAAGCAATTGCTCAAAACTTACTTAAGCAAGATTGCAATCTTATATTAATTGCACGAAGAACTGAATTGATTGAAGATTTTATTTGCCAATCACAAATCACTAATAACCAACCACTAGTTCTTCGATGCGATGTAAGCAAGAAAGAAGAAGTTGCAAATGCATACGTGCAGATAAAACAAAAATTTGGCGGAGTTGATATTGCGATTCTAAACGCCGGTATAGGGAGAACCGTAACGGTTAATACATTTAACTCGAAAGACGCCGAAGATACTTTCGGCGCGAATGTGTTTGGAATAGTTTATTGGGTTGAGCAGCTGCTTCCCGATTACCTTAAAAAGAAAAGCGGTGTTATTGCAGCGGTTTCTTCTCTTGCCGATAACCGGGGATTTAGCGGAAGCGGATTTTACTGTGCAAGCAAAGCCGCAGCTACAACTTTTCTGGAAGGATTGCGCGTTGAACTGAAGCCTCACAACATAAAAGTAATTACTATCCGTCCCGGATTTGTACGCACACCTATGACAGACCAAAACAATTTTAAAATGCCTTTACTGGTTGAACCGGAAAAAGCTGCAGAAATCATTTTGCGTGGAATAGAAAAAGAGAAAAGAGTAATTCAATTTCCGTGGCAGATATATTTAGCCACACGGTTAATTGGTGCGCTACCCAGCAGAGTTTACGAATGGCTTGCGGGAAAAACGAATGTGTAGATTTGCGTAATTGTAGAGCCGCATCGAATGCGGCTCATGTTATAGTATAAACCAAGACGCGTGCGACGCATCTTTATGTTTGGTTCTTTTCGCCTCTCACGTTTCACTTTTCCCGTCTTCCGTTATTTATTTCAATTCTTTTGTTTCCATTTCTTGTGCAGTTAAAACTTTTGTTACCGGATAAGGCAAGAAAGCTCCGCCCCACTGCGGTACAAGATATTTATCCCAGAAATTCCAGTAGAGTAAACCATCATCTGTTTCCGGTTCAAGTAAATAAGTTGCAAGGTTTGCAAGAGGCTGAGCTGTACGAACAACCAAAGTTCCGGCAGCAAATTCCTTCTTCTCGTTTAGATATTCTACTTTAATGGAGTTATTGTAGTGTCCTTGGTTTAAACGCTGCGAAGGTTTTAACTCTTTGGTTTTTATTGTCTGGACATCAAGCGTAACCGGCTTTTCGAGTGTCTCAATTTTAATTCCGTGTGTTTTTAGAAGCGAAACAACTTTTGCATCCGCTTGAGAGATTAAATAAGCAAAGGGAAGTTTAACACTTCGCTTTGCGTTGAAATCCACATAATATGGAACGGTTACAGTTTTTATTTTATTGGTTGGTTTATAACGCTCGCGTCCGTTTGAATCTTTGTATGCTTCCATTTCGTAGGCGTTAACTATTTCCGGTTGAGGACTTGGTTTGCTTACAAACTCTACTGCGACAGAATCGCTTTTGGCGGGATTCAAGCCGCGAGCAATGGTTTTCTCATCAGCCTCTTTTAACATTTTTTTAATTTCGTCTTTGTTCGTCGAAACATATTCTAAAACTGATTTGAGCAAATTATAACAGCCAATCACACGTGTTTTAAAATCAGAATAGACATAGTTCTCGTTTAGAATAGACAAACGGTTTCTCAAGCCAATGTAATTTACAATGTAGCGCGGCTGTACAGCGTCATATGATAGTCCCTTTTCCGGATTTCGCTGATCAAAAAAATCCCCGTAAAAAATGTTCGGCCATTTGTAGTTATTTGTTAAATCGGATTTTACCCAAGGCATCATCTTATCGCGCATATAATTTATTAAACCGCGGTCTGTGTTTGGGTTTACCATCCATGTATAAGTTGTAGGTTCTTGATGATACGAGCCGTTAGTTGTGTGAAGATCCATCATCAAGGCCGGATCCCATTTATTAAGAACATTTGTAATCATTCCATAAAGTTCTGGCGATTCAACTTTCATAGCGTCACGGTTAAGGTCAAGCATTTGTCCATTATGACGAACACCAACGCCGTTTATCGGTCCGGCTTGATTTGTTCGGTTAAGTTTGCCGATTTGCTCATTGCCGTCGGTATTAAATATCGGAGCGATTAAGATTATAACATTTTTTAAATAGTCGGGTGTTTCTTTAAGCAGAATATCCCGCGCAAGCATTTGAACAGCTTCTTTACCTTCAACTTCTCCCGCGTGAATGTTGGCTTGAAGATAAACAACGATGCGTTTGTCCTTCTTGATTTCGTTAATATTCTTGGGCAGTGGTTTTGCGAGAATGATTAATGGCATCTCCAAACCGTTTGTACTCTTTCCCATCGATTCAATTCTGAAACTGGGAGAGATTTTTTTTAACGACTTAAAAAAGTCCATAACATCGGCATGACGAGAAGTAGATTCGAAGTTGGATTTTTCAGCAACAGTGAGAAATTTGTCCTTTCCAGTTCCGGTGGTTATGAATGACGTAATTAAAACAAGAAAAAGTATAAGTCGGGAGGTTTTCATAAAGATTCCAATCTGATTTGTGTTAGCATGAATTAACGGTCGGCAAGTTACAAAAAGTAATTGTAGCTGAAAATATGGTTTTACAATTTGGTAAATTGTAGCCGAACAAAAGAAGGAAAACGGAATGAGCCTTTTTTCGATGACTCAAAGCCAAATGGTCAATCATTTTGAACAGATAAAAGAAAGAGCATATAAATTATTCAGCGAAGCATCGGTTGAAGAACTTAATAAAAAAAGTACTGAAGACCGCTGGTCGGCTGCAGAGTGTATGGAGCATCTTATTCTTGCGGCACAAAGTTATTTAAGCAATGTGCCAAAGATTCCAAAGAGATCCTCTGTTGAGATTGATGAGGAAGTTAAAATTAAAGCCGGGCTGTTTGCTAAAATGTTCATTCATTTTGCCGGACCGAATGTAAAAGTAAAAATGAAATCGCCGAAAGGGATGATGAATACAAAATCAAACTACGGCAAAGATATACTAGATGATTTTCTTGCATTGCAAGATGAGTTTTTAACAGCGCTCCAATGTGTGGACCCATCCGAACTGAAATCAATTAAGGTTCCCTGGCCTACATTTGAATTGAAAAAACTTCGTCTTGGCGAAGTAATGATGATAACAATTGCGCACGAGCTGAGGCATCTTAATCAAGCCGAACGTGCATTAGATGATTTATAAGAGGAGAATAAAATGTTGGTAAAACAAATAAATGAAGTTGCTAAAGAAGAAGTAAAAGCGGGAACAAAAACCACAAAACAAGTTTTAATAAGCTCCAGCGAAGCGCCAAACTTTGCGATGAGAAAATTTTCGATTGAGCCGGGAGGCGGTATGCCGATGCATACAAATTCGGTAGAGCATGAGCAGCTTGTTCTTGGCGGCAAGGCGCATGTAGTTATTGGTGAAAAATCTTTCGAAGCAAAGAAAGATGATGTAGTTTTTATACCGGCCGGAGTTCCACATTCATACACAACGGTAGGGGATGAACCGTTTGAGTTTTTGTGCATGGTTCCAAATAAAGAAGATGTGATTAAAATTGTAGATTGTTAAAATGGAGAAACAATGGCTTTATTAGGCGGATTTTTCGGACCAAGCAAAGATGAGGTTTGGTCGCAGCTGAGCAGTGAATTAGGCGCAGAGTTTTCCGAATCCGGTTTTTTTAAGAATGGAAAAGTTGTTCTGAATTATAATAACTGGGAAATAACTTTAGATACTTATACCGTTCACACCGGCAAAACGCACGTAACTTACACGAGAATGCGCGCGCCATATGTTAATAAAGATGGCTTCCGGTTTACAATTTACCGCAAGTCAATTTTCAGCTGGCTGGGTAAAGCATTCGGCATGCAGGATATAGAGCTTGGCGATTCATTCTTCGATGAAGATTTTATCATTCAAGGAGAGCCGGAAAGTACTGTGATAAAATTGTTTTCGAACAGAAAACTTAAAGAGCTGATTCAAAAACAGTCTCAGATTCATTTTCAGGTAAAAGATGATGAAGGCTGGTTCGCCGCAAAATTTCCGGAAGGTGTTGATGAACTTTACTTTCAAGTTGTAGGTGTAATTAAAGACAAAGAAAGATTGAAAAGTTTGTTCGATTTGTTTGCCATGATGCTTGAAGAGTTGTGTAAGATTGGCTCAGCCTATGATAAAGAACCGGGAATATCGTTAAACGAAGAAAAGTAACAAGCGGGTGATAAATGAAAAAGCTGGCACTTCTATTAGTTCTCGGTTCATCATTTTTGTTTGCGCAAGAACCAAAATCGATTTCGCTTCCCAAGCCCCAAACTGAAATTGGAAAGCCATTAATGGAAGCTCTAAAACTGAGAAGTTCCAATAGAGTTTTTGATTCTAAAGAATTACCTCTTCAAGAACTTTCAAACTTACTTTGGGCAGCTTGCGGAATTAACAGACCGGAAAGCGGAAAGAGAACTTCGCCATCGGCGCGCAACCGGCAAGAAGTAGACGCGTATGTTGTTCTTGCTGATGCGGCGTACATCTATGATGCAAAAGAGAATTCGTTAAAACAAATTGCTGAAGGTGATTTACGCGGTCTTTGCGGAGTTCAAGATTTTGTGAAAAGCGCACCGCTTAATTTAGTTTATGTTGCCGATTACTCGCGCATTAAATCAAATGACAGCGAGCAGACAAAGCTAATGTGGACCAGCGCGGCTGCGGGTTTTATGGTTCAGAATGTTTATCTCTATTGTGCTTCGCAAGGACTTAATGTTGTAGTGCGCGGATTAATTGATGTGCAGAAACTTGGCGAAGTGTTAAAGTTAAAACCGGAACAGAAAATAATTCTTTCTCAAACCGTTGGTTATCCTAAATAGCCAAAGGATTATTATTTATTTTTAGATAGAAAATTTGGAGCAGTTAATGAGCAAATTCAAATATGTTATTAAACGTAGCGGCGCTATTGTCCCTTTCAGTCCCGATAGAGTTTCCAATGTAATTTACCGCGCTGCGGTTTCTGTTGGCGGAAGAGATAAAGCAAAAGCGGCAGAGCTTGCCAAACAAGTAATTGAAGTTCTTGAAGCGACATACGAAGAGGGGCACAAACCGCACGTTGAAGAAATTCAAGATATAATTGAAAAAGTATTGATTGAGAATGGACACGCAAAGGTTGCCAAAGAATTTATTCTTTACAGAGAAGAAGCGGCTAATCGGAGAAGAGAAAACAGTAAGCACTTTTCTAAACCGAATGAACTTGTTCCTTGGAAAAAAGTCTGGCGCTCGCTTGACTGGGCAGTTGAGCATGATCTTAATACTATTGATGGAATTAATTCAAGAATAAGGCGCGGACAGTTTCCGCAAATTGTTCACGAAGCGGAATCGTTTTATGAAACGCAGCTTGATACCGCCGCCGAGCTAATTAAAGAACGCTCTAACGAATTGAAAATGGTTATGGTAAGCGGACCATCTTCATCCGGTAAAACAACAACAACTTTTAAGCTGGAACAGCGTTTGAATAAAATGGGAATGAAGTTCGTTGCGCTTGTTGTTGATAATTATTTCTTCGATCTCGAAATGCATCCGAAAGATGAATTTGGCGATTACGATTTTGAAACTCCTCAAGCTCTCGATCTTGATTTGATTAACGATCATTTAAAACGCCTTGCCGATGGCGAAGAAGTTTTAATTCCTTATTATGATTTTAAACAAGGCAAACGCTTTGATAACCGCACGCCGCTTCAGCTTCATGATAATGAAGTTCTTTTAATAGATAGTTTGCATGGTTTGTATCCCGAGTTCAGCCGCGAAATTCCGGCTGCGCAAAAATTCAAACTCTATCTCGAGCCACTCTTGCAAATGAAAATGCCGGATGGACAGTACATCCGCTGGACAGACTTACGCTTGATAAGAAGAATGCTTCGCGATTCTGTTCACCGTGCTTACAATCCCGAACAAACATTGCTTCACTGGCATTATGTTCGTTCATCAGAAAAGAGAACAATACTTCCATACAGCAACACAGCGGATTATATTGTAAATACATCGATGCCGTTTGAGGTTCCGATTTACCGCCCCAAGCTTCTGCAATTATTTAAAGAGTGGGAAAAGAAATATCAAGGCGATCCGTTAAGAGAAGATGCTTACATACGCGCGGCGCGTGTCCGCAAAATGTTGGAAGCAATAGAACCGGTAGAAGATGACTCCGCTATTCCGGGAGATTCGGTTCTCCGCGAGTTCATCGGCGGAAGTACAATGAACGTGCACTGATAGTGTAGAATTAAGAAAGTATAACGAAGAAAGGAAGCAACTCGATAGGCTTCCCTACTAAAAGGAGTTTTTATGGATCAGTTTATGCAAGCCGCAATTGAAGAAGCGCAGAAAGGTTTAGAAGAGGGTGGTATTCCGATTGGTTCTGTTATTGTTCACAAAGGTAAAATATTAGGACGCGGACATAACCGCCGTGTACAAAAGGGAAGCGTAATTCTTCACGGCGAAATGGATGCGTTTGAAAATGCCGGAAGACAAACCGCTTCTGTTTACAAAGAATGTGTTTTATACACAACACTCTCACCTTGCCCTATGTGCAGCGGCGCAATTCTTCTTTATGGAATTCCTAAAGTGATTATCGGCGAGAACAAAACTTTTATGGGAGAAGAAGAACATCTTAAATCCCGCGGAGTTGATGTTGAGGTCCTTCAAGATGAAACATGCATAGACATGATGACAAAGTTTATTGAAGATAAGCCGGTTTTGTGGAATGAAGACATTGGTGTTTAATGCGATAGACCACGGATAACGCAGATAACACGGATTAGAACGGATAAATTATGTTACACGAAGAAAGTACTAATCAAATAATAAAAGCATTTTACAAGGTAAATAACACTCTTGGTTTCGGTTTTCTGGAAAAAGTATATGAGAACGCAATGAAATTGGAGTTACAGAATGCCGGGTTGAAAGTAGAACAACAGAAAAATATAAGAGTTAATTATAACGGGATTGAAGTTGGAGATTATTATGCAGATTTATTGATAAATGATTGTGTAATCGTTGAGCTTAAGGCAACAGAAAGTTTATGTGAAGAGCATGAAGCACAATTGTTAAACTACTTAAAAGCGACAAATATCGAAGTTGGATTACTAATGAACTTTGGCAAAAAAGCAGAGTTCAAAAGAAAAATTTTTTCAAACGAAAACAAAATTAAATCCGTGTAATCAGTGTCATCCGCGGTCTATTTTCTTTTAAGGAACCCCAAATGAAAAAAATTATATTTCTTGTCAGTTTGTTTGTATCACTTGCTGCGATAGCACAGAAAAAAAATCCTTACGATTATGTAAATCCTTTTATTGGAACAGACGATATGGGGCACACATTCCCCGGCGCAGTTGTTCCTTTTGGATTGGTGCAGTTAAGTCCGGAAACAGATTCCGTTTTATACAGCAACGGCAAGGGATACAATCCCGATGTTTACAAATATTGCGCGGGCTATCAGTACGCAGATAAAACTATTGTTGGATTTTCTCACACGCACATGAATGGAACGGGACACTCGGACCTTGGTGATTTTTTAGTGATGCCTACTGTTGGAAAGGTTCAGTTTAATCCCGGTACAAAAGAAAATCCGGAAAGCGGATACAGATCAAAATTCTCGCATGAAAAAGAAAGCGCGAAACCGGGCTACTACTCTGTTCATTTAGATGAAAACAATATTGATGTTGAATTAACAGCTACAGAACACGCGGGATTTCATAAATATAAATTTCCAAAGACGAATGACGCGCATGTAATTTTAGATTTAACTTCCGGCATTTATAATTATGATGGAAAAGTTGTCTGGTCGTCGGTCCGCGTTGAAAATAAAACTTTAGTAACCGGATTCCGGCAGACAAACGGATGGGCGCGTACACGTTATGTTTACTTTGCAATGGAATTTTCCAAACCGATTAAATCTTATCAGCTTAGAAATGATGAGCAAAATGTTTACGGCGGTTTCTGGAGAAGGTTTAATCAGAATGAAAACTTTCCCGAGAGAGCTGGACACAAAGTAAAATGCGCTTTCAGTTTTGAAACCGAAGAGGGAGAAGTTGTTTTAGTTAAAGTTGCTTTAAGTGGAGTAAGCACTGCAAATGCTTTGGAAAATCTAAAAGCAGAAATTCCTCACTGGGATTTCGATAAAGTTGTTTTGCAAGCAAAAGAAAAGTGGAACAAAGAGCTTTCCAAAATAACAATTGAAGCAAGCGAAGAGAGAAAAGAAAACTTTTATACTTCGATGTATCACTCGTTTATAAATCCCAATATTTTTTCCGATGTAAACGGGGAATACCGGGGATTGGATCAGAACATTTATAAATCGAATAAATTTACAAACTACACCACGTTTTCTTTGTGGGATACGTACCGCGCGCTTCATCCTCTTTATACAATCATTCAGCCGAAACGCGCGAGCGATATTGTAAACTCGATGATTGCACACTCGGAACAAAGTGTTCACAAAATTCTGCCGGTGTGGTCTCACTGGGCAAATGAAAACTGGTGCATGATAGGTTATCACGCAGTTCCGGTACTGGCTGATGCTGTAATGAAAGGACTTGGCGGCTTTGATGTTAACAAAGCTTTTGATGCTTGCGTTGCCAGTGCAAACTATGATGTTTATGATGGAATTGGAGCTTATAAGAAATATGGTTTTGTTCCGGAAGACTTAAGTTCAAACTCCGCATCCAAAACCTTGGAATATGCTTATGATGATTGGACAATTTACAAGATGGCTGAAAAGCTCGGTAAGAAAAAGGAAGCTGAAGAATACTGGAAACGCGCAAACAGTTTCAAAAACATTTATGATAAAGAAACACATTATATGCGCGCTAAGAAAACGGACGGCAGTTTCAAAATTCCTTTTGATCCGCTCAGCGTTGCAAATCAAGGTTACATAGAAGGAAACGCATGGAATTATTCTTTGTATGTTCCGCAAGATGTAAAAGGATTTATTCATCTGCTCGGCGGAAAAGAAAAGCTTATAACTTGGCTCGATTCTCTTTTTACATTTGATTTACCGGACAAATATTTTGGCGAGAGTGAGGATGTTACAAAAGTAGGAATGATTGGAAATTATGTTCATGGCAATGAACCGTCTCATCATGTTCCTTATATGTACAACTTTGCCGGAACTCCTTGGAAGACGCAAGAGAGAATTCATCAGATAGTTAACACAATGTACAAACCGGAACCGCACGGACTCTGCGGAAATGATGACTGCGGACAAATGTCGGCGTGGTATATTTTTAGTCTAATGGGATTTTATCCGGTTGCGCCGGGAAGCAACGAGTATGTTATTGGGAGTCCTTGTGTAGATAAAGCTGAAATCAATTTAGAGAATGGAAAGAAGTTTAATATTACTACGAAAAATTTGAGTAAGCAAAATATTTACATCAAAGAAGTTTGGCTGAACGGAAAGAAACTTGACCGAAGCTATTTAACACACAAAGAAATTGTAAGCGGAGGCAAGCTTAAATTTGTTATGCAGAATGAGCCAAACAAAACTTGGGCTGTTGATGAAAAATCAATGCCTTATTCAATGACTAAATAGTGAGCAAAAAATGAAAAGAGAGAAAGTTGGTAATCTAATTATCATTACCGGATTAGTTTTTCTTTTAACATCATGTATGCCCGGCGGCGGCGAGTATGGAACAAAAAATCTTGCCGGATTTTTTACCGGTGTGTGGCACGGCTGGATTGCACCATTCTCTTTAATCATGGGACTTTTTAATCCCGAAGTAAGAGTTTATGAGATAAATAATACCGGGTGGTGGTATGATTTCGGTTTTTATATTGCAATAATTAGCGGGTTTGGCGGTATTTCTTTATTTAGAAAGAAAAAGAAAGATTGATCAAATTTTTGCGTACTTTCGCAGTAGAAAGCGCGTTTATATTATACTTTAAACTATGTTAATCATATTCTTCTGAAAGGAAAAATATCCTCATTCATTCTAATCTGATTGTCTCCGGTGGAGTCGTTTAGACAAGCGCTTCTTGTAAAAAAATATTTATAGAAAGTTAGGAAAGAGCAATGAAGTTTTTTGGACATACATTTCACATACCCGTACTTGGCGTGGGCTATTCTGTTGATGCGCCGGCAAAAGTTGCCAAGTATGGTATCTCATCTGTCATTTCAATTGTAGATGATATTCTACTTGAGCAGTTAAGAAAGCACTACTTTCAGAAGATGAATAAACCTTACGAGCAGATTTCTCCTAAAGATGAAGACTCGCGCGCTAAGAGAGTTACGGCTTATTTAAATCTTATGAATGAAATTGTTAAAGAGCAGTTTGAGAAAGTTCGTCAGTCTGCATTTGAGAAGGGAAGCGAGATTACTAAGTATTTCGAAATGCTTCCGGATGTTTCTCATCTGAAGCAGAAATATCAAGAGATGCTTGCCGCTAAAGAGGAATCAATTAAGATCAAGCTTCAAAATTATTTACGTGAAAACATTCGTCACGGCGCAATTGATGTTAATATTATGACTAAGCTTGATAAATCGAATTATGCTGCCGACGGTTCTCAGCTTTCCAGCGAGTTTAATGATGCACACGCTGCTCTTCGCGGATTTGCGATGAGCGAACTTGAAAGCTCACTAATTTTTTCTGCTGGGATGAATCCAAAACTTTATAGCTATTTGGAATCGTTTAAAGATTTTCAACCAAAACCAGACGGAAGTTTCAAAAAGAAAATTGTTGTAAAGGTAAGCGATTTTCGCTCGGCGCTTATTCAAGGAAAATTTTTAGCTAAAAAAGGTTTGTGGGTTTCGGAATATAGAATTGAAAGCGGATTAAACTGCGGCGGACACGCATTTGCGACTGACGGTTTGCTGCTCGGTCCGATTCTCGAAGAATTCAAAAAAAGAAGAGAAGAATTAATTTCTTCGGTTAAAGAATTATTTCACCCGGCAATCAACAAAAAAGAAATATTTGTTGATGACAGTAAATTGAATGTTGCTGTTACAGTTCAAGGCGGGGTTGGAATATCAACAGAGCATGAATTTCTGTTGAGAGAATATGGCGTGAACTCTGTTGGCTGGGGAAGTCCGTTTCTTTTGGTGCCGGAGGTAATGAATGTTGATGAGAAAACACTTAAGCAGTTATCCGAAGCTGAAGAAGATGATTTCTTTTTGAGTAACTCTTCACCACTCGGCGTTCCGTTTAACAGTATTCGCAATAGCGGAAAAGATTTAGAGCGAATAGAAAGAATGGAAAGCGGCAAACCGGGAAGTCCTTGTCCAAAGAAGTTTTTAGAATTCAACAAAGAGTTTACGGACAAGCCGATTTGCACAGCTTCAATTGCATATTTCAAAAAACTTGATACGATAAAAGATAATCCCGAGTTGAGAGATAAGTATAATGCGGATTTGCAAAACGCCAGCGATAAAAACTGTTTGTGCGAAGGTTTATCTGCTTCCACTTTAATTGCAAAAGGAATTACCGACGCCAAACAGAGCTTGGCTGTTGCTGTTTGTCCGGGACCAAATTTAGCTTACTTTTCCAAAGTTGTATCGTTGAAAGAAATGGTCGATCATATTTACGGAAGAATAAATTTAATTACGCATCCAAACAGACCTAACATGTTTGTAAAGGAACTTTCTCTTTACATAGATTTTTTGCAGAAGAAAATTGATGAGCGTGTGGATTTTGTAACGGCGCAGAAAGAGGAATTCTTTAATACTTTCCGCTCAAACTTGATTGAAGGAATTAATTACTATAAAAAAATGATTCCGGAAATCTTGGAAGAAACCGATAAGATAAGAGAGAAAATTCAGCAAGATCTGGAAGCGCTCGAACTTAAATTGATGTCGTACGCTCTAGCCGGAGCTTAATCCAAATATACGCGCGGAACGCGCGTGTTGATGTTAGTAAGAATTTCGTAAGGAATTGTACCGGCCCATTCGGCCAGCTCCTCAACAGTGATGGGAATATTTCCATCACTTCCGATCAGAACAACCTCATCGCCATTGTAAGCAGAATCATTCTCGATATTCACAACTATTTGATCCATAGAAATAATCCCTACTACCGGGAAGCGCTTTCCGCGAATTAATACCTCAGCTTTGTGAGACATGCTTCTCATGTATCCGTCTCCATAGCCAAGCGGAACTGTAACAGCGCGGACATCGTGATTGGCTTTCCATTTCATACCATAGCTTACGGTGCTTCCCTCTTTAATTACTTTGAAATAAACAACCAAAGATTTCCAGCTAAGCGCCGGCTTTACATTAATTGTTTTTTGAACTTCTTGAGATGGATAAACTCCATATAGCAGTATTCCGGGACGAACAAGATCAAGAACCGCTTCCGGCATTTGTAAAATCGCCCCGCTATTTGCAATGTGTTTAATCGGCGATGGAACGGAACGTTTTTCGTAAAACGAAACTGTTTCTAAAAATCTTTCCAGCTGAATTTTGGAAAAAGATAAATCACGGCTGTCGGAACTTGCAAAGTGAGAATAGATTCCATCGATATCGATATGTTTACATGTTAAGCTTGCTTCCAAAAGTGCTTCGGCGTTATAATAATGTACTCCAATTCGCTCCATTCCCGTATCAATCTTAAGATGAACACGCGCACGTTTTTTCATCCTTGCGGCAACTTCTTCAATTTGATTTAGCTTGCCAACCGATGAAGCCGTTATAGAAAGATCGTACTTAATAAAGTGTGGAATTTGGTTTCCCCAGATTCCGCCGAGAACCAAGATTGGAATTGTAATTCCGGCTTTGCGTAAAAGAATCCCTTCTTCAAGAACAGCAATGCCAAGATAGTCTGCATTTAAGCTTTGCATTAATTGAGCGGTGCGAACGAGTCCATGTCCATATGCATTTGCTTTAAGAACCGGCATTATTTTGGCGCCGCCGACACAAGATTTTATTTTTGCAAAATTTTCAGCAAGAATTCGCAAATCAACTTCTACACGAGTTGGTCTAAGAACCTCGTCTTCGCTTATAGTTGCATGGTTTACTTCGTCGCTCATTTTTGATTCTTTAGTTGATGTAAAGATAATTTTTTTAGTCAAAATATTGCATTTTCTACTCGCTCCTTTTAATCGTATTTTTCGGTCGTAATTCACAACACAAGAGAAAAATGAAAGTACTTTTTATTGGCGGAACTGGAGTAATAAGCTCCGAATGCTCCAAGCTTTGCATTGAAAAAGGAATGGACTTATTTCTTCTTAACAGAGGTAAGTCATTTAGAACTGCGCCGGAAAAGGCGCAAATAATCAATGCAGACATTCGTGATGTTGATGCAGTTCAGAAAGCGCTCGCCGGGCAAAAATTTGATGTTGTTGTAGATTGGATAGCGTTTAACGAAGAGCATGTTAAAAATGATTATGGAATATTTAACGGCATAACCGATCAATATATTTTTATTAGTTCGGCGTCAGCTTATCAAAAGCCAATACCAAAATTGCCAATTACAGAAGAGACTCCTCTGGAAAATCGCTTCTGGGCATATTCACGCGCAAAGATTGATTGCGAAAACTATTTAATGCGAATGCATAGAGACAACGGTTTTCCGGTTACTATTGTCCGCCCCTCGCATACTTATGATGAAACTAAAAATCCGCTAAAAGAAAATTACTTGCCGTTTCACAGAATGAAGAATAACAAACCGATTATCATTCATGATGATGGAAATTCTTTATGGACTTTAACTCACACAAGAGATTTTGCTAAAGGATTTGTAGGATTGCTGGGAAACAAAAACACAATTGGTGAGGCTTACCAGATTACTTCCGATGAGACTCTCACATGGAATGAAATAGCAAGACTGATAGCTGAAAAGGCTGGATATGATTTAAAGATAGCTCATATTCCAAGTGAATTTATTAAGAAATATGATGATGAATGGGGAGATGGATTGCTTGGAGATAAGGCGCATAGTGTAAAGTTTGATAATTCTAAGATTAGAAAAATCGTTCCGGAGTTTAATCCTCAAATAAAATATGCCGATGGCGCCGCTGAAATTGCGGACTGGTACGTTCATAAAAAAATGAACCAATACGTAGATAGCAAGCTAGATCAATTGATGGATGAAATTATTCGCGCCTATTCAATTCAATAAGAAAGAGAGAGCTTTATGAGAAAATTCATGTATACAAATGTAGTAATACTATTAATAGCACTTTTAACCGCGCAATTATTTGCTCAATCAGCAGACTCGTCAATCAAGAAACTAGTTGATGGAAACAAGCGGTATGTTGAAAACAAACCGACACACCAAAACCAAACAGCAAAACGAAGAGAAGAAGTTGCTAATGGACAAAAACCTTTTGCCGTTGTTATAACTTGTTCAGACTCGCGCGTGCCTCCGGAAATTTTGTTCGATCAAGGGATTGGAGATTTGTTTGTAATAAGAACAGCTGGAAATATTGTTGATGATATTGGGTTGGGAAGCATTGAATACGCGGTTGAACATTTAAAAGTACCGCTAGTGGTTGTGCTCGGTCATGAACGCTGCGGAGCAGTGGATGCAACAGTAAAAGGTGGAGAAGCGCCGGGACACATTAAAGCGCTGGTCTCAAATATTGTTAGAGCCGTTGATAAAGCTCGCACAAAGAAGGGAGACCTTCTCGAGAACTCAATTAAACAAAACATTGATAATGTAGTTGAGCAGATAAGCAAATCGAAACCAATTCTAGAAGAATTTGTGCATGAAAAGAAAATTAAAGTAGTTGGCGCACGTTATGATTTAGACGACGGTGCAGTAAAGTTTTTTACAAACGGCGGCCATTAATTATTATGATGCATAAATGAAAAACACAAAATTCTTAAAAGCAATAATTAGCGTTACACTGCTTGTAATTTTTGGATGTGTTGATAAAGCAGTAGATCCGATCACAGATTCGTTGGAAGATAATTTTGACAGATGGAAGTCGTTAGGAATCTCAAATTACACCATTGTTCAGTCGCAGCTATGTTTCTGTTTTTATGGTGGAAATAAAATGATTATTCAAGTAACAAATAATAAAATTGTCAGTGTGCAAGATTCTGCCGGAGTTCTACAAGTTCCACAAGAACATTGGCAATGGTTTAAGACAATTGACCAACTGTTTGAAACAGCAATCAATGCAAAGAATGGAAAACCAAATTCGTTTAGTGTGGAAATTGATAAAGAGTATGGCTTTCCAAAGTATTTTTTCGTTGATCCGGTTGCTCAAGCCGCCGATGAGGAATACGGATTTTTAACAACAAGTTTTAAAGCGCTAAAATAGAAAGATAAAAACAAGTGACATTTTTACAAATATTTGGTTATACCGCTTCAGTAGTAATTGCAATTTCTCTAATGATGAGTTCAATAGTTCGATTAAGAATTATCAACTTATTCGGGGCAACTTGTTTTTCCATTTACGGATTTTTAATAGGCGCATATCCTGTGTTTATATTAAACGGGTTCATTGCGCTGATCGATATTTATTATCTTATTCAAATTTTCGGGGAGAAAGAATACTTTCGTGTGTTGGAAGTAAAAACCACATCTGAGTATCTCGGCTACTTCTTAAAATTTCACAGCAAGGAAATCTCTAAGTTCATTCCAGATTTTAGGTTTGAGCCAAATGATAATTACCATGTAATGTTTGTTTTGCGGGACACGGTTCCGGCCGGATTAGTGATATCGGAATATCTTGATGACGATATAGTTTACATGAAGCTCGATTTTGCTATACCCGGTTATCGCGATTTTAAAATGGGTAAATATGTTTTCGCTGAAATCTTCAGGCGAAAAAATGTAAAAAAGATTTACAGCGATCCGGGCAACGAAAAACATGAGATGTATTTAAAGAAAATGGGCTTTGTAAAAGCCGAATTTAATTCGAAACAAATTTATTGTTTGGAAGTGAAATAAAAATGAATAGAATAAAACTGACCTTTGCCTTTCTGTTCTTGCTATCAATTTCCATTGCCGCCCAAAATAACGCTAAGCAAGAGCAAGTAAATACACCGGTGACTATTAACAGAACAGAAGTTCACAAAATTACTTCTGTTGTCAACGGCAATCTTTATCCAATCTACGTTGCACTTCCCGGCAGTTATAATTATACAAATGAAACCTATCCGGTAGTTTTTATGCTGGATGCTTATTCATCATTCGGCACAATGACACAGATGGTAAGACTGCTAGCATTCAATAAAGAGTTGCCGGAGTTAATAATTGTCGGTATTTCTTCAGAAGGCGGCTCGAAAGAATTTAATTATAACCGAATGAGAGATTATACACCAACAGAGCTGAAAAGTGAAAAAGAAAAACTTGCGATTCCGGTTTCCGGCGGTGGCAAAAAATTTTTAGAGTTTATTAAGGAAGAATTAATTCCATTCGTTGAATCTAAGTACAGAATTAAAAAAGATGATAAAACTTTAGTCGGTCATTCGCTTGGCGGATTGTTTGTGTTCTATACTCTGTTTAGCGAACCAAACATGTTTAACAAGTTTGTTGCCATTAGTCCGGCACTAATGCTTGATGATGAATTTATTTTGAAACAAGAAAAATCTTTTGCCGAGAAAAACAGTAAGCTGAATGCTTCTGTTTACACAACTATTGGATCACTCGAAGATTCAACATTTATTAAGCCTTGGAACCATCTAGTTGCTTCAATTAAATCGCATAGTTTCGAAGGTCTTAAGCTAAAAAGTGAAATTGCCAATAACGAAACTCACTATACAATAATTCCATATATAGCTACTCACGGATTAAAAGCGGTATTTGAAAAATGAGAATAACTTTTGAAGCATGTGTGGATTCTGTTGAATCTTCCTTGAATGCGCAGCAAGGCGGCGCAGATAGAATAGAACTTTGTGCAGATTTGCTTGAAGGGGGAATTACACCCAGTTATGCAATGCTTAAATTGGTGATGGAGAAATTGTCAATTTCCGTGAATGTGCTTGTTCGTCCACGCGGCGGAGATTTTCTTTATACCGATCATGAGTTTGAGGTAATGAAGAAAGATATTGAGTTTTGTAAGCAAATAGGTGTTAATGGAGTTGTAATTGGAATTTTAAATGACGACGGAACTGTTGACAAAATAAGAACTCAAGAATTGATTGAAGTAGCTAGACCAATGTTTGTAACATTTCATCGGGCGTTCGATATGACTCGCGACCCAATAGAAGCATTGAGCGTATTAATTGAACTTGGTGTGGAAAGATTGCTTACATCCGGACAAGAAGCCAATGTTTACAAGGGGATTTCCACGTTAAAGAAGATGGTTGAATACGCAGACAATAGAATAGTAATAATGCCCGGCGGCGGAGTTACTGAAACAAACATAAAAGAAGTTGTAGAAAAAACCAGCGTGAATGAAATTCATGCTTCCGCAAGAGAAAAAGTTAGAAGCAAAATGAAATATGTTAATCCAAAAACTTCTATGAGTAATTACCAAAACATGGAAGAGTATGATTTAATGATTACATCTACGGAAAGGATCCGTGCGATGATTAACGCAATAAGTTGTTAAAGGAAAAGAATAGAAATGAATGAATTGGAAATACTATACGAAGACGATAATATAATTGCAGTTAATAAGCCGGAGGGGCTGGCTTCAATACATGATAGTGCCGGCGAAAAGGAAGATTTACAGACACTTCTTTCCGAACGATGCAAGCTGAAAGTGTTTGTTGTTCACCGTTTAGACAAAGAAGTAAGCGGAGTGATTATATTTGCCAAGAATGCCGAAACTCATAAAATGCTTAACAAACAGTTTGCTGAGAGAACCGTAAAGAAAAGCTATATAGCACTGGTTCACGGAAGAGTTGTTAAAGATGAAGGTTCAATCAACAAACCAATACGCGAGTTTGGCTCCGGCAGAATGGGAATAGATGAAGCAAAAGGCAAGCCCAGCAAAACATTATATAAAGTGATTAAAAGATATCCCTCTTATACTTTGATCGAATTAAATCCAACGACCGGAAGAAGACATCAGCTTCGTGTGCATCTCTATTATATTGGAAGCGCAATAGTCGGAGATGTTCGTTACGGAGAGAAGGTACTTCAAGAACAATATCCTCGCTTAATGCTTCACGCTAAAGAAGTTATTGTTGCGATGAACGACGGTACAGAAAAATCATTCACCGCTGAAGTTCCTCAATCATTTTCAAAATACCTTCAAGTTGTAAACGAAGGATAAAATGATATAGCGGCCGATCACATTTGTGCGTGTATCTTCTATGTAATAATCGTTAGTTGCTCTCTGAGTATTATTACTTTTGTTAAGTATATCGTAAAATGTTAATCGTAATTCACCTTGATCTTCGCTGAATAATTTTTTACCGATGTAAGCATTCCACATATACGAGTTTGGATCGTAACCCGTTCCAAGTCCTCCTTGATAGCGGTGCTCAAATTCAGTTTGAAAAACTATTCCTTCCCATAAGAGCCAGTAAAATCTTAAACGGCTTCTTACGTTCAGATAGGTTTGGTCAAGACTTGTCTGCGATGTGTTCTTTACTACGTTGTTGGTCAGATTGCTTGAAAGAGAAAAATCCAAATCCTTGCTGAAGTTGCTGTTTAAAACTAATCCGCCGCCATAAGATGTGTTTTTAGAAAAATTGCTTACATCATTTATCATATTTGGCGTTCTTGTCAAACCTAGGTTTGTGCTTAGGTTGACGTTCGATTTGAGAAAAGCCACCGGAATAGTATAAGTAAGCATGGTTCTTAAATTGTAATAACCATTAAAATTTTCCGGAGTTCGCAATTGTGTCCCGGCGTTTAATACAATACTGCGAAAAGTTATTGCTTTGGTTTCAGCTAGAATTGTTTTGTAGCCAATATAGTTGTCCGTGTAAGTTCCGTTTACTAAAATGAAAAATGCACTCATGCTCTCACTGTCGGTTAATGTATAGCGAAGAGAAAGATTATGCCGTGAATCTTGAGCAAGATTTGGGTTGCCAATGCTAAGTTGCAGCGGATTTGAATTATCGAGAACGTTTTGCAATTGTTCTACGCTTGGTTCGTTGTTGTTTGCGCGGTAATTAAACATCAAGTTTTTGCCACGGTTTACGTCGTATCTAATCATTACCGATGGTAAAATCGAGTAGAAGGTTCTGCCCGTACTGCTGATATATGGAAAAGTCTGCTCGTTTGTTAAGCGAGAAATATTGTAGCCTAGGTTAAGCATTATCATTAATTCGTTAACACGATGATTGTAGCTCAGACCGTAATTTTGCACTTTCGAATTCTTATCGTAAACATTACTCAAATCGTTTTCAAGAATTGAATAAGTGTGATCTTTGTTTGATATGCTATGGGTTTTCTGATCACTTTCATCTTTAGAATAAGAATATGTAGCATTAAACTGAAGCATTCCGGTTTCAGAAACCGGTTCAGTATACGCTAAATTAACCGATCCGCCATAGCCGTTCTTAACTAGTTTAGAGCTTTGGTCAAGAGTATCGGATGAAGTTAGATCATCGTAATAAATGTTTTCCGAATATAGTTTTTTGTCGCCATCATTTTGTTTGTATGAAGTATTAAATCTTAGCGAGATAGTTCTTCCGCGTGTTTCAAATCTCCTACGATATAGAAGCTGCGAGGATGCGTCTACTGCAGATAAATTGGAGCTATTCAAATTTTCAATTGAGTTGAGATTTGATAAACCGGAAGTAGTATTTCCAAGAATTTTACTTGAACCGTCGTTTTGCTGGAAAGTTATTCTCGGTCGGAATAGAATTGAATTGAGAGTATCAATTTGGTAATCCAAGCGCAAGTTAAACCGGTGATTAGTGTTCTTGGAATTTGACTGATTATCTTCAAAATATTTTTGAGCTCCTTCCGTTGTTACAAAGTAATCTCTGTTGGTTATTGTTCCCGAATTATTATCTGTTGTATTGAAGAAATAGCTGGCGTTAAATTCATTTCGTTGATTCCATGAATCGGCATAATTGAATCCGGCGGCTTTAGTAGTGGTTAAACCATTTTTAGCATCAACGAGAAAATCTGACGCACCACCGCCTCCTTGTCTTCCACTAAAACCGCCGCCGCTCATTCCTCCACCTCCGCGTCCTCCCATTCTTGGTTGTCCGCCACCGCCTCGACTCCGCCCACCACCACCACTACTCATTACACCTAATAAATCTTCGCTGGCAAAATTTTGTTCATTTGTATTATTAAGCTGTCCTAACAGTGTAATCTTTTGTCTATCATTGAAAAAATTAATATTGCCACCGGAGGCATATTTTTCTTGATCGCCATAGCCACCTGAGAGTTTACCGAATGTTCCGTTTCTAAAGTTTAAACGGGTTACAATGTTTATTGTCTTAGTTGTGTTGCCGTCATTGAAGCCAGTAAACTCGGATTGCTCGCTTTGCTTATCAAACACTTGAATTCGCTCAACAACTTCCGCCGGAATGTTTTTTAATACTGCGTTAGGATCATCTCCAAAAAAAGGCTTGCCATCTACCAGAACATTTTTTACATCTTCTCCTTGCGCTTGAACTTTACCATCTTGAACAACTACGCCGGGCATCTTTGCAATTAACTCTTCAGCATTAGCATCTTTATTAGTTTGAATAGCATCGGCCATAAATTCTGTAGTGTCTTTCTTTAAAATTACCAGAGGCGGTCTATCAATTACTTGTACTTCGCCAAGCTTAACATCTGTTGCAGAAAGTCGGATTGTTTTTAAATCCAGCAAGCCGGACTTAACTTCAATTCTCTGCTGATAGGTTTTAAAACCAACATTGCTTGCTTTTAGAATATAGCTTCCAACTTTGAGTTGATCGATAATAAACTTTCCTTTACTATCCGTTGCCGCACCGCCAAGCAAAACATTATTAGTTGTGAATATGGTAACGCTTGCGCCGTAAAGGGGTGTTCGGCTTAATGAATCAATAACAATTCCGGTTACGGAGCTATTCTGGGCCGATAAATTATTAACAAGTAACAGAAGAAAAAATAAGAGTAGAGTTTTTTTCATGAACAAACCCGCACAAATTGATTTTTATTAGAGCTTTCTATTTAAAATAAAGTTTAATCCCATGCATGTTTTATTTAAGTCTATTTCAAGAGAAAAAATTATGCACTTAGAAAAATTAAACCTAGTAAAGAATCAAGCTGTTAAATGTTCAGAACACAAAAACTGGAGAAGAAAATGAAAAGGTTACTAGCAGTTGCGCTGATTGTTGCGGTATCATCAACATTGATGATTGCACAAAACGCTACACCGGGAATAAATAAAACACAAAAGAAACAAATCGCCAGAATACACCAAGGAGTAAGAAGCGGTGAATTAACGAAACGTGAAGCCAACTCTCTACGCAGACAGCAAGTACATATTCAAAAGGAAAAGAAAATTGCTAAAATGGATGGAGTTGTAACTCAAAAGGAAAGAAAGCACATCAAACGAGATCAGAATAGAGCAAGTAAAATCATTGCAATGAAAAAACACAATAGATTAGAAAGAAGAAACAGAAGCTAATAGTTGTAACCCCCATACCCTCTCTCTTTCCGCTTCGTAATAAAATATGAAGCGGATTTTTTTTATAAAAAGAAACCCGCTATTAAACGGGTTTCTTTTTGTAGGAGGTATGTATGAGAATTTGGAGAAAATTATAATCTGAAAAATGCACCGGCGGTTACATAACCAATTCCATAACCGAGTTCACCAAAAACACCCCAACTGTTACTAATTGCATAACGGGCGCCAACGTGAAAACCAATTAACACAGCGCTAGAAGCAGCAGAGTATGATACGCCCATGCCCAAGTTGCTGGGCTCGGTTACGCTTACAACATTATAACCTACTGTAGCACCGCCGTAAGCATCAAGCTTATTGTTTGGCTCCATAAAGTGATATTCACCTCTAGCACCGATGATTATGTAATTGTATTTCCATTCGTAAGATTTACCGAAGAAGCCGAAATCGTATTTTGAACCGGCATACCCAACAATACCGCCAACAGAAATTTTATCTGTTAAACCAAATTGTAAACCTACGCTTAACGGTGGAATTGTTGCATCCCCTTCAACACCAAATCCAAAGCCGGCGCCTATATTTAATACTTTCCCGTTTTGATTATACCCTTGCGCATAAGATGTAGCTGAAGCGAGTAAAGCAATTGCGAATAATGTAAACAGCATTTTTTTCATTGATTAATCTCCTTTATATGTTAGATGTTTTAATTGTAGAACTAGGACATCGAGTCTCAAAAGGAATGCCAAATCTTATTTATGGTTAAAAGAGAAAAAATTAAACCCGAAGTGTGTTTTTATTGTTTATTTGTTGCATAGATGCAACAATCCCAAAATTACAATGTTGCTTTTATCTTACTTATTTAAGAAATCGGTATTAAAATAAATAATCTCTTATTTTACGCCCGACTTTTTATAACGCATACCCGGAGAATTAAATGGTTTACTTTTCGCGAACTAGAACAGCACTTATTACAATTTTCGCGTTGTTGTTTATATCAAATCAAAGCATTCACGCTCAAACACTTGATGAAAAAATTAATGCTCTAATTTCTAAAATGACTCTTGAGGAAAAAGTTAAGCAGCTTCACCAAGAAGGCTCGTTTAATACTCAAGACAATACACGGCTAAATATTCCGGGCTTTGTTATGGCCGATGGTCCCCACGGAGTTCGTAATGGAATGGCAACCTCTTTTCCAGTTGGAATGGGAATAGCAGCTACTTGGGATATTGATATTGCTTACCGAGTTGGCGAGGCGATGGGAAAAGAATTTCGTGGAAAGGGAATTCACCAAGCTCTAGGACCATGTTTGGATTTAACACTCGATCCGCGTAACGGGCGCTCACCCGAAAGCACAAGTGAAGATCCGTTTTTAAACTCGAAAATAAATACAGCGTTTGTACAGGGTATTCAATCAACACCGGCAATAGCTACTATAAAACATTTCTATACAGAATACAGACAAGCCGGTAGGACTACGAACAACTATACACTTTCTCAGAGAAATTTACTTGAGCAGCACGGACTTCAGTTCAGAGAAGCAATTCAGAATGGCGGCGCGTTTAGTGTTATGAGTTCTTATAACTCACTTAACGGAAAAAGTGCTGCTAAAAACTCAACTCTTCTTACTACAAATCTAAGAAACAAGTGGGGTTTTCCGTTTTATGTTGTTAGTGATTGGAATTCAATTTATTCTAGCCCGGAAGAAGCGTTAAAAGCCGGCTGCGAAATTGAAATGGGCTCTACACTTTATCAAGATCCAACAACCGGAATTCTGAATTTAGTTAATACAGGCAAGCTTGCAGTTAGTGTTGTTGATAATGCAGTTAAAAGAGTTTTACGCACAAAATATTTATCAGGAATGATGGATTATTATCCGCAAGGTGATCCAAACGATGTTAACAGTACATCTCATCAGCTTCTTGCGCTTGAGGCTGGAAAAAAAAGCATTGTACTTCTTAAAAATCAAGACAACATTTTACCACTGAATAAATCTACTGTTTCTAAAATTGCCGTTATAGGACCAAACGCTGCGGTGATGCAAACAGATGGAAGCGGTAGTAGCTGGGTTGATCCTTTTTATAAAGTTTCGCCCAAAGAAGGAATTGAAAATTATGTTGGTACAGCAAAGGTTCTTTATGCAAAAGGATGCGATATAAGCGGAACAAGTTATGCGAGCGATCTCAACACAGCACTTACCTATGCCAGTCAAGCAGACTATGTAATTTTCTTTGGCGGACTCGATCAGACACAAGAAGGAGAAGGCTTTGATCGCGTTAACAACTCGATAGAATTGCCGGGTAAACAAAAAGATTTAATTAAGCTGCTTGCTTCAGCAAATAAGAACATAATAGTTGTTTTAATTAGTGGCGGAATTTGTACTGTTACACCTTTTGTTAGCGACATTAAGGGATTGCTCTACGGTTTTTACCCGGGACAAGAGGGAGGCAACGCGATTGCTCAAGTTTTATTCGGCGATTATAATCCAAGCGGAAAACTTCCGGTTTCAATGCCTACAACTGATTCACAGCTTCCGGATAGAACTTCCAATAATTTAGATAACAATGTTGGCGGCGGTTACCGCTGGCTGGATAAAAATAGCGCTACGCCACAATATGCTTTTGGTTATGGTTTGAGCTACACAACTTTTGCTTACAGTAATTTTCAAATGTCTCACACCGGAAGAGCGTATTGGGATGATAACATTTGGTTTAAAGTGGATGTTAAAAACACCGGAACGCGAGCGGGTGAAGAAGTTGTTCAGTTTTACATTGGAGGAAGTACCGGCTTTATAACAAGAAATAAAAAAGATTTAAAAGGATTTCAAAAAGTTTATTTGGAGCCGGGGCAAACAAAGACACTTACATTTAATGTAACACCTAACGAACTATACTATTTTAGACAACAAAATAGCAGTTACGAAATTGATCCCGGACCTTATACATTTTACATCGGAAGTTCTGCCGATAATCTTTTATTTACCGGCAAGTTTGATATTATTAACAGACCGCCAAAACCGGATTTGCAAGTTGCTAACATTTACACTGTTCCCCGCTATCCTTTAGAAGGTGAGAAAGTAATATTCCTTGCAACAATACTAAATCGAGGAACGGGACCAAGTCCGGCATCAACATTTCACGAAGTTGTATTCAAGGTGAATGGTAAAATTGTTAGTCGTTCTGTAGCTTTGAGCGATTCAATAGCAAAAGGTGGAATGGCTTTAGTTTGTGGAAACGTAGGAGAAACAACAGATAATTTAGTTAACTACTGGATTGCCGAAAAACCGGGTACATATACAATAGAAGCAATTGTCGACGATAAGAGTGCGATTACTGAAATGGTTGAAAACAATAATTCAAAGACAACGACATTCAAAGTATACAACCAGCCGGCGGTAAATCTTGCGTTTAAGAAAAAAGTAACATACTCATCGGCGGAATCGCTTGATTACGTTGGCGAAAACGCGGTAGACGGAAGCTATTCTACTCGCTGGTCATCTCAGTTTTCCGATCCGCAAACGTATATGGTTGATCTTGGCACGCAGCAAGAGTTTAATCAAATTAGAATTACTTGGGAAGCCGCATACGGTAAAGAGTATATTATTGAAACATCGAACGATGCTTCAATTTGGAAAAAAGTTGTAGATCAAAAAAATGGTGGCGGAAATATTGAAAAGTGGAACGTTACGGAAAATGCAAGGTACATTCGCCTAACCGGAACAAAACGTGCTACTGAGTATGGCTATTCTATTTACGAATTTGAAGTGTACAACCAAACAGCTTCATCTGTTGAAAAGGAAGAAGAAAGCCTTCCATTCCATTATTCTCTTGGCAACAACTATCCTAATCCGTTTAACCCGGAAACAGTAATTAGATATGAACTGGCGCTGAATAGTCACGTTACCTTAAAAGTGTTTGATGTTTTGGGTAGAGAAATAGCAACGCTAGTTAATGAAATGCAGAATCCCGGCGTTTATTATTCAAGGTTGCAAGCTAGTAAGCTGCATTTATCAAGCGGTGTGTATTTTTATAGACTGCAAGCGGGCAGTTTTATCTCTACTAAAAAGATGTTACTTTTGAAATAATATTTTTGATAGTGCGGATTGTAATTACTCTCCGCACTATTGTCTTTACTTTTAAGTACAGTGGCTGCATCGTTTTTTTTGTAAGAATACTATAATACAATATAGATTTAATTTGTGGGTGGTTTTAATAACTATCGGCGGATATTCTTACAATCAAAATAGAGACCTATCATGTTACGGCTACAGCTAGTTACAGTTTTTTTTCTAGTATTCAATTCTGCTATAACTTCTCAATTCAAAACTCAAAATCCCGATCCTCAATCAAATTCTTTATTTAAAGTGTTTTTTGTAAACGAAAATACTGGATGGGCTGTTGGTTCACTAGGAACCATAATGAAAACAAAAGATGGTGGAAAGAATTGGACTGCTCAGCACATGGGATTTAGTGCAATTAGAGATTTGTATTTCGTAGATGAAAATGTTGGTTGGATTGTAACAGGGGGAGACATTTTTAATTCTGCCGATGGAGCAATTTTAAAAACTACTGACGGAGGACAGACGTGGAAAGACCAGCTAAGAGATTTTTGGGACTATTCAAAAGTAACTTATCCATTTAGGGTTTTTCGCGCTATAACTTTTATAGATAAAGATAACGGGTGGGCTGCCGGATCAAAATGGGTAAACGATACATTAAACGTGGCTGTAATTTATAAAACAACAAACGGCGGCGAAACTTGGAATGAAATCTTCTTAAACAACAAAAGATATTCGGGTGTAACTAAACTCCAATTTGAAAGTATAAACACTGGATATATGCTGTATTCCAATAACACATTTCCAGAAATTGATAAAACTACCGATGGCGGGTTCACTTGGAAAAAAATTGAGGGGGGCTTAGCAACCGGTTCTTTAATGTGTTTCGAAAAAGAGGGAACTACTTTTTTGGCTTCTCATTATAACACCGGCATAGTTGAGGTGAACGAAAGCGGCTCTGAGTGGAAAGTTGTGTGGGATTATAAGAAATATTTGCTAAGTCATTTTTCCGGATACAAGCCTTTAATAACAGAAATACAAATGTTTGAAAATAAGGGGGTTGCTATAGGTTGTTTTTATATTAATGGCACGGGTTGGGTTCCTTTCACACTTTCAACTAACGACAAATTTGCTACAGTTGATATAAATATTTTTCACGAGCTTATGCTAAAGGATGATGGACTTGTTTCTGTACCTTATCCATTCAATTCAGTCTATACTTTAAATGGAATAAAATGGTTTATAACAACCAACGTATTTAGAGGTTTTAGCAGAATGCAATCGTACGGAAATAATCTATTGATATCGGATGACATGTGCAGAACACTGAACTATACATCAAAAATTTACTTTGAGAAAAATCTTACCGATATAATATTTAATGGTACAATTGGTTTAATCTGTGGAGAAAAAGGAACTATTCTACGCTCGGAAAACAATGGTAAAACTTGGAAAGAAGAAACTCCAATTACAGATAAAAATTTATTATCTATAGTTGCCTTAAGAAATGGCAGTTACATAGTAGGTGGCGAAAAAGGATCTTTGTTTAAATCTGTTGATAATGGAAAAACATGGCAAAACAAAAGTTTAGATGAGAAAGATCATATATATTCAATTTTCTTTACTGATGACAAAATGGGTTGGCTCTGTGGTGGGTACAAAGGCGATTACGGAAATCCAACCCAGCATGCGGTAATTTTTATGACTACGGATGGTGGAAGCTCTTGGACTGAACAGTTTAGAGAAACCGGTAAAACATTATACTCCATTTATTTTATTGATGAAAATAATGGGTGGGCTGTAGGATCAAAAAGATATGTATATAGAACAGTGGATGGAGGTAAAACTTGGATTATGCAAACAGAGTTTGGCGGAGCTAGTTGGCAGGATAATCGGAATATTTATAAGGTTCAATTCATAAGCAAGAACGTTGGGTTTATATTTATGAATGAGAATGATTATAAATTAATTTACAAAACTATAGATGGCGGCAACAACTGGACTGAATTATACAACATTGATAGCTATGTGGCTGCTTGGAATAGGAATATAGCCGAATTAAAAGATGTTCTAATAATTGATGAAAACACTATGTATGCTTTTGGTAAAGGTCAATATATTTCTCCAGAACATGGAGTGATTTTAAAGACGACCGATGGAGCCAAAACATGGAATGTAGTTAAAAGAGAATTATTGTATTTCAATAAAGCAGTCAGTTACAATGGACACATTTGGGCATGCGGCGAAAACGGATATATTGTAAATGATGAAGACTTTAATTTATCGTTGACAGATTATGAAACCAAAGAAGTCGTCAATGTACCCACAACCTATTCGCTTTATCAAAATTACCCTAATCCGTTTAATCCGGAAACTGTAATAGAATACACAATTCCCAAATCCAGCAATGTTGAAATTAAAGTCTATGATATTTTGGGAAGGGAAATCGCAACATTGGTGAATGAATTTAAGCAAGCTGGAAAATATTCAGCAAAGTTTTCAATAAGTGGTCGTAATTGTTCGTCCGGCATTTATTTTTACAGAATAAGCGCGGAAGATTTTTCGCTAGTAAAGAAGATGATGCTAATAAAATAACCTAGGTAAGCTATGAGCAAAATAAAGTTTGGAATTATTCCAGTTGCCAGCAGTTTTCTTGATGTTCCTTTTGAGGAAGTAGCCGCTGAATGCTGGCATCAATTGAATGCTGTTGGCGGAGAAAGAATTGCTGAAGAAAATGTAAACGAAGAGATTCCAGTAGCATATTTTGTTTTAACCGGCGGAACAGAACAAATAGTTCTTAGTCACTTTACCAAAAGAAAGGAATTATTTGAAAACGAACCGGTGCTTTTAATTGCGCACCCAAACAGAAATTCACTCCCGGCCTCCATGGAAATTTTGGCACGGCTTCATCAGCTTGGCGCTAAAGGAAAGATTATTTATCTAACCGAAAGTAATGATAAAGAATCCTTAAACGAGCTTGAAAAAAACATAAGGCATCTATCTGTATTTCATCAACTGAAAAAAATTAAAATAGGATTAGTTGGCGAACCATCCGATTGGCTGGTTGCAAGCATGCCCGAAATTGAAACGATTAAAAATGTTTGGGGTCCTTCTGTAGTTAAAATTTCTTTGAATGAATTGAAGGAAACTATTGCTGAGGTGAAGGATGACGAAGTTGAAAATGAACACTTCACTTTTACTAAGAAGTCAACCGAAACGAAAGAGCCATCTAAAAAAGAAGTAAAGCAAGTGGTCAGAGTATACGGAGCATTGAAAAAGATTATTCATAAGTATGGGCTGAATGCGGTTTCTGTTCGCTGTTTTGATTTAGTATTGGATATGCAAACTACCGGATGTTATGCGTTATCAAAGCTTAATGATGATGGTATAGTTGCCGGATGCGAAGGGGATCTTGTTTCAACACTGGGAATGATTTGGGCAAATGCTATAACAGACCAAACAGTCTGGATGGCAAATCCCGCGCAAATTGATGAGCAGAACAACACGGTATTGTTTGCCCATTGCACTGTTCCTATAAGTATGGTTCATTCTTATAAGCTTCGCTCACATTACGAATCCGGATTAGGTGTAGGTATAGAAGGTGAGTTTACAAAGGGAAAAGTTACGCTGCTAAGACTCGGCGGAAATAGCTTAGAAAAGATTTGGATTACAAGCGGGGAAATTATTGAAACATCAAATTCAGAGAATCTTTGTAGAACGCAAGTTACTGTTAAGTTACATGGCTCGGCCAAGCCCAGTGATTTATTGAACGAACCGCTCGGCAATCATGTGTTGATAATAAGAGGTGGCTACGCAAAGGATATGCAGAACTGGTGGGAAACATTTGTTGAAAACAACAAAGTTTAGAAGTACAAGCATCTAGTTATTATGCTGTATAAATAAATACAGTGCATTAAAAAATCTCCTTCCATATCACAATTTAGCTGCTGCGAAAAACGTTTTGTAAGTGCGAAATTAATTCATTGGTAATGATACCATTGAGCTAACGTAAACGTTTACATATGACCTTTTAAAAGGTATGATTATTGTTGAAATAGTAGGTTAATTTCGAGTGTACAAATTGGCGTACGTTCATATTTTTACAATCTTCTATTAGGAGGGATTATGAGTTTGGTTATTCGTCGTTTAACAATTCTATTTCTGTTACTTTTTGCATCACAATCTTATTCACAATGGAGTTTAACTGTTCTCGATCCTCAACAAACATGGAACACCGCTCCGGGCAATATTGAAGAAGCGGTTTTTTCTATTGGTCAAAAAGGGCTTTATAGCCAAGTAAGTGCTTACCTAACTTTTTCTGCAAAAGGATCTAATTTTTATACTAACAATCCGTTGGAGGTAGTTTATAATTTTGAGTTACCCGAAGGAAGTATCGTTTCCGATCTATGGTTGTGGATTGGAGATAAGATCAGTAAAGGAAAAGTTCTGGATGTATGGACGGCTTCTCAGATTTATGAAAGCATTGTAAACAGAAGGCAAGATCCGGCAATACTAAAAAAGATCGGCACAAAGAGTTATCAGCTTCGTGTTTATCCAATGGGTAAAAATGAAACTCGTAAAGTTAGAATTACATACTTAGCTCCGGTTGTTTGGAGTGAAGCAAATGTGTCGGTTGGAATTCCTACTGAGCTACTTAAAGTTTCCCGCTACCAAGTTCCAAAAGTATATTTAAAAACTTGGACGAGCATGGATTGGAAGAATCCATACATTTCAACCTCTGATAAATCGTTTAATAAGATAAACGATTCCTTCTTTGGTGATCATTTCGAAATGGATATTTCCAGTCTCTCTGCTTACAGCACCAACAACATCGTATTTGATAATCCAATGATTGGCGGTGTCTATTTCAAATATTACAAACTTGGTAACGAAGGTTTCTATCAACTTTCTGTAATGCCGGGAAATTCATTAACCGGAAATTCAAAAAAAGCACTTTTCTTAATTGATTACGATTCAAGAAAAAGCAATACTACAAGAGCCACATTATTGACCAACTTGAAGCTTCTTTTAAAATCCAGTTTTAGCTCTACCGATAGATTTAATATTATGTATTCCGGACTCAACATTGGTAAAGCCTCTGAAGAATGGGTAAGCGGAGATCAATCAAGCATTGATAAAGTCTTTACCACAGTAACTGAAAATTCTATTTCCACTTACAGTAACTTACCAGCACTTATCAAAGAGGGCTGCGATTACTTAAATAAGAAGGGCGCTTCCGGCACAATATTCTTATTGTCAAACTCAGATCAGCTTGGAAGCAACACAACAGCCAATCAATTAATTAATGACATACGAAATCTGATGTCTGTTAATTATCCGGTTATGGTTTATGATTATAACGATAAAGATTATGTGTACTATTACTTCAACAACCGATCTTATATTGGAAATGAATATCTGTATGATAATCTAAGCAGACTTACCGGTGGAACGTATCAGAGAATAGGCACCAGCATCAGCACAACACTTTCAGAATTATTTACCAAACTTAACGGCACGGTAAATTCATTCGATTTGTATACAACACTGCAATCCGGTTTTTGCTACAGCAGACAAGCATTGAGCGGAAAAGGAGAAGTTGTTTCTCTTAATAAACCAATATTGCAAATTGGAAAATATACGGGCGAGTTTCCTTTCATTGTTAAAACTTCCGGCATGTTTAATTCTACACCATTTACTCAGACAATGATGATTGATGATGCCGTGAATAAAAAAGGAGAAGATATTATCCCTAAAACTTGGGTTGGTAATTATATAAACACGCTTATGAATTCAACAATTACCAATTCAGTTATAAACGAAATAGTTGGATTGAGCAGAACTCATCAAATATTAACAAATTATACTGCTTTCTTAGCATTAGAGAATGACACTTCGTGGTGCTACACTTGTTACCAAGATGATGGAAAACCAATCGGGGCTACAGATGTTGAGGCAACGTTGGAAATTCCAACAGAATTTTCTTTAGATGCTTATCCAAATCCATTTAATTCTCAAGTTACAATTACAGTTAAGTTGCCGAATAATATGCTAGGTCAGAAACTTTCGTTTAAAATATTCAATACGCTTGGACAAGTTGTTAAAACATTCTCCTCCGATGAAATTCAAAATAAGAGTGTAGTAAAATTGTTTTGGGATGGTAAGAATGATTTCGGTGAAGTTATTTCTAGCGGTGTTTATTTGTTTAGTGTAAGCGGCGGAAAGTTTGTTAAGACTCTAAAATTAATGTACATGAAGTAAATGTCGATATTTTAAGCAAAACGCCCGCTTATTGCGGGCGTTTTTTGTTAGTGAAATCCGCCTCAATTTTAGCCTTTTTTTTTCGATAATATAAACAAAAACGGTAGTTAATAATGAAACGATTCGGTATTTCGGTAAGTTTGCTAATATTGATGGTCTTTTTGAGCAACTGTTCAACGGTTCTTAACACAACCACTCAAGACGTAGAAATTAAATCTGTTCCGGCAAATGCAAAAATTACGATAGATGGAAAAAAATTTGGTACAACTCCTCAAGTAGTTAACATAGATCGCGGTTCAGTTCATGTTGTAAAGCTGGATTTAGATGGCTACGAGCCATACGAAACTCAACTAACAAAGAAAATTTCAATCTGGTTTTGGGGAAATGCGCTTAACGGATTTATTCCCGGGATGATAGTGGATATGTTCACCGGCTCAATGTATAATTTATTACCAGAAGGAATTTCTGTTGAACTGCAAGCTGCCAAGCCGGAACCAACAAAAAAAACCAAGTGATCTTTTCTCACCACAGAAAGAACACAAAAAATGGCGCTCATAAGGCGCCATTTTCTTTTTGTTACTATAGATTTTTATTCGAAGAACAATTTTTGCTTTGTATCTGCTTTATCATTTGACTCATAGTAAAGAAGCTCTTTCTCAGAAAAAACCTTGCATTTGCCCAAGGCAGAATTTTT
Organism: Melioribacteraceae bacterium; assembly: GCA_041675645.1. Taxonomy (GTDB): domain Bacteria; phylum Bacteroidota; class Ignavibacteria; order Ignavibacteriales; family Melioribacteraceae; genus Stygiobacter. The sequence continues at coordinate 99,485 of JBAYTN010000006.1, forward strand.
GCTAACAAAATTCTTCAGATCGATTTCCGAATTAAATTTGATTAGAGAATAGTAAGAGTATTTCTCTCCGATATCTTCCGGCAGCAAATAAACCAAATAGCTGTTTAACGACTCAAATTTATCAAACCATGACGGAAAGCCGTTTTGAAATCCAAGAGCACCCTTTATTACTTTTAAATTCTTAACTGACTTGACAAAATCAACTTTTTCAAATCTATCCGGAATTTGAAACAATGCTTCTTTGTTTTTGCTTAAAACAATTTCAAACAGTTTTGTTGTTAGTTCTCCAGCTTCTTTGGTACCTTTATCGTTTGCAATAGAAATATAAAATCTTCCAAGCGCTGACTGAACTTGAAATGGCGTTATGCAAACATATTTTGAAAGTGTGTCTCTCTTACTGCATTTGAAGTGAGAAACAGAATAAATGCCGTAAGCGGCCCTAGGATCAGCCATTCTGTAAAACTCTACCCGGAAATTTACTTTCTTCCATTCGATTTCTTGAAGCAGAAGCTTGTCGAAACCATATTCTAAATAAATATCTGCGCCGCCGTCAATAATTCCCCACAAAGCATCTCCGCCAAAGTAGCTTGCACGAATAATTTTTCCGGAAGGAATATCGTTATCCGTTAATGCGGGGAAGTCCTCATCTGCTTGTGCGTGACTAACCATAGAAAACATTAAAATAAATAAGCATGCTAACTTGAAAGAAAATCTTTTCATAAACCGAGCTCAATTTTTTTCAGTTCAATTTTATCAATATCGGCAACGCCTAGACTATATTTTTGAGCCAGATCCATGAAAATTCTTCCGCGAGCGTTATCCTCTTTCTGTACTTTCAGCTCAATGCGTTTTTTAATTACAATGTCGTAACCAATTCTATCAACAGCAACTGCATCGCTTCCTATTAACAATGTTTTATATTCTGTAAAGAACTGAGGATTAGCACCGGGACCGCCGTTAAAGCATCCTTTAATTCCATCAACAATGTTTAATACAACTTTATCGCGCAATGGAGGAAATGCGCAGACTTCAGCGGTTGTTTCGTGCCAGAGCTGCTTATGCAATCTGCCAGTGTTCGATACGCTTCCGTAAGCAAGATTTTTTAAACATAGAGTAATAGATGAGCCCGCATTCTTCAAGATTGGAACATTGATAACCTTATCAACCATCTGAGTAACAATTTTTGTGAAGTAAGAATACTTGCCTTCATTAACCATATAAGGAATTGTGGCGCTGTCATACTTTTCTTCGCAATCAGCCATGTAATACCAGTCTTTGTCAATCATTCGTTCGCCGTAGAGCTTTCCATTTTCATCATACATCTTTCCATTTTCGCCGCGCTCTGTACCAATTATTTTAATGCCCGGAAAATTTTCTTTTGTGAATCCGGCTTCTGCAAGTTGTTCTTCACGTCTATCCCAGATAAGTATTTTATCTTTAGGTATTCCGGCGTCGGTAAGCTGTTTAACGATTGCTTGTGTAACTTCAACACTTGTTGATAATGTTGGCCCGGCTACCGGATTTACTTTCAAACCGATTCTGTCTTTTGGAGAAACGAATTTTAACCAAGCATCTTTAAGCGATTTTGCTCCGGTCAATTCCAGCATTCCCTTTGCAAGCATATCGTAAGCAGCTTGTGCATCAATTTTGTTGTCGGCAATCGATTTAGCATGATCAACTTCAACAACTTTTCCCGGATACAAACCGGGCATAGATAAATTTGTGCGCGGATACTTTAACGCGTCTTCAATATTTGTTTTTGGTTTTTCCGGCGCTGCAACTGATTGCGCCAACAAGGCTGTGCTTAGGAATAATACAAAAACTAGTGAGGTAATAATTTGAATAAAGTAAAAACTAAGTTTGAGTGATGTGTTTTTTGTTTTCATGGTAAGACCACATTTGTGATAAGCAAACTTAGAAATATCGCCGGTGAAAGTGTAGGTCAAAAAGAAGGAATTATTTTAGCGGTTGTAGTCTGCTAACTTGAAATGCAGTTTTATATTTTTTATAAATTTTGTTGTTTTTAGGAAGAGCCCCATTTACCATGCAAATTTCAAGAGCAAAGTCGTTTGCTAAAGTGTTAATTTGTTTTAGCGGGAGGTTGAACAAATATCCTAAGCAGAGAATAGCCGCAAATGCATCACCGGCGCCAAGCGTATCAATTACCGGCTCTTGTACAATACGCCTAAACTTATCCGATTCCGAAGCCGTATAGAGCTCGGAGCACTTTTCTCCTAATGTTAAACCAACCAGCTCAATATTGAATTTCTCAATTAACACGTTAATCGCAAAAAAATTATCATTTGGAAGTGCAAACAACCGTTTAAGAATTTCAAGTTCCAGTTCGTTAATTTTTATCACGTTACTTACTTTAAGAGTTTTCTCAACAAATTCTTTTGTGTAAAAATCATGACGCAAATTTAAATCGCAGAAGTATTTTTTGTTGGGATAGTTTAGCAGCGATGAAACAGTTTTGCGAGAGAGTTCTTTTCTAGTAGTAAAAGTACCGAAGTAGAGCAAATCGGTTTCTTTATCAATAATCTTTAAAGCGGCACGGTTAAGAGAAAGGTGATCAAAACTGCATTCCGAAGCGATTTTGAATATTGGGATCTTGTTTTCATCTAGGGTTACGTTTACAGTACCGGTTGGATGAATTTTATCAATCGAAATTGGCTTTGTGTTAAATCCGAATGAAGAAAGAAAAGTTAGCAATTCTTTTCCATTAGCATCTTTTCCTACGGAAGAAATAAAATTTGCGTTGCCCAATATTTTATGAATATGATAAATAAAATTAAATGGGGCGCCACCTAATCTTTTCTCGTCCGGGTAAACATCCCAGAGTATTTCACCAACCGCCGTAATGTTTACTTGCCTTCCCGTTTTGTCCTCATAGATTTTAGTTGAAAACTGATTTGTATAAAAAGTTTTTGAAGGAATTCTTTGCTGATGTAACGATCAAATATTCTTCTTCATGCAAATACTTTCTTTGTTACCAATATACTCCCCATAATTGTCAATCCACTGATAATGCATCCGTTCATATAAAAATATTGCCTCGGGTTGATTAACACCGGTTTCCAGATAAATAGTTTTCTTGTTTAGCTCAACGGCCCACTTTTCAAGTTCTTCAACGATTATTCTTCCTATTCTTCTACCGCGGTAGTCCTTACGAACGAACATTCTCTTTAATTCCGTACTGCCCTCATGCTCAAAATCTCTTAGGCATCCGCAGCCGGCGGCAATTCCATCTATGTAAATAACAAGTGTGTGCGCATCATCGTTAATTGTATTTCCCTTCTCATACAACTGCTGCGTTTCGGGATATCTCTGCCAGAGTTCTTCGTCAAGCAGTTTCACCAATTCAAGAAAATCTTTATCGCTTCCGGTTGTTCTTTTTATTTCCATATAAAACAAGAGCCGTTTTAATTAATGGATTCGCAACGGGTAAGCCGCGACGATTAAGAGTTACACTGTAAAATTGTTAATCAAACGGAATAAAGCAACTTTATCTGATAAAATTCTGCTCAACGCCTTTGTTCGTCATTTTAATTGGTTTGATAAATCCTTCCTCGTCGAAGTACATTTGGTCAATACAAACAACTCTAAAGTCTCTAGCAACTTCGCCAAGCGGTCTGCGGTGATAAACAATGTACCATTTATCTTCGCCGGGAATTTGAATTACAGAGTGATGCCCGGCTCCGGTTGCAACATCTTTATCTTGCTGAAGTACTTTTCCGATACGCGTAAATGGTCCGGCTGGATTATCGGCAATAGCATATGCAACGCTATAGTTGGGTCCGCCCCATCCTCCCTCAGACCACATGAAATAGTATTTCCCGTTGCGTATAAACATGAAGGGTCCCTCTACGTAATCCTTTGGTGTGATTTCCCTAAACACTTTTCCATCTTCAAAAGGAATAAAGCCGGTAAACTCTTTGTTAAGCTTTGCAATGTTACAGTGTCCCCATCCGCCGTAAATTAAATAGTGGGAGCCATCTTTATCTCTAAATGCGAATTGGTCTATCGGCTGTGCATCGTTATGAAAGTCTGCTATAAGTGGTCTGCCTAAGTAATCTTTGTAAGGTCCGCCCGGAGACTCGGCAACGGCTATTCCAATTCCGCCAGTATGACTTGAACTATCTTTTGCATCCCACATTGGTCCGCCCGGGCGCTGTAGATCATTAGCTGAAAAAAATAAATAATATTTGTTTTCTTTTTCGATTACAGACGGAGCCCACATAGCTTTATGTGCCCACTTAACTATAGATGTATCAATAACGCTTGAATGTTTTTCCCATGTAATCAAATCTTTTGATGAAAACGCATCGAGGAAAACTTGCTTCTCATATACATCGGAGTAAGTTGGATAAATCCAGTATTCTTTACCAAAAATAATTCCCTCCGGATCGGCATATCTGCCTTGAATAATTGGATTGCCGCTAAATTTTGGTGAAACATCATTCTGTGCAAATAAACCAATAGTGAAAAAGAATAATAATGTTATTAAAGGTTTTTTCATGTTTTGTCCGGAATTAGGAAAGTTTTCAAATAGAGTTTTATTTCATTTCTCAATAGTTATATCATACTTGCTTAGTAAGCCGGGAACACCCAAAATAGAAAACTTTGATTTTGATATTTTATTCTTTTCCGGGTCCACTACATAATTATATGCCGATCTGAAATCGCAGTTAGATAAATTGGAATTTTCAAAGAGAGTTTTGTTTAAATCGCATTCTAAAAATTGTGAGCCGGATAAATCCGCATTAACAAAATCTGTTTCTCTTAACTCGCATTTGTTAAATGTTGTCTTGCGTAGTTTGAGATTGTAGAAAGAAGCTAGGTTTAGTTGAGAGCCTTCAAATTCCATAGTGAGCAAAAGCTTATTGCATGTTGAAAATTGCAACCCAATTAACTTGCAGTTGGTAAACTTCACATCACGAAAAACAGTATCCGCGATTTTAGCGTTGCTTAGCTCGCAGTTAATAAACTCGCAGTTGATGAAGACGTTGCCCGATAGATTAACATTTGCCAGACGGCAGTTTGTGAAGACGCAGTTTTCATATTCGCCGTTTGTAAAACCATCTTCAACAAAATCGTTGCCGGAATATTTTATTTCGCAGAAATAATTTCGTTCGCTCATTAGCTCTACTTTTTCTTTGAGAGATTTTCTTTAACTCGATATTTAACAATTTTACTAATCAAGTTAAGAGGCAACTTTTCATCTATTGGAAATTGAACGGCGCCCTTAGAGTTTTTGTATTTCGAAAGTTCCTTCTTAAAAGTTTCAACGCCCGAAGGCGCTGGGTAAAAACCTATATGGTTTTTATAAGCCGCAAAGTGAACGAGATTTCCGTTCAATTTAAATGTCGGCATTTGATAACTGATTGTTTCTTCAGATTTAGGAGCGGCTTTGCGGATCGTTAGTCTCAAGCTTTCCAAACTGGTTTGAACGTCTTTAGGGAATAGACTGATATATTCATCTATGCTGCTGAACTTTACTTTTGAATCCAAGTTTGAAATCCTTTCTAAACAAGGTTGGTTAATGTTTCTTTGAGCCGCACATTAAGCAATTTGGCTTATGAACGCAGAGCAAATCGCCACATTTCCCGCACTGCGCAATTAAAGATGATTTTATTGTGGTGTGTGAGTTCATTTTTATAACGACGTTGTTTTTAAGCCGCCGCCCAACAAAGCAATACAGCTTTGAAAAACTAACGCCAATAATTTATTTATTATTTCATTTTGTTAACTACAATCAAAGAGCAACTTTCTTTTGCAACACACCTTAATAACCAGACAATTGCCGCAATGTTTAAAGCGGGCGGCTTGAAGAACTGGATATTTCCAAAAAGGATTTAGATTATTTTCAACATTCTTTTTGGAGGCACCATGTATTACTCAGGTATCGACCAACACAAACTGTTCTCTTACATCACCACTGTTAATGATGATGGTAT
>JBAYTN010000007.1:0-97451 GCA_041675645.1 Melioribacteraceae bacterium
AGTGAAAATTCTGCATTCGCCACCAAATCAAGAAGCGTTAGTTAAAGCGAAACATAGAATAAAATTCGAAGAGATATTTTTCTTCGAGTGCATGATAGCACTTAGAAAAGTTCTCTACTCAACTAGAACTAAAGGACAATCTTTTCAAGCAAAATCGGCAACGCTAAAACAATTTCTTAAGACGCTTCCATTCGAACTGACCACTTCACAGCTTAAAGTTCTTTCGGAAATTAGAAAAGATTTAGAAAGCACCACTCCGATGAACAGATTACTCCAAGGCGACGTTGGAAGCGGTAAAACCATTGTTGCGTTAATAAGTATGATTATTGCCATTAGCAATGGCTCTCAGTGTGCGCTTATGGCACCAACTGAAATTCTTGCGGATCAGCATTTCAAACGAATTTCAAAAATGGTTGAGTCGGTTGGTATTAGTGTTAGGCTGGTACTTGGAAGCCAAAATAAATCCGAGAAAGAGAAAACTCTTACCGAAATCATTTCTGGCAAAGTAGATTTAGTCATCGGCACTCATGCGCTGATTGAAGACAAAGTAGAATTCAAGAGTTTGGGATTAGTTGTTATTGATGAGCAGCATCGTTTCGGTGTATTGCAACGCTCTGTTCTATCAAAAAAAGGAACTACTCCAAACGTACTTGTAATGACGGCAACTCCGATACCGAGAACTCTCTCGATGACCTTATATGGAGATTTGGATGTTTCAACTATTGACGAGATGCCAAGAGATAGAATTCCTATCAAAACAATTCTTAGAGGGGAAAAGAAATTACCGGCAATTATGGATTTCATAAAGAAGAAATCGGCGGAAGGCAATCAATCGTTTATAGTATATCCGCTTGTTGATGAATCAGAGAAACTTGAATTAAAGGCAGCAACCAAACATTTTGAAGAATTAAAAAACGAGCAATTAAAAGACTTGCGCCTCGCGTTAATTCACGGCAAAATGAAATGGCAAGAAAAAGAAAATATAATGAATGAGTTTGCCGAAGGTAAATACGATGTACTGGTATCAACTACTGTAATTGAAGTAGGCATTGATATTCCAATGGCAAACGTTATTGTTATCAACGATGCACACCGTTTCGGACTTTCTCAACTTCATCAATTGCGCGGGCGCGTTGGCAGAAACAATCAGCAAGCGTATTGCATATTAATTACCAAAGATGAATTAGCTGTTAGGTCAAATCAATTCAATTTTGAGACTGAGTTCGCTTCGCAAGCACAATTGGATAAGAGTCGAGCAATCGTACGCTTGAATGCAATGGTTAAGTCCAATAATGGATTCGAGCTTTCCGAAATTGATTTTAAGCTTCGCGGACCCGGAAATATTTTTGGAACTGAACAAAGTGGTCTACCGGAGTTTAAATACATAAATATTGTAGAAGACATTCAGCTAATTCAGCAAGCAAAAGATTCTGCGTTCAAAATAATTGAGAGCGATCCACAATTGATTAAAGATAATAATTCAGTTGTGAGAAAAACTCTCAAAGAAAAATTTTCTTCCAAGGTAGAATTATCTCACATCGCGTGAGTAAGCTTCACTTCAAACATCATTCCAAATATTTTCGAAAAATAATTTTATCAATACATTTTCTTGCGAATTTTTTTATATGTGTTATATTTCGTGCAGAAAAAATTGAAAGGAAGTGTTATTAGTTCTCTTTTACTAAATAAAAAATTAAAAGTAGCCCTCACATATAATGTTAAGCCGGAAGAAAACATTACCGGTGAACGAACACCTCTCTCTTCTAACTCATCTTCGTTAAAAAACTTTAATGATACTTATGCCGAATGGGATTCTATTGATACGGTTAATGCAATTAGAGATGCTTTAGCAGTGAATCATGACGTTATGATGATCGAAGCTGATGAAAATGCATTTGAGAAATTTCGTACACTCAGACCGGAAATAGTTTTTAACGTTGCTGAATGCGCTTACGGAACAAGTAGAGAAGCTCAAATACCGGCAATGCTGGATATGCTTCAGATTCCATACTCTGGTTCCGATCCGTTAACATTAACAACATGTCTGGACAAAGCGAGAACTAAAGAAGTACTTTCATATCATAACATTCCTACTTCAAAATTTTTGTTGGTTGAATCTTTAAAAGATCTTGCCAAATTTGATCTTAAGTTTCCAGTTATAATGAAACCGGTTGCAGAAGGATCGAGCAAAGGTATTTTTGATTCTTCCTTCGTTGAAAGTTTTGAGCAGTTAAAAGAACGTTTAACTGAGTTGTTCTCGGAATACAATCAACCATTTTTGGTAGAGGAATTTTTACCGGGAAGAGAATTTACTGTTGCAGTGCTTGGCAATGGAGATGAAACAAGAGTTTTACCTATTATCGAACTAAATCTAAATGAATTGCCTTCTCATCTGGCACCAATCTATTCTTATGAAGCTAAATGGGTTGTTGATACGAAAGACAATCCGTTAAATATTTTTTCTTGTCCCGCAAAGATTAGTGATGAGCTCGCCGCGAAAATTTCTGATTTAGCTCTGAGAACTTATAAAGTTTTAAGATGCAAAGACTGGAGCCGGATTGATATTAGACTTGATGCTAAAGGTGAGCCGAATGTAATTGAGATTAATCCCTTGCCGGGAGTACTACCCGATCCGAAAGACAATTCTTGTTTCCCTAAAGCTGCAAGAACTTTTGGGCTCAACTATTCCGAAATGATTAACAAAGTTCTTGAACATGCTGCTAAGCGGAATAATTTATTATGATTCTCGATCATAAAATATTGATCTGCTTTAACGAACCGACTCGCTACTACGATAACTATCTAGGCAAAGACACCGATGACCACAATGAAGACAACGATTTATCCGAGCGTGAATTTCTTAAGCAAATTGAATCGATTAAAAAGCTTTTAAGAAAGAAATATGCTTTCGTTGAAATATTGCCAATCAATCGTAATGTAAGAGATGCGATTAAAAAAATTTCGAGCATCTCTCCCGACGTAATCTTCAATTTTGTTGAATCGATTGAAGGAAATTCTGACTACGAAAGCTACATCGCCGGCGTTTTTGATCTACTCGGTATTCAGTATACCGGCAACTCGGCAATGACTTTGGGAAACTGTTTACAGAAATCAAAGACAAAACAAATTTTGCAAGCTCACGGAGTTAGAACTCCGGCTCATTACCTTGCTGAGATTGATCACGTTCCTACAAAGCATGAATTTAAATTGAAATTTCCAGTCATATTAAAACTTGCCCGAGAAGATGCAAGCATCGGTATTTCGGAATTTTCCGTTGTTCACAACTATGAAGATTTAAGAGCTCGACTCAACTACTTGTTTACTTCATTTTCGCAAGAAGTAATAGTTGAAGAATATATTGATGGGCGTGAATTGAATGTAGCCATTCTTGGCGGTCAAGTTTTACCGATTTCTGAAATTACTTTTGATACGTTACCGGATGGACTTCCTAAAATTGTTACTTACGAAGCTAAGTGGTCGGCCGAAAGTGTTTACTACAAAAGTACAATTCCAAAATGTCCCGCAAAGCTTGATCCTAAATTAGAAGAAAAAGTTAAAAAGATGGCTCTCGAAGCCTATGAAGCACTCGACTGCAGAGATTACGTAAGAGTTGACATTAGATTGAACAAAAAAAATGTTCCTTATGTTATTGAAGTGAATCCGAATCCCGATATATCTCCAGATACCGGATTTGTCCGCAGCTCGGCTGCAGCTGGAATTAATTACGAAGAACTTTTATATAAAATTTCATCCTTTGCCTTAATGAGAAACAGTTATGATACGAAAGCTGCAAGCTGAAGACAGACAACAATTAGTTGAAATGATCGACGGAACGGAAAATTTCAATTCCGAAGAGAAAAGTGTTGCAGTTGAGCTTATTGATGAGGCAATTGAAAAGCCGAATCATGAGTATTACAACGTTTACGTTTTTGAGAATGAAGGAAAAGTTTTAGGTTACCACTGCGTTGGAAAGCGCGCGCTTACCGACGGAGTGTTCGATTTGTTCTGGATAGTTGTTGGACCAAACGCTCAGAATCTTGGCGTTGGCAAAAAACTTTTAGAACATTCGGAAAATTTTGTGAAAGAAAACAATGGAAGATGGATATTAGCTGAAACATCCTCCAAAGACAGTTACACTGCCACGAGAAATTTTTATTTAAGAAATAATTATTCGATAGTATCCCAAATAAAAGATTTTTATTCGGTCGGAGATAATCTGATCGTGTTCGGTAAGTACTTAAGAACTTAAAGGGCAATTAAACATAAAGGGCAACTATCATGGAACTCTGGCAGCAAATGGTAAGAGACAGTGTTCACTCTGTCGATCAACTTGTTGAAAAGTTCGGGATTGACAAAACTGTAGCAGAGAATCTGGATGAATTCTTCCAAGCAAGAATAAATCCTTACTATTTATCGCTCATTCGTTATCCGCACGATCCAATTTGGAAGCAGTGTGTGCCGGATAAAGCTGAGCTTGATGACATAGAAGGATTTGAAGACCCGCTTCAAGAAGATGCGATGAGTCCGGTTCCAAATATTACACATCGTTATCCGGATCGGGCTTTGTTTCTTACCACAAGCCAATGCGGAATGTATTGCCGCTTTTGCACTCGCAAAAGGAAAGTTGGCAACTCAGACAAAATTTCGATGAAAGAACTCGAGTCTGCTTTTAAGTATTTAGAAAAGCATACAGAAATTCGAGACGTAGTAATGTCCGGCGGCGATCCGCTAATGCTAACAGATACAATGCTGGAAAAAATTCTAAAGCGCCTCAGACAAATTCCTCATCTCGAAATTATTCGTATTGGTTCTAAGATGCCTTGCGTTCTTCCGCAGAGAATTACACCTAAACTCGTAGAAATGATTAAGAAGTATCATCCTATATATGTTAACACTCACTTCAATCATCCGTGGGAGATTACTCCAGAGAGCTCTAAAGCGTGCGAGATGCTCGCTAATGCGGGAATTCCCGTAAGTAATCAAGCTGTGCTTATGAAAGGCGTTAATGATGACGCTGAGGTGATGAGAGAACTATTTACAAAGCTTCTCAAGATTCGTGTTCGTCCTTACTATTTGTATATGGCAGATGAAACCCGAGGCGCCAACCACTTCAGAACTTCGTTGGATAAAGGTTTGGAGATAATGTACAAACTCCGCGGTCATACTAGCGGACTTGCAATTCCCCATTTCGTAATTGATGCACCGGGCGGCGGCGGAAAGATTCCGGTTCTACCTCAGTATGTTCTGCACAGAGATGAAGACCGTGTTGTTATGCGCAATTATAAGAATGAAGTCTTTGTTTACCGCGAAGCTCATCTTGATCAGAAGTCTGATTCTAAAATCTCCGTGGAATTGGTTGGAAAGAAAAACGGTAACAATGGAAATGGTAACGGAAACGGTTCTAATGGAAATGGAACTTCCAAGAAACCAAAGAACTTCAAAGAAAATATTGATGTTCCGGAATTGATACCAATAAGTAAGAATTGATAGAACTAGTATTTAGATATTAGTATTGAGTAATTAGAAAAAATCCCGGCAAAGTTTGTCGGGATTTTTTTGAATACATATATGAGAAAAATTTCTCTCTTGCAATTTGAATGTAAATTGATTTAGTTGAGCAAGAAATAAAAACAAATATTTTGGGTGGACTCTGCAAATCTGGGGTCTTAAAAAAAACACACATGAATTTCCTTAAACTAAATAATACTAGTAATACTTTATTTAATAGAAGCGGTTTATAGATTATTCTTACTGCTATTTCTTTTTGCCGTTACGGTAAACTAACCAACCGTTACGTTAAAAAGAATTGCAAAAGTGCTATGGTAATTTAAAATAGCCCTAAACCTTTTCTTGATAGTGCTGTAAGAAAAAGAATTACCACAAAAAGAGATATGAACAGCGCTTTATGAAATTGAAATAGTGCTACTTTTAATTGGAATAGTACTAGACCAAACGGAAATTGCTCTACGGTTAATTGAAGTTGTGCAAAAAGAAAAGAAAATAGCGCTGTGGATAATAGAAATAGTACGCGGACAAATATGAATAGCGTTCCGGCAAATTGAAATAGCGGTATTTGAAAAAGAAATAGTGCTCTAATAAATTGAAATAGTACTATAGAAGAATGAGAAAGTGCGAATTAAGGCAAAAAACGCATAAAAAGTGAAATGTAAAACGTGAGAAGAAAAAAAACAGCCGGTGAAATATGCCGGCAGAAAATAAACTAATTAACAGAACAAATGCGGCTGTTAACTATAAGCTAATACCTAAATGCTAACAGCTAACAATGGGAGGTTCAGAATGAAAAAGAAGTTTATATAATAGACAAAGAAATATATGTTTATAAACTATCTGAGGTTAAAATGAAAAAGGTTATTTGTACAGTCTTGATAAGCAGCCTTCTAATTACTAGTTGTTCGCACTACATTAACAGAGACGAACCCCAAACAGAGAAAGAATATTATGAGTACGTTAATAACACATGTAAAAACAAAGCATGTCTTACAATTGAAACAAAAACTGGAACTGTTTTTATTGGAAAGGACATGACACTAAAACCCGATTCAACCCGTTTTAGGTTAGTAGATAAAGAAGAAACGATAGTGATTTCAACACAAGATATTAAGTATATCACTTACAGAAATACATTAACGGGTGTAAGAGATGGTTTTCTAATTGGGACCCTACTAGGTGCTAGTTTTTTAGGTGTTTCCTATAAAATATTCCAAGATACAGGTGGAGGTGATTGGGGTTATGGATGGAGTATCTTAGCTGTTATAGTATTCCCTGCAACTGTCCTTATAGGAACAATATGGGGTTTAATAAGCGGAAGCGAAACCAACATTGAAATTAATTAAGGAGTTTTTACAATGAAAAAAAGTATATGCACTTTATTACTAATAATATGCATAACAAATCTTCTTTTAGCGCATGAAAGATTAGTACACCAACACATGGTTAGAGAGGCCTACAAATTATTAAAGCAATATGCGGGTCAAGATATATACAAGATGAAAGATCATATTGGATATGATGAATTAGGTACTGGTCCATTTGCACCAGGAGGCCTTGTTGTAATAGGAGCATATAGAGAAGACTATGAAGACCTTACGAATGAAGGACAATATTGGCCAAACCAAACAATGACACATTTTTGGGATCCGGATCAAGGAGATAATTCTACATTTAACTGTTATAGTTGAGTTATTTTGTAACGAATGGATAAATCCTTTACCTACAGTTTTCTATACTCCGGCTGCAAGCTTTGCAATATCCTTATTCTCTAGCACTTTCCTCTCATAGCCAAACAATGAAGCATTGATCATTGCCATTCCAAGTTCATCCATAGTACAGACATATTTAGGTAAAAGTATTTTTAGTAATGGATATATCATTCCGATAACCTTTGATGCCTTGAAAGCTCTCTTTTGGTTAGCCGCCGGTTTTATAAATCCGGGTCTGAATAAATAAACTGATTTGAACGGTAGTTCTGTTAAATCATTTTCAGTCTTCCCTTTAACACGAGCCCACATCACTTTCCCATTTTCGGAACTATCGGTACCTAGCCCGGAAACGTAGCAGAAAGTCATTTCGGGATTCAGATTAGAAAGAGTTTTTGCAGCACTCAAAGTTAAATCATAACTAACTCTAGTGTAATCAGCTTCATTCATTCCAATTGAAGAAGTTCCCAGACAAAAGAAACATGCGTTATAACCAGTTAACCGGGATTCAATTGATTGATAATTATAAAAATCATTGTGTACAATTTCTTGAAGTTTGCTGTGTGTAATTCCGCAAGGTTTTCTGCTGATAGAGAGTATATATACTACATCCGGATGGTTTAAAGCCTTTAGCAAAACACCTTCCCCCACCATTCCAGTCGCACCAAAGATTATAGCTTTAATTTTCATCGGATTCCTAGTTACTTACAATCTCAAGAATATCTTCTTCCAGTTTCCTTTTTGGAATTTCTACAATTCTTCCAATCTCTGCATCATCCTTACTAAAAATGAAAGTAGGAACAAATTTAATATCTAGTTTATCAATCCCTCCTTCCGCACACTGTTTATTTCTATCAACACATACAAGTTCAAAAGTCTTATAATCGTAACCGGCAGCATCCATAATTTTATAGAAACGAGGAACTTCTCGCTTACTGTCGCCGCACCAAGATGCCATAACAATTTTAATTTTGCATGAGGGAGAAATTTCTCTAATCTTGGCTATAACTGTTGAATCGGGTAAATAATTATCATACTCAGCATTGAACCACCATGCATAATTAGAATCGGCAAAAGCAGTTCTATCGCAAATACCAATAAGCATTTGCTTTCCGGATTTTTCATCCAGCATCGTCTTATTGTTTTGCTGAGCAAATGTGAGAAGTGATGTTAATACTATTAAGATAAATATCTTTTTCATAACAACCTCTAAGAGTTGTTGGATTGGCGAATATCGAGACCCCAAAAGAGTTTGGTTCGCAGTGTCTCAAAGTAATTGTTTTTGGTAGAATGAATTAGCTTTACAGGTTTGTTGCTTTTTTCAATATGAATAGTTGCCGGAGGTTTAATAAAATTTACTCGCTGCCCGTCACTGCTTACTTGAATTGTGTCGTGCATCGAATTAACATTGATCGTAATTTTTTGTTTGCTTGATAGAACAAGTGGACGCATTGTAAGAGTATGCGGTGCGATAGGACTTAGCGTAATAACATCAGCTTTGGGATTTACAATTGGACCACCGGTTGAAAGCGAATATCCGGTTGATCCGGTTGGTGTAGCCACAATAATTCCATCAGCAGAAAATGTTGTTACATATTCACCATCTACAAAGACGGTCAGCTCAATCATCTTTGACCAAGAACCTTTATCAATCACAACATCATTGATGGCGTAAAGGCTCTCCGGTAATCCTTCACCCGTTCCTATAAGAGCCATCCTCTCTTCAACAATATATTTTTTTTCTTTAATATCATTAATGAAGAGGCTAAATGTATCAATGTCAAATTCTGCAAGAAAACCAAGTTTGCCGAAATTAACTCCTAGAATCGGGGTACCGCTTCCTCTAACGCTGAAAGCTGTATTTAACATTGTACCGTCACCACCGATTGATATGACCATATCACACATACTTCCAATCTTATCTAGCGAGACAATTTTAGAGTAATCCACTTCATTCAAAGATTCGATATTCGTTTTAATAATTGAATCACTCAAAACGTAATCCATTCCGCTGTTTTTAATCTCTGAGATTATCCGGACAACAATTTCATCTACTTCCGGCTTAGAAATATTTGGAATAATTCCAATAGTCATTTTTTGTTATTAATCTCCCAAAGTTTACAATACTTCGCAAAAACATAAACAGATGAAAATACTGCCAACATTAAGCCATGTAATCCATCAAGAAAACCTCTGCGGAAAATATACATTTTAAGGAATATAAATAACGGTCTCAGAAGTATATCGCTTATTGAGGCCTTGCGGTCTTTAGCATCAAGTTCATTTGCTGCAAGAGTGGTATAAGAATTAAACTTAGTAAAATAGTGTTCAATGTTTGGGTCCGTATAATGATTAAGATCATGTTTTAGATGCCCAATCTCGCCAGTAACGTCTAGCCCCTCGTGAACTTGTTTATCATCAAACTTCACAAACTGCTTGTTAAAAAATCTTTTTATTCTAGCGGGATACCAGCCGCTATGCTTAATCCATTTGCCAAGAAAAAAAGCTCGTCTAGCCACATCATAACAGTGGAAATTAGGCTCACTGGCTTTGAACTGCTGAAGTTCGTCAGCAAGTTCTGGGGTAAGTTCTTCATCGGCATCAATCCATAAGATCCAGTCATGCTTAGTTTTGGAAACAGCGTAAGCTTTTGTTTTAGCATAACCTTGCCACTCACGTAATTCGCAATTTGTATTTGAGTATTTTTCCGCGACTAAAAGCGTACTATCAGTTGTCTTTGAATCAACAATTACAACAACATCATCAATAACATTAAGCATACTTTTAAGACATAACTCAATATTTTTCTCTTCATTCTTTGCAATCACTATTGCAGATAATTTCATCAATCACACCTTAGCATTTTTGTGCTTTTTCAGATAATTGAAGTAGAAAGCTAGATTCAATCCTATTGTAAACCAAACCATTGTTAGAATTTCTTGATCGCCAAAATTGTATTCTCCCAAACCCGACGCAAGAAAACCGACAAAACTTGCAAGTGCCCCAATCGCAAATGAAGAAGCAACCGGCTCATCTTTAACTGCCCGGTAAATTCTGATATTCAAGAGGAAGATGCTAACAAGCATAAACATTATTGCCGCAAAACCAACAACTCCTAGAGTTACGAGCCATTGCATAAAATTGTTATGTAGATGACCAAAGTTCTCTTTTAAATATTCATCTTTATATCTACGGTAGATATTGCCTAAATCGATATCTCCGACTCCAACAACTGGATAATCCTTAAAAATTTTGAATCCAACCCGCCAAATATTTAAGCGCTCATAATTTGTCTCATGATAAGGATCGAACATCGAAAGGACACGATTACGTTTGAACGAACTGACATAAATCTCATCTGAGTTAACACTGAAGCTTGTACATGAGTGATTAAGTGTTTTTATTATTCCGAAATTAAGCGCTCCGTTATTCGATTCTCCTTTGTAAACCTTCCCATCTATTGTCAGTGCGTATGCTGTTGAATCCACAAACTTCACGAATGTGATCCCGACTATAGGATCTCTCTTGATTTCCTTCAGCTTATTATTCTCAATACTATATTGAATTAAGATGTTGTCGTTTTGAAACAACAAAATGCCTTCGTAGAACCAAATATATTTTATTGATGATTCATATCTAATGGAATCAACTAGCGTAGTTGGCAAACCACTCTCATTTTGGTATAATTCAATCGAACTATTTTTCTCAGAATAGAGGGCTACATACTTTTCGTCAGCAGCAACCGTTGCCGCTCCGCCACTTCCGCCAAAATATTTTTTTAATGAAAGATTTGTTGGGTCTTGGTATACTGTAAGTCCGCTATCTTTATCAGCAACATAAAGCTTTCCGTTAGCGAGTGCAAAATCTCGTGTGGCCCCAGTAGAAATGAAAGTTTTCGACTCTTTTATTTTACCATCCCTCCCCTTTTCGATTACGATAAATCGTGAGTCAAGCGTAAAGGCTATATAATAGTTCCTTGTCCAATGGTTAATTCTTGTGATTGGCGAATTAGTTTTAAGAGTTTGCAAATGCTTGTTACTTCTGAAAACAGAAATTCCTTTTTCATATTCTGATACCAGAATTGTATCGCCATTAACAATTTGAACAGCATATGCGCGTCCATTTGGGTTGACGATATTTTCTGTATTGAATTTATTCTTTAATGAAATAGCTTCTACTCTACTCTCGTTCCCATTAAGAAGAGCAACGAGCAACACTGCAATGATGGCTGGGGTAATTATCCACCATTGTTTCTTAATTAAGAGTACAATAAATATTCCAACAAATAATCCAAGCCATGCTGCGCGAGTGTAGCTAGCGATTACTGCTGCGAATGAGAATCCAAAAGCTAGAAGGTTGAATATCCTTACTTTCCAATTCGTCCTTTCGTTTATAAAAAATGCGAAAAAGAAAATTGCGGTAAAACTCATTAGGCCGCCGGCTGTCATTACATATTGAAATGGAGAAGGTCCTTTCATTTCCAGTTGATATAACTGTGTGAAATAATGCTTCAATGACATGAACAAATAAACAAGCAGTGTGGCTAACGCAACGCCTAAGTAGAATTTTAGGAGCGTCTTAGTTTTATTTTCCGTATCGGCGGCAAAAGCCAATAGGTACACTATTGGAAGCAGCAGCAAGCTTTTTATCAGTTCATTGAATGCGTTTCCCTTTTCTATTGAAAAGAGGGCTGATATAAAAACCGCTCCAAAGTATATTAAGAAAGCTAGCTCCAGACCGGTTTTCTTAAATGGGTTTTCCCGGAAGAAGTAGAAGCGTAATCCAACTAACAAATAGGCTCCAAAGAAGCCAAGTTGACAAAGGAATATCGAATTATTTAGTGTAGAAGCGAATAGAATTAAGAATCCAAATATTACTTTGTCTAAATTTTCTTTATTCAATAAGGAATTCAATTTCATTGATCTCTGAATTGTAGTTCATAAAGTTTTCTGTAAATACCTTGTTCATTAGTTAGAAGGTCTTCATGTTTTCCATCTTGAACAATCTTCCCTTTATCCAACACAATAATTCTATCAGCATTTCGAATAGTACTGAGTCGGTGAGCGATGACAAACGTAGTTCTTTCAGCCATAAGACGCTCTATAGCCTCTTGTACAAGTACTTCCGACTCATTATCCAAAGCTGAAGTAGCCTCATCCAAAATCATTATAGGAGGATTTTTGAGAAGTGCGCGCGCAATTGAGAGGCGCTGGCGTTGTCCGCCCGAAAGTTTTGTTCCCTTTTCACCAATAATTGTATCATAACCATTCGGAAGCTCAAGAATAAAGTTGTGGGCATTTGCTGCTTTAGCTGCTTCGATAATTTTATCATCTGTGCATTTCTCTATTCCATAGGATATGTTGCTGCGTACAGTTTCATTAAATAAGATTGTTTCTTGTGTAACAATTCCCATCAGCTTGCGAAGGTCTTCAATTCTAACATCTTTAAGATCTGTTCCATCCAGCAGAATTCTTCCACTCGTTGGATCGTAGAAGCGAGGAATCAAATCTACCATAGTAGTTTTACCAGCACCGCTACTACCAACAATTGCAAGTACCTTTCCCTTAGCAACTTTTATATTCAGAGAATCAAGAATTAATTCGTCGGAATCATCATAATGAAATGAAACATTTTCAAATTCTATTTGTTCTTCAAAGTCATTTTTGATTACCGGCGAATCAATATTTTTAATTCTAGGTTCAGTATCAAGAATCTCAAATACACGTTCAGCCGCGGCACTAGACTCTTGAATACGGTTATTAACACTGCTTAATTCTTTAATAGGAGGCATCATTTGGAAAATAGCAAGTAAGAAAGTAATAAACTCGCTTGCATTAAGTGTTTTTTCAACAAGAACTAGCTGTCCGCCAAAGTAAATCATTACACAACCGACAATCACGCTAAGAACTTCTGTAATATGCGGTGCGGCATTTCTAATTCTATTGATCTTAAGTATTGTCTTGAAAAAGCTGAATGTCTGTGTGGAAAATTTCTTATTCTCATAATCTTCCATACCAAACGCTTTTACAATCTTCACACCAGTGATAGTCTCATGCAGTGTTGTGGTTATTTCACTCATCTTACCTTGCAAAATCGAAGTCTGCTTTCTGAGCTTCAGACCAATCCAGCCAATAATTCCGGCTGACACCGGAATTACTAAAAATGAAAAGAGAGTTAAACGCCAGCTAATAGTAAGAGCAATAAGTAAAAAAACTAAAATTGAAAACGGCTCTCGAACCATATTTAAGAATACAGCCGAAACACTTGTCTGCACTGCATATACATCGTTCGTCACGCGCGAAATTAAATTTCCAGTCTTTTCATTCTTGAAGTAACTCATCGGCAGTTTATGTAGATGGAAATATGCTTCATTTCGCAGATCGCGAATCATTCCTTGCTCAACAAACGCCAGAAAATAGGATTGTAGATAGCCGAAGATGTTTTTTAAAGAGAATGTGATAAAAAGAAGCAAACAAATTTTTAGAATTATTTGGTTTTGAGTTCCGGAAAAAACAATTTCCTTAAATGTTGTTGTTACAGTTTTTTCGAGATTATCTATAATTCCCATTGCCTGCACTTTCAGTGTCTTCGGTATAACTTGCTCTGTTTGAATAGTCTTACCTTGTCCAAAGAGAGTATCCAGTAATGGAATCGTTAAGGTTACCGAGGCGCCATTCAGTATAGCATAAAGAATAGTAAAAACTATAGATGCCGCCAGATGCTTCTTGAACGGTTTGATGTAAGAAAGTACTCTTAAATATGTCTTCATTAAGTTCTCAGTTAGGTAAATTATTCAGCGCACATCCGCCGTACAAATTTATCGAATCATATTTTGAAAGGTTCGTTAAATCAAGAATAGTAATCTGATCTGTGCCATTCAAGCGTTCATCAAAAAATAACAACTTTCCCCGAACTAGTAAATTGCTGAAACCGCTTCCATCAATAATAGCAAGTAGTTTCTTTTTCACGTTATCATAAATAATCAATTCTTGCCTAATAACTTCAGTAGAATTCTTCTTTTCAAATGGCCGCTCAGCCGTAATGATGAACAAATATCTTGAATCAGCAGACCAGCGAACATCTCTAATATTACCTTTGGAGGACGCCAGAAGAACTTCCGATTTATCCGGGAAATTCTTCAAATAGAAATATTCTCGTCCATCATTTTTACCACTTCTAACTTGGAACTCGCCATTAGGTGAGAACAACTCCGGCTTACGATCCGGATTTGTTGGGAAGCCTTGCAACAGAAGATCGAATGACCGTTCAGTTGAATTGTCCCCCTTACCGTATGAATCCCAAGAAAATATTCTTTGATAAAATATGCGTGCATTGTTCGAATCTGGAAACGTAGCATTAACTCTAAATGTATCTTGCTGATCCCAATATGTGTAAAGCTGATTCATATTTCCAATATTCATCAATTCATCAATTTCATCTTCATTGCGGTGCAAAAAGTAAACTCTGGCATTTTGAATCGAAGTTACGTTCCCATGTTCAATTAAATTTTCAGCCGCTACTATGAAAGCAAATCTTGAGTCGCGTGAAAGATTTAAGGATAGAACTTTTCTGTTGCTGCGGCTCCATAAAATTTCTGTGGATTTAGTTTTAAGGTTGTAATTGTAAACAGCTCCTTTTCCAAGATAATTTCCAAGGAAAGGAACATTCATAAATTCATCGAGAACACGTTGACCATTTCTGTTAATTTCATAATCCTTGATCAAGGATTTTCTGTAGAGATCAAATGCTTTTTCACCAGCAGCATAAGCACTCGAAAATTTTCCATAAAATAATTTGTATTTCTTTTTCCCAACAGATTCGAGCCTTAAATGTGCACGTACTGAATCACCAAGTTTCATTTTGAATTTTGATGCTTGCTCGTATGTCTTGTAGGCACCCAGCGAAATTGAATAAGGGTTTATTTTATCCTTTTGAAGTTCGCCGCCATCAAAATTGCAAGATGCAAAAATGAATGAAATGAAAATAAATATGATGTGGGTTAACTTAATCATTCGTTATATCATCCGCGCGGATGATGGTCTTTGTGAATCTGTTTTATGTACTGCCGATCAACATGAGTATAAATCTGAGTAGTTGAAATATCTGAATGGCCAAGCATTTCTTGTACTGCTCTTAGATCAGCCCCACCTTCTAGAAGATGCGTTGCAAATGAATGACGGAAAAGATGCGGATGAATTTCCTTTTGCAATCCGGCTTCTTTAGCATACCGGTCAACAATTTTCCAAATTGACATCCGGCTTAGCTTTGTTCCCCTTCTGTTTAAAAATATTATCCCGCTGCTTTTATCTTTCTTTTCAAATATCGGACGAGTTTTTGTTAGATACTCCTTCATCCAGTAAATAGCTGAACTTCCGATAGGAACAATTCTTTCTTTAGAACCCTTACCAAACACCCTAACAACTTCTTCTTCAAAATATATATCATTAATTTTAAGGTTTATCAGTTCACTCACTCGCAAACCAGATGAATAGAATAATTCCAAGATAGCTTTATCCCGAAGCCCACCAGATTCTTCGGTATTTGGTGCATTCAAGATTTTTTCAATTTCATCAAAAGATAAAACTGAAGGAAGCTTTCTAGCAAGTTTTACTTTGCCAATCATTGCGGTGGGATTTTTCACGATAAATTTATTCTCTTCAAGGAATGCAAAGAATTTTTTCAATGTTGTCATGTAGCGAGCAGTAGTAGTGCTGGAGAGGCTAGATTTTCTTTGTTCGTTGAAAAAATCCGCTAAAGTGCTGGCTGTAATTTCGTTGTAATCAGAAATTTCCTTTCTATTGAGAAATTCTAAAAACATCTTGAGATCGCTTTGATATGATAGGGCGGTATTATCGGAAAGATTTTTCTCGTAGCGTAAAATGGAAATAAATTCTTTAACGAACTGTTCCATTAACTCTATTCTTCTGCTTTAGATTCTAATTCTTCTTGGTTAGGATAGCGAATCCTTCTGTGATGATGCCCCACAAGAATGCTAAGGAATGATTCTTTTATCTTTTTAATATCACTGAAGGTAAGAGGAGCTTCATCAAGTTGCCCATCTTCAATCCTTGAATTGATGAGATTATTAATCACGTTCTCAATTATTTGCGGTTCGGCTCCGGATAGTGAACGTACAGTTGATTCACATGCGTCAGCCAGCATCACAATTGCTGTTTCTTTAGTATTGGGTTTTGGTCCGGGATAGCGAAATTCGTTGATATCAACGTTCTCTTCTCCATATAAAGATTTAGCTTTTTCATAGAAGTAAGTTATCACCATCGTTCCATGATGCATCGGGATGAAATCAACAATTTCTTTCGGTAGTCCGCTTTTATTTGCGAGCTCAATTCCTTTTACAATATGCGCAAGAATTAGTTCTTTGCTTCTCTCCGGTGCAAGATTATCGTGAATGTTGATTGCATCAATCTGATTTTCAACAAAGCTTTCCGGATCAAAACTCTTCCCAATATCATGATAATAAGCACCAACCTTAGCAAGGACAGCATTTGCGCCAACAGCTTCGGCGGTTGTCTCGGCAAGAGTACCCATCGAAACTGAATGGCTGAATGTACCGGGCGCATTCTTTGCCAATTCCTTTAGAAG
The DNA here is from genome assembly GCA_041675645.1 of Melioribacteraceae bacterium. GTDB lineage: Bacteria > Bacteroidota > Ignavibacteria > Ignavibacteriales > Melioribacteraceae > Stygiobacter. The sequence continues at coordinate 16,821 of JBAYTN010000007.1, forward strand.
AGGTCGATTCAAATCTGTGAGTTCAAGAAATGTAAGATCAGTAGTAAGATTGAATAATTTTTCGACGAAAATTATTAACCCGTAAGTTAAGACCGGGCTAACAAGTGCGTTTGATGCAGCAAAAGCAAAACCCGCTAACATTTGGGTTACCGAATCAAATCGTTCTAATCCAAATGCCAAAATGCTTAGAAAATACCCTAGAAGGATGTATAGAAACGAGCGATAGATTTGTGTTCTGTTTTTAATGTCTCTTACAGTGTATGCGGCTAATCCACCGGCAACAATGTTGGTTACAGCGAACACATAATCATTTCCGCGAAGAGCACCAACAATGAGCGATATAACAACTGTCGAATAGAATCCAATTCTGGAATCGAAAATAATTGTAAGAAGCATTGAAGCTACGGGGACAAGAATCAAATACTCAATCGGAGAGGAAACATTAATCGTATAAACTAAATAGGTGAGAAAGCTGATAAACAAAGCAACTACTGCAATGAGTCCAATTGTTAGATTATCTCTAAAAATCTTTGGCCGGAACAAATGGATATATATCATCATTGGAAGCAAAACAATACATATATGTAAAAACTTGCCGATATTCTGAAGTAAGTTACTCCAAAAATTTCTTTCTTCTCCCTTTGCTATTCGATAGGAATCAATTTTTAGTTTTGTTTCTTCGGATATCCGATCATGCTTGGCAACAATTCTTTCATTTTCGTTAACAATACCTATGTTTCGCGTTACTTTGTTTTTTGCGCTACTGATAGCTTCATCAGTAAGTTTTTTATCGAAAACTATATTTGGTTTTGCAAAGTGATGTATAAGCTCCTCAATTACTTCTATCAGATTTGAATTTGAGCCAACTAACGTTTTAGCTTTGAAATTGATGTATTCATTTAATTTATCCTTTACTACAAAACTTTCTACCGGATATACTCTTTCAAACTTTCCTTCGCGCAAAGCAAGTGTATCTTTTTTAGTTTCATTTCCATCTAAATTCAGCAATCCAATTTCAAATATCTCTTTCATTGTTGATTGTGAACTGCGAAGCAACTCTCGCAAAGTTATTCGTTTACCAAATACATTTATCTGCGGGTTTTTTAAGTTCTCAATCTGCCTCAATGCTTCTTTGCTTAATACTTCATTTTCAGAAACGAAATTGGGCTGCCCCAAAGTTTGCAGTAAATGCTGGCTATAATTCTCCATCGAGTCCAGCATCTTTTTTTGTAATGTAAGGTCGCGCTGATAAATCGGAAGCACTCTTTTTAGCGCAAGATTCTTTTCAGCCTCGTAGATTTTGGTGTCTTTTAATATTTCAAATGTAGTCGATGCAATTAAATCCTCATGAATCCAAATTGAGCCTACAGTTATATCAGATTCAAGTGATTCGCCTTTGGGGAACATTGATACGATTAAGATTATCGTAGTTACAACAAGAAGGATTTTTATTCGTTTGCTTGTTCTCAGCTTGGATTTTACTTCTGGCGTGATCATTTATTTTTTTGCTTGCAATAACATCTTTAAAAAATCAGCAACGCCATCTTCATTATTATTCTTTTTAAGTATTAGATCTGCCATACGTTTCAGCTCCGGGACTGCATTTTCCATGGCAACTTTTAAAGAATCATTTTCGAAAAGAGATTTATCATTGTACCAATCTCCAACAACGGCAGTCTCTTTCATTTTCAGTTTAAGATGATTTAATAACCGCTTCAAACCATCCCCTTTGCTGCATCCCATTTTTCTAATTTCTAAATAGTATGAGCCGCCTTGAGATTGCGATTTGTAGAATGAAGTTCTGACACCAAAAGTATATGGAAACGACATCTTGTTTGAAATATGTTTAACATTTTCTTTGTAGTCACTAACCAAAACAACTTCCAAAGTTTCATCTACATAATTATCGTATGAAAACACTTGTTGATATTTTGCCCCAAACTTATCCATCAACTGCGGGAAAAGAGCGTTCTCTTCGGTGTAATAAATTGCTTTGTCATGGCACAAGGCTACTTGCACTAAAAATTTATCAGCCAGCTTTAAAGCGCGCTGAACATATTTTTTGGGCAAGTGTGCTTCAAAGATACTCTTATCTCCCGGATATCGTTGTATTAAAGTTCCGTCTAGCGTTATTAGAGGAATCTTAATACCAAGTTCATCGGCATGATTAGTGACTGCGCTGAGCAATCTACCGGTTGCAATTGAAAACTGAACATCTAGTGAAGATAATTCCTTGATTAAACTTTTAGTCTCTTCACCAATTTGGTTTTGATCGTTTACCAATGTTCCGTCAAGATCAAAAACAACCAGCTTAATTTTCTTTAAAATATTCTTATCAATCATTGAGATTTTTGCTACAGAAATATGTTAGTGGGAGCATTCCCAAATAAAATGAAGTAGATATTAAACAGCTTCTAAATCTTTAATAGCTTCATTTACAGTGTTGCAAATTGTAAGTACACGGTCGAGTTGAGAAATTTCAATCAGAGTTTTAACATTTTTTGTAGGCGAAGCTAGACGGATATGCCCTTCGTTCGACTGGAGAATTCTGAAGGCGAGTAGGATTGAGCTTAATCCCGAGCTATCACAATAATCAACTTCAGAGAGGTCAATAATCAACTTTCTAACATCTTCTGTATGAAGAAGAATAGTAAATTCTCCCTTTACAAAGCCAGCAATAGTTGCATCGAATCTTTTCTCGTTCAGTTTAAAAATGGCAATTTCGCCTATCTTTTTTAGCTCGTAATTAAAGTTTTCGCCCATTTTCTTTCTATCTTTTATTTAATGCAAATTTACAAATAAAGCCCAGAATTCCCAATGTAATACAATTAAAACATCCTCAGATGTTCCAAAAACTTGCTATAAGCTGCCAATGGTTCGGTTTGTTTGCTATCAAAAAGCAAATTATAGTACTCTTCGGAGCGGTTTTTTCTAAATCCAACCTTGAGACCCGAAGATGCAATACAAGAGATGGCGCTAAAGAAGGTATTCTCATGGCGGTTAAGATCGATAACAACATCAAATTTTTTATCGGAAAAACGGGAAAACAAATTTTTTCTTGGTAAAAAAAACTTTGAAATCTGATCCGGGTGAAAAGAAATAAATCTGAAATCTTTCTCATTCGGCAGTTCTTTATGTCTAGACTCAGAGAGAAAAAGAGTCAATTCCTTTTTATGAATTTGAAGATATCTGATAATCTCGAAAGAGTTTGCAAAATCAATTTCTGATTCGGGCAAAATAACTAAGAATTCTTTGGCATTACTCACCGCTTTATTAAATTCCAAAGACTCATTCTGTTTCTTTAGATATTTCCTTCTTATAACGAAATGAGCGTATTTGCGTTTCAGTTCTTCAAACATTATTTGATCAACTCATTAAATTGTTCTTCTGTTAATATAGCAATACCAAGCTTAAGAGCTTTATCCAGTTTAGAGCCGGCACTTTCGCCAGCCAATACATAATCGGTATTTTTACTTACTGAAGAAGTAACGGCTCCACCATGTTTCAGAATTAGCTCTTTGGCTACTTCTCTAGACATTGTAGATAAAGTTCCAGTCAGCACAAATGACTTTCCGGCTAATTTCTCCGATAAAAGTTTAGTTGGTTCAGAAGTAAAATTCAATCCGGCATCTTTTAGTTTTTGTATCAACTGAGCATTATGCTTATCAGCAAAAAATCGAGATACACTCTTGCTTATACTTGGCCCAATCTCATGAATCTGTTCAATCGTTTCTTCGGAAGCATTAGCTAAATCATCTATTGTCAAAAAACTTTCTGCTAGTTTTTTTGCAGCTCCGGCACCAACATATCGAATCCCCAATGCGAAGAGAACCTTGTCGAACGGCTTCTCTTTGCTCTTTTCAATTGCGGTCATCAAATTTGCAACACTTTTTTCTCCAAGTCTTTCAATCTGAATCAGTTCACCTTGTTTATCTCTTAACGAATAAATATCCGCATAAGTTTTAAGAAAGCCTAGATCAACAAACAGATTAACTATAGCCTCACCGAGGCCTTCAATATCCATTGCTGTTCTCGATGCAAAGTGAGCTATGCTGGCTTTAACTTGAGCCGGACATTCCTTATTATCACAATAGATTGCAACTTCTTCTTCCGGTCTATATAGCTGAGAACCACATTCGGGACATACACTTGGGAGGATCGTCTTGGTTGAATTACTTGTTCGGGATTCAACGTCAACGGAAACAACTTTCGGAATTACATCTCCACCTTTTTCAATAATAACAACATCATTCTCACGAATATCTTTCCGTAAAATTTCATCGTAGTTATGCAAAGTAGCCCGGCTAATTGTTGATCCAGCAAGAAGAACCGGTTCAAGTTCAGCAACTGGTGTTAACGCGCCCGTGCGTCCAACTTGCCAGGTTATTTTAGTAAGTCTCGTCGTGGCTTGTTTCGCCTTGAATTTGAAAGCTACAGCCCATCTTGGAGATTTTGCTATGCTTCCAAGAATCTTTTGCTGTCTCAAGGAATTTACTTTTATTACAACTCCATCAATTTCATAGGGAAGTTCAGTTCGGTGATTTTCCCAGTAGCGGCAGAATTCTATTACTTCTTCAATCGATCCACATAGTTTGTAATTTTCGTTTACTCTAAAACCAAATTCTTTAAGAAGCTCAAGATTTTCAATCTGAGAATTTAGTTCAGATTTGTATGAGAACAAGTAATAGGTAAATATTTGAAGCGGGCGCTTTGCGACTAGCTTTGGATCTTGTAACTTAATAGTACCGGCGGAAGTATTACGCGGGTTGGCAAATGTTTTTTCACCCGATAGCTCTCGCTCCTCATTCCATTTTCGGAACGCTTCGGATTCCATGTAAATCTCGCCGCGAACTTCAATTTCATCTAAGTTAATAGTTAAATTTTGGGTAGGCTTTATAACAAGTGGAATTGAGCGGATTGTTTTCACATTTGCAGTTACATCTTCGCCGCTAGTACCATCTCCCCTAGTTGTTGCAACAGTATAAATTCCCTTTTCATAATGAATACTAACTGAAACACCATCTATCTTTAATTCACATACATATTCAATTTTCTCACCTTTAGGCAAACCATCATTCACCCGCCTATTAAAATCTACTAGTTCTTCTTCACTATACGTGTTCCCCAAACTTAGCATTGGTGTTTTATGCGCAATTGTTTTAAAATCTTTAACTAGATCGGAACCAACGCGTTGAGTTGGAGAATCTGAACTGACTAGAGATGGATTTTCTTTTTCTAAATCGGATAGTTTTTTAAATAACTGATCGTATTCATAATCACTAATTATAGGATTATTGAGAACAAAATAATTGTGATCATGTTCTCTGATCAGAGAGCGTAGCTCTTCAATTTCTTTAAGGGGATTTTTTTTCATTACGAGGAATTGTTAAATAACGAATTGTATCTGGTGTTATCGTAATATTTCTAATCTCGCCTAACTTACCAACATTGTTTACCGGTTTTTCGTTAAGGAAAAGTTTTACAAGACCCGCATTCCCGATGCTAATTCCAAATTGCTTCAAAGCCTTAAATTTAATTTCGCCACTATTTTTAAGAATGCCTTGCTGCTTTATTTTCCCATCACAAAGAACTTTAATCCAAACTTGTCCGCTATTCTGGACTGATAATCTAAGACTATCAGATACCACCGGTGCTGGTATTGTGTCTTGAACTGGTAATTGTTCCGGTTGCTTCACTTCAAATCTACTTGCAGTTTCTGAAGAATTTTGTTCCGACAAATCAGCAATTATTTCCGGCGATGATTCATAAAAAAATGCAAAATAAAAGACCAATGCAGCAACAATCAAAACAGCCGCACCCATTATTATGTTCAGATTAGTTGCAATAAAAGATTTTGGTGCTTCAGTTGCTGCCGGGGCACTTGAATCTTGTACAGAATCAAATTGAGTAGTCGGCGAAGAGATAATCTTTTCCGGAATTAACTCTTCATGAGGCTTTGTAGTTTCATTTACAACTGGCTTAGAAATTTGTTCTTTAGTAACAAGAGCTTTTTCCTGTTGGCCAGTCTTGGCATAATCAAATTTTTGAATTGTCTCTTTTGGATTTAAATCGATAGTTTGCGCAAATTCCTTAATAAAGGCTCGCACATATAATTCTGGAAGAATTTCGAAATCGCCATTTTCAATTGCACTTAAAAACTTCGGATCAATTTTAGTACGAGAAGAAATTTGGAGAATACTAAGTCCTTTTGCTTCTCGTGCAAGTCTAAGTTCTTCTGCAAACTTTAATAATGCTTCAGACGCCATATATTCATCTTAATTGTTTCTAATAAGTTTTGCAGCAAAAGCTCCATCTACTCCATGAACATGAGGCAATGTAGCTACGCATCCATTTGAATCAACAACTTCTTTAGGTAGCTGATCGCCAGCGTTTACTAGACTAAAATTCGAATGTTCGTTTAAAAACTTTGCAATCAAATCAAAATTTTCTTCCGGCTCAATAGTACAAGTACTATAGACAACAAATCCGCCAAGCTTAACTAACGAAGCGCCCTTTTGTAGTAAATCGTATTGAATATTAACGATTTTTCTAATGTCGCCCAAATCTCTTTTCCATTTCAGATCGGGCTTTTTAGTTAACGTTCCTAAACCGCTGCAAGGTGCATCAATTAAAACTCTGTCAAATCCGGCTTCATCTTCATATTCCATCGCATCAATAATTTTAGTAGTCACATTAGTAACTTTTAGTCTATTTAGATTCTTTTCTAAAATTTTCAACCGGCTTTCAAATTTATCTAGGGCAACTATCTCGCCGGAATTATTCATTTCGTCAGCAATGAAAGCTGTTTTGCCACCGGGTGCAGCACACAAATCCAAAACACGCATTCCGGGTGCAACACTTAATAATTTGATTGGAAAGCCAGTACTCTCGTCTTGTACAGTAAAATATCCTTTCCCAAAATATTCCCAATCCGTAATATTTGAAAGAGAATTCATCCTAATAAACTCTTTCAAATACTTCCCATCAGAAAACTTCAATTCAACGGAATTAAGAAGCGACCTCATTTCATCAGCATTAGTAACAAGGTTATTAATTCTAATATTCAAAGTTGGTTTATTATTATTAGACAAAAGAAGTTTCTCAACTTCTTCTCTTCCAAATCTCTGAAGCCATCTTCTAACCAACCAAGTTGGATGCGAAAAGTAAGCGCTTAAATAATTATTTATGTCTTCATCGGGATTTGGATATCTGATGCTCTCTTTATTTCGAATTATGTTTCTAAGGATTGCGTTTGTTAAATCAGCAGCGGCTTGTCCTTGAAGTTTTTTCACAAAATCAACCGCTTCATTTACTGCAGCGTAATCCGGGACTTTATCTAAAAATAAAATTTGATATAAGGCAACACGAAGTGCATTCTTAACATTTGGAATAGCTTTAGAAAATTGTCCTTTATAAAATCCGGTTAGAATCCAATCAATTCTACCTTGCCAGCGAGTTACGCCGTGAACAATTTCAAATAGTAGAGCTTTATCGGCTCCAATTAGATTTGAATTTTTTATTTCAATTTCGAGAAGTTTATCAAGGTAGGCATCAGTTCTATCAATGCGATTTAAGATTTTTACTGCTAAACCTCTTACGCCTTGATAGAGATTTAGACCGGTACTTTCGTTAGTTTCTTCCATTTCATTCAGTATTTAAAGGTGCGTTATAAGTCTGCTATTTAAAAAGCAAAAGGGCTGTACAACAGCCCTGCTCTACGTACATAAAAGAAAATTAAGCTTCTTTCTTTCCATATTTTTTCTTGAATCTCTCAACACGACCTGTCGAATCCAACATTTTTTGTTTACCGGTAAAGAATGGATGACATGCTGAACAAATTTCAAGTTTGATGCTACTTACTGTAGAACGGGTAATAAATGTATTTCCGCATACACACGTAACTTCGCATTTCTTATAGCTTGGATGAATTCCTGCTTTCATTTTAATACCACTTCCTTAAAATTTTGGGTTGAAATTTACTTATGATGCGCCAATTTTCCAAATCAAAAGCCTTTAAAAAGCTTTTATTTAATGGCTTTTTTCAACGAATCTGCCTTTAATTGAGCTTTTTTCAAAGAATCGAGCTCGGCACGGAATTTTTCGATCGTCTTCTTGTCTAACTTGTTTTCAATTCTAAAACCATCAACCATCGGTTCATCGCCGCTATTTACAATGCTGCTTCGGGCTGATGGGTTCTGATTCGAATTAGCTCCGGAAATGTAATCGTCTACCGATACCGATCTTCTCTGATTTAGAGGAAATGTTCTTTTACCGGGAAGTTGGGTTTGAGCAATATTTGAATTTGATTCAACACTCTTTTTAATAGAAGATTTTTTATCGTCTGTGCTAAATAGAGATTCAAATTTCTTGTCGGAAGATTTTCCAGCTAAGGCTTGCGAATCAATAAGTTGTTTCTGATTGACGATTTGTGTTGGTATTTCTTCTCTTTGCGGATAGAAAATGAAGAATAAAAGCACGGATGCCATAACAGCCGCTGAAGGGGCCAGAAATTTAAACCAGTTAAATGCTGGTCTCGAATCTCTAATTTCACCAAAACTTTTGTTTTGAATTCTCGTCATAAGATTGAATTCAAAATTATCCGGTGCTTCAATCTTGGGAAGCGTTTTTAAATCTGAAACAAGTTTGGAAAATTTTTCTTCTTCGTTTTTGTAAAATTCGCTCATAAGCTACTCTTTATAAATGTTCTTAAGTAGTTTCTGTAATTGTATTCTTCCCCTATTAATCCTCGATTTAACAGTACCAATTGCTAAGCCGGTTATTTCCGCAATCTCTTCATAAGATAAATCCTGAATATCTCTCAAGATTACAACTTCTCTGTAGACCGGTTTAACTTTCAATAGAGCTTTCTGAATAATTTCATTTCTGATCTCACTGTCAGCAGCTCTATCGGGTGCAAGGAACATCTTATCTTCAATTTGAGGAGACTTTTCATCATCAGAATTATCAATTGAAAATATCACCCTTCTTTTTCTTCTCTTGAGTTCATTCTTAGCCAGATTAGCGGCTATTGTATAAATCCAAGTCGAAAATTTTGCAAAAGAACGATATGAATCTTTGTTTAGGTAAAACTTGATCATGGTCTCTTGAACCACATCGGTACAAACATCTCGATCACCAACGAATCTGTAAACAAAATTCATTAGAGGATCTTTGTAACGCTTCACCAATATTTCATATGCCTCGAGCGTGTTTTCATCCTGATAAATCTTAATCAGTTCTTCATCACTCAAATCAGAAAGGCGTTTAGTCAAAATGGTTCTACCCGTAAATGGTTAAAAAAGTTTCAATTTTTGCGAGCAATTTTACCCATATAATGGTTGAATTGCAACGAACTCAATAGTCAAATGGTGAAGATGCAACCTCACCCAAAATTTCAGCTATAAGAATCTGGAGAACGGTTTTCTTATCAGCTCCGGTAGTTTTTATAGCCAGATCCGCATTTAACAATGCTTTGGAAGCATTATGAAGCCGGTCGTCAGTCATAAAAAAAGTGGCTTTTTTGCAATTCAAATAATAATAGTAGCTAACTCCGGCTAATCTGGCTCCTTCATTTTCGCCAATTCTCTGACGCGATAAATCCAAAACTTGAGCTACCGTCATAATAAACTTTGCCACCATATTTACAATAAAAACCATCTCCACACCGGAATCGATAAGATTATAGCCAATTTCAAGAGATTTTGCTTTATCGCCGGAGCCCAATACTCCTAGAAAATCAAAAATTGTATATTCCTTTGTAGGGGATGACAGCTTAATCAGTTCTTCAATTGTAAGTATTTTTCCGGACTGAGAATAGTCCAAGAATTTTTGAAGTTGCATTTCAAGCAAAGCCTTGTTCTCTCCTACTACTTCGATTACTGCTTTAGCATGATCAACCGGCAAATCCAAATTTTTCTTTTTAGCAATTTGAACGAACCAATTTGTAAGTTCATTGCCGGAAACCGGTTTAGCTTCAAACAAGTATTTCCTATCAATAAGCAGATTATACGGTTCTTTAGTACCATCACTTACAGTTCCGTTCTGTATTAGAACAAGTACAGTAAAAGCAGCTGGACTTTTAACATATCCGCTTAAACTCTTTTTGTCGTTAAGCTTTTCAAAGTTTTTGAGTACAATGAATTTTTTATCACCACCAAAAGGAAAAGAAAGAGCCTGATCTAATATTTGAGTCAACTCGATAGATTTTTCTGCAGAAAAAATTTCTCTATCAAAATCGGAGCCTAATAATGGAGAAACAACTTTCTCAATACCTTCTACTGCTTGCTCAATCGAATAACTGTCTTCTCCGCACAAAAAATAAATAGGTAGCAGCGTTTCTTTTGTTAGAAACTTAGTAATCTGAGATAGCTGCTGAAAAACTTGTTTAGCCATTTTTAATGTAATTCTCTATCGTATTCTTTTTTCAATAGTGATTTTTTGGATAATTACCGGCTTAACTGGTTTTTCCATTCTATCGGTTTCAACGTTACCAATTTCGATAACTACATCCATTCCATCAATCACTTTACCAAAAAGCGTATGTTTACCATCCAGCCAAGGAGTTGCTGCAGTTGTAATAAAAAACTGACTCGTATTTGTATGAGGGCCCCGGTTAGCCATAGAAACAGTACCAGCTGTGTTATGCTTCAATGAAGTTGGGCATTCATCCTCAAACTCTTTGCCGAAGTAACTTCTACCGGCAGTTCCGGTTGCAGTAGAATCTCCGGTTTGTATCATAAAATTTCTTACAATTCTGTGGAATGTAAGCTTATTATAATACCCTTGAAGTGTTAGCCCAATGAAATTTTCTACTGCTTTTGGAGTTTCAGCCGGATACATCTCAAAACTTATTTTGCCGTGATTAGTATATATCGTAGAAACTAATTGTTCTCTGTTCTGCAACTGCATAATATCAGAAATCTTCTTTCCGCTCTTAACTTCCTTTTCAATATCAACAGTTTTATATTGATCACCGCAAGCGGAAAGCAAAACAACAGAAAGTAAAAACAAAAGTAGTCGAATCCTCATAATGACACCTATTGGTTTATTACTCCATTAGCTAATAAAACAATAATTATTATACCAACAACAATTCTATATACGATAAACAGCAGCATAGATTTTGTTTTGAGATACCTCAATAAGAATTCTATAGACAGATAACCAACAACAGCAGAAACAATAGTTGCGACAATTAAGGCAACAAAGCCGGTTTGATCAATATACTTTGCTGCTTGATAAAACTGAAGAAGTCCGCTTGCTGCAACTGCCGGGATACTCATTAAAAATGAAAATCTTGCAGCAGTTTCTCGATCAAAGCCGAGGAATAAGCCAGCAGTAATCGTTGTTCCGGACCGTGACGAGCCCGGGATTAGAGCGATGGCTTGAGCGAATCCAATTAATAAAGCATCCATCCAATTTATATTTTCATTCTTACGATTCAACTTACCAATTCGTTCGGCAAAAGCTAGAATCAACGCAAGCACTATCAAACTTATTGCGATTACATAAAGATTCTTTGTAAAAACTCCTTCAATAATATCTTTGAATCCGAGTCCGATGACAACAACCGGTAAGGTAGCAATTACAAGATACCAACCCATTTTTGCATGCATCGACTGGTCTTTAAATTTAACTCTGTTAAACCAGTTGTCACGGAGAAAATCTCTAATAATAGAAATTATATCTCTCCAGAAATAAACAAAAACAGCAAGCAATGTTCCCAATTGAATCACTGCAATAAATGAAGTCCACTTCTGCGGATTCTGATCCGAAATCAAGTTCATTAATTTTCCGGCAACTGTAAGATGACCGGTACTACTGATCGGTAAAAATTCTGTCAATCCTTGGATAATCCCCAGTACGATAGCTTCGACTAGATTCACTAGAGTCTCCTAAAAAGTAAAAGTAACACCTAAATAAATACCAAACGAAATTGAATTAAGGTTTAGCCTATCCCCGGTTGATCTGTTCACAATATATTGATCTCCATTTGCAACATCTCCGGTAGCATCATATCTAATATTTCCACCAATCAATGCATAAAAATGATCGGCAAGCATCGTGTTCCCTTCAGCTTTAGCAACCAGACCAAATCCACTTGCTGTATACTTTGTATCGACTATGATTCTTTCGTTTAGCACAACCGCACGGTAACCTAATCCGCCGCCAAATTTAAATTGATAACCGGCTCCCGGAACTATGTAATAGGCCATTAAAGATGGTCGATGTACGCTGTAGGAAATTTCATAAAGTCCGCCTACTCCGTTGTACGAATCCAATTGCAAATTATATTCTAAACCAAGAGCAAATGATTTGGAAAGCTTATAATCACCTTCAGCGGTAAATGAAACTGCGCTCTTAAATGATGATATTTGATTATTCGCCGTACTAAAATTCATATTAATATAATCTTTATAGACCGGCATCGATTTGAAATCTAATCCCATTGACGCACTAACATCCCACTGAGCGAATAATTTTACTGAACTAAGAAGCATCAAACTGAGTAGAATTTTATTTTTCATTTAGAATCCGTATTAGATGATTTTAGAACTGAAAGAAAAGTTTCTTTTGGCAATCCTTGTTTTGCGCGTTGCAGATTAAGATAAAAGAGAATAAGAACCGACGAAACAAGGAAAGCAACATAACTAATAAAATGTGTAAGAATAGCATAAGCCCCGCTGCTGTCGGCATCAAAGCCATAGACTTTGGTAAGTACAAATATTGCTAAAACATGATAAGAGCCTAGTCCGCCGGGAGTTGGTATTAGTGAGCCAAACGAACTTATTGTCATTACGATCCATGCGGCTGCAAAATTTACATCTGCGGCATCATGCATATCGAGCATGAAAAAACCGACATATGTATTTAGCGCATATAAAAGCATGATTGCTAGCGAACCCAAAAGAATTCCAAATACATGCCGCCAGTTCTTAATGCTGGAGAAACCTTCAATGAGAGTTTCAAAAAGAGATTTTAGTTTTTCGGAAAACTTTACGCTAATCTTAGCTGAAAGCTTAACAAGTATTGTAGCAAATCCCCTTTGGAATTTTACAAGCAGCAGTACAATAACAACTGCGAAAAAAATAAAACCGAATCCGGTAACCAGCAATGTTTGAAGCCAAGGAATTTCTTCGTATAAATTTCCGGAATAAACTGAAACACTAACCAAAGAAGCAAAAGCAAAAAATGTAACATCAATAATTCTTTCTACTACGATAGTGCCAATTACTGTAGTTCTGGAAATATTTTCCCACTTCCCTAAAAATAAACCGCGATACACTTCGCCCAATCTCGGAATTATACAGCTCACACCGTAGCTAACCATTACCGAACCGAAAAGATGATTTTTAGAAATATCCGGTTTAACAGAATCAAGCATAAATTTCCATCTCCATGCCCGGGCATAGTGTGAAGCAAAAAAAACAATCAGATATAAAATGATTGCAAAAAATGAAGTGTTGCGAATGATAGAAAAAGCGCGGCTAAGATCTACTTTTTGAAATGCTACGTAAAGAAACAGCAAGCTGATCGCTACTGTTAAGAGTACTCCAAAAATCTTAACTGGGGAACTGTTATTTGATCTAGCGGAGGTCAATAACTTTCGTCCCCTTGGGAGCGTTAAATGTAAAAACTTGGCTAGCTAATTCTTGATTAACTTTTACATCTCTAAAAGCAAAAGAATATTTCATATCACCCACATCAACCAATTCCATCTTGGAGATAAGATTGTCGAGACTCTTCCAAATTCGAACAAGCTTGAATTGCAAATCATTATCCTTTGGAACTAGTTCCAAAATAAATTCAGAGCCATTGGTCGGGTCTTTTACCATCTTTGTTTTGCATAAAGGAGGATAATCAAAAATGAATTTTTCTAATGAAAACGATGTAGGATCATCATTGAGATAACTTACGACAACCCGATTAAATTTTTTATCGTAATTCCAAATGGTTTCGCCATTGGAAACTATAGTCTGATTTTTCAGCTCTACTACAAATTTGTTTTTTCTTTTATAAGAAAATTTTCCGTTAACTTTTCCTTGCTCGCCGCCGGACGGTGCATATAAACTTTGTGAAAAGTTAGCGGTGAAATTTTCAATTGAGTTAAATTTATTCTGAATTTTCTTGATTGTTTCTTTTGCCGATTGAGCATTCAGCAAAACAATCGAAAGAAAAAAAATAAACACTATCCTTGTTTTCATTTATAATGATCTCAAAATAGTTTCTAATTGTTCTTCACTTTCTACAATTACTTCGCGGGCTTTGCTTCCTTCCGAAGGACCGACAACACCGGCTTCTTCCAGTTGATCTACAATTCTAGCCGCTCTTGAATATCCCAATTTTAATCTTCTCTGAAGAAGAGATACAGAACCTTGTTGATGACGCACAATTACTCTTGCCGCTTCTTCAAACATTGGATCTAGATCAGCAAGAAAACCGCCCGCCGTTTCTTTTTTCTTTTCATAAAGAGAGGGCAAAAAGTAACGTTTAGAATATCCTTTCTGAACGTAAATGAAATTTGTGATCTTTTCAACTTCTTCTGTGGATATAAACGCGTTTTGAATACGAATAGGCTTAGGCAATCCCGGAGGTAAAAACAACATATCGCCGGCGCCAAGCAATTGTTCGGCTCCGTTCATATCCAGAATTGTTCTTGAATCTATCTTAGATGCAACTTGGTAAGCAGCACGTGCGCTAAAGTTTGCTTTGATAACACCGGTTATAACATTCACAGATGGGCGTTGAGTAGCAAGTATTAAATGAATTCCAACTGCACGAGCTAATTGAGCTAAGCGTGCAATCGGCTCTTCAACTTCTTTTCCGGAAGTAATCATTAAATCTGCTAACTCATCTATAACAACAACAATGTATGGCATCTTGTGATGTTTCATCTCGTCGGTATCTTTCAAACGAGTTTTTGGATTAGCCATCTTCGTGTTGTAATCAACAATATTTCTTACTCCGGCTTTAGCAAGCTTATCGTAGCGCTTCTCCATTTCATATTCCACTGCTTTAAGTGCAAGAAGTGCATACTGGGGATTAGTAATAATTTCTTCTTCAAGGTCAGGCGAAACTGCTAAAAAATGCTTATTAAGTTTTTTGTAGAATGAAAGCTCGATTTTCTTCGGATCTACGATAACAAATTTCACATCTGAAGGATGCTTTGCGTAAAGCAAGCTGCAGAGAACCATATTAATACCAACGCTTTTTCCGGAACCGGTTGCACCGGCAATTAACATGTGCGGCATCTTTGCTAAATCAGTAATATATACATCGCCCGAAATTGTTTTCCCGAATGCTAATGGAAGTTCAGCTTTTGAATCTTTCAATTTTGAAAGAACAGAGCGTGCTCTAACCATTATTGCTTTTGCGTTTGGAATTTCTACACCGATAGCACTTTTGCCCGGAATTGGTGCGATAATTCTAATGCCGCGCGCAGCTAAAGCAAGAGCAATATCATTTTCGAGAGATACTATTCTGCTAATCTTTACACCCGGTGCCGGAACAATTTCATACAGTGTGACAACCGGTCCGGGAGTAACAGTAATATCTTCAATCAAAATATCAAACAGAGCTAATTTCTCTTTTAGAAGTTCTGCGTTACGCTTCAATTCACTTTCCGCTACAACAATCTCTTCACCCTCAGGCTGAGAAAGCAAATCCAACTTTGGAGTTACGTAATCAATTTGTTCTTCCCACTGATTAGGAAGTGAAGCTTCTGCGACTTTATCAATTACCGGATCGGAACCATCATCTTCAACCGGAGCTTTCTTTTGTTCAGACTTTTTCTTTGAAAATTCAGCTGGTTTATTTAAATCAGCATCCAATATTTTTTCCGGCTGATCTTTCTTCACAATAGTAATTTTTGTTTCCGGTTCAACAGGCATTACTTCTTCTGCATTAACTTCTTTATCAACTTTACTTTTGAACAATCGTTTCAATTTTCCATCTTCGCGAAGATTTTTAATTTTGTCTAAGTTCTCTTCGGTTTTAGGAACTACCTTTTCTACCTTCTCTTCTGTCTCATCCTCTTCGTTCTTTAATAGCTTTTTCAGAAAATCAAGAATGGAACCGAATTGAAAATCGAAAGCAACAATCAGTGTTATTAAAATTGCGGTTGATAAGACAATAATGCTGCCTAAGCCGCCAAGCAATCTTCCAATCAAGGTTCCGAGAAACAACCCAATTTTGCCGGATAGTTCATACACATCCGAGAACAACGCGATTTCCGGAACTGATTGAAGCATTCCGAAAAATGTTGTAATTAAAACTGTAATGATTATTAAAAAATTTGAAATGTAAAGAGGAAGTCGAATTGCTTTTTCTTTCTTTAGAATTGTGTAACCCCAAATGAACATTATCACTGGAAAGATTAGCGAGAAATAGCCAAAAGTAGAACGAATAAAGAAGTGGGAAACGTATGAACCAAAAATTCCGAGCCAATTGTGAGTTGTAGCAGCGTTTTCTTTTAGATCCGGATTATCGCTTAATACGCCAAACTGGTCTGTGAATTTATAAGAGAAATAAGATTCATCGTAACGGGAATAAGACAGTATGCTGAGAAAAATAAGCAAGGCAAACACAATTAAGAAAATCCCGAGAATCTTTGTCTTCTTCTCGGGAGAGACTACAAAAAAATTTTCTCCAATAGCCGGAGTCGGTTCTTTTGGTTTTACTTTTTTTGCCATCTTAAGAAGTTATAGCTTCAGTTTGAATTCCCGGTACATCAAGTTTCTTAAGCGAGCCGGATACAAAATAAGGGACAACATCTGTAGTGCCATAAAGAGAGCAGACTTTCAAATCGGGTCCAAAGCCATTTTCTACCAGCAATTTTCCATGTTCTGTTTCTTTAAGCATTTTCAAAATATTCTTAGCCAAGGATTTATTCAGAATCATACTTGCTCTACCGCCATCGCCAATTTCCACTTCATCATTAAGCAAAAGAATTTCGGAAACAAGTTTACCGGCACAGACAGTATCTTCCAAATTGAAATTACCGTTAGAACCGGCACAGAGAATTTCTACATCTTTATTAAGCTGTACCAAGTGTCTGGCAACAGCGGGTAAGTTCATAAAACAAGCTACAAACAGATTTTCAGAAAATTTTGCTTTTACAATTGCTTTCGATCCGTTCGTTGTATAATGTATAATAGATTTTCCATTAACAATTTCTTGTGTGAATTCAAGCGGTGAATTGCCAAGAACAAATCCTTCAATTTTCTTTGTGTTTCTTTCACCACATAAAAGTGTTTGACCGCTAAATGCATTACCGGAAACTTTCATTGCAAAATCCACAGTATTAACCGGTATTACTTCTTTTGCACCGTTTGCTAATGCAGTAACAATAACAGTCGACGCACGAAGTACATCAATAGCTACGGTCGTTTTCCCGGTAAAGTAAAGTTCGTCTAAGTGTTGATTGGAATAATGGACGTTTATTTTCATTTCTATTTCTTAACAAATGGTAGTTTAGTTATTTGTGCTTCAACTTCTTTACCTCTTATGAAGAAGTTGATTTTGTTTCCTTCTTTGGCAAATTCAGCATCTACATAACCAAGTGCAATAGCTTTATCTAAAATTGGACTAACAGTTCCGCTTGTAATATGACCAACTTTATTTCCGTCAACAGTTAAATCATATCCGTGACGCGGGAAAGTTCTTTCCTCTGAAACCATAGCAACTAACTTTCTCTTAGGTCCCATCTCTTTAGTAGTAACTAATACATTTTTACCTATGAAAGATGGTTTCTTTAGTTTAGTTATCCAGCCAAGTCCAGCTTCAATTGGATTTGTTGTTTGGTCGATATCATTTCCATATAAGCAGAAACCCATTTCCAGACGCAATGAATCTCTAGCGCCTAAGCCCACGGGCTGAATACCTAAATCTTTACCAGCTTCAAATATTGCATTCCATACTTTTTCCGCAACTGCCTCATCACCTTTGAAATAAAGCTCATAGCCAAGTTCTCCGGTATAACCGGTTCTAGAAAGAATCATTTCAACACCGGCAACAGACGCGTGGAAGAAATGATAGTATTCCAAATCGAGAGGTTTGTTGCAAATTTTTTGAAGAGTAGCTTTCGAGTTTGGACCTTGAACTGCAAGCAATGAAAATTCATCACTCTCATTAACTAATTCAACACCAAAAGAATTGTTTTTGTTCATCCATGCAAAATCTTTATCTAGATTGGATGCGTTTACAACAAGCATAAATTCTTTTTCGCTAATTCTGTAAACAAGTAAATCGTCAACAATTCCGCCATCTTCATAACACATTGCAGAGTATTGAACACGTCCGTCAGTTAATATTGAGGCGTCGTTAACAGTAATATTATTAACAAAATCCAAAGCCCTTTCCCCACGGACAAAAACTTCACCCATGTGAGAAACATCGAACACGCCTACAGTTGTTCTAACAACTTTGTGTTCTGCAATAATAGATGAGTATTGAATAGGCATCTTGTAACCGGCAAAATCTACAATCTTTGCACCAAGTTTTTCGTGAATCGAATAAAAGGTTGTCTTTTTCATAATTCTTATTGGTTTAGTTTTTTCCAGTCGCTCAAAAATTTATCGAGACCGATATCTGTGAGCGGATGTTTAAATAATTTATCTATTACATCAAAAGGCATTGTACAAACATGGGCGCCCATCATTGCAGCATCTACAACATGCAACGGATGGCGTACGCTTGCTACAAGCACTTCCGTGGTGTATCCATAATTTTTGTAGATAGTAACTATCTGACGAATTAATTCCATTCCATTCGTACTGATATCATCCAAGCGTCCAACAAAAGGAGAAATATAAGTTGCACCGGCTTTTGCGGCCAACAAAGCTTGTGTTGGGGAAAAACACAATGTTACATTTGTCTTAATTCCCATACCGCTCAAAGTCTTTACAGCTTTAATTCCTTCTTTAATTAGAGGAACTTTGATGACAATATTTTTATGAATTTGGGAAAGTTCATCAGCCTCTTTAAGAATTCCTTCGTAATCAGTAGAAACAACTTCGGCACTAATCGGTCCATCAACAATTGCAATAATTTCGTTGAGAAGTTCGAGAAAATTCTTCCCCTCTTTTGCAACAAGTGAAGGATTTGTTGTTACGCCGTCAAGAAGTCCCATTGCAGCAGCTTCTTTAATTTGAGCAATATTTGCTGTATCTATAAAAAATTTCATCTCAAATTCCCTTCTTTGTTACGATAAAATTAATAAAAAATGCTAACAAATTTTTTCTACTCCGGCTCAAAGTGTGCTTAGGCAACATCATCAGTTATTTCTTCACCGGTCTTTGTCGAAATAAAATGAAACTTAGATGGACTCACTCTTTCTTCTTCAACTAATTTAATTCGTACAAAGTATTTCAATTGAAGTTTGTTTATAGTTGATATTAATCCCATTCTCATTTTTTCGCCTAGCGAAGGATGTACGCGCAAAGTAAGCGATTTAACTTTTCCTTGAATTTTGTAACGTTTCAGCCAGCGTTCAATTTCATGAATCAAGTTTGATTTCTTTGTCTGTAATCCAGTACCTAGGCAATAAGGACAAACTTCATTCATCGACTGAATAATATTTTCGCGAACACGCTCGCGTGTAATTTGCATCAAGCCGAATTCAGTCATCGGAAGCAAAGCTGTTTTAGCTCTATCCTTCTTAAACTCTTTCTTCAGCTCATCGTAAATTTTCTTGCGGTTCTTTTCATCTTCAAGATCGATAAAGTCAACCACAATCAAACCGCCGATATCACGCAAACGTAATTGTCTAGCAATTTCGCGGGAAGCTTCTAAATCTGTTTTAAGAGAATTTAGCTCTTGCTCTTTCTTAGCAGCATAGCGTCCGCTATTTACATCAATAACAACCATAGCTTCAGTGTGATCAATAACAATGTGTCCGCCAGCCGGTAAAGGAACTTTGCGTCCCATCAAAGATTTTATTTGTTCATCAATGCGGAAAGTCTCAAATATCGGCGCATCACCCTTATATAGTTCAATTCTCTCCATCAATGCCGGCTGAATGAACTGAAGATAAGTCCTAATTTCCTTCCAAAGCTTTTTGGAATCGACAAAAACTTTTGAAACGTCCGGAGTAAACAAATCTCTGATAACAGAAATTGTTGTACTTAAATCTTTGTACAATACTGCCGGCGGTTCAACTTTTTTAGCTTCAGCTTGAATGTCTTGCCAAATTTTCACAAGATACTTCAAATCGCCGCTGAGCGATTCATCACTCTGATCTTTTGCAGCTGTGCGAATAATTAATCCGCAATCGCGAGGCAAAATACCGCGAGCAATTCTTCTTAATCTCTTTCTTTCTCGAAAATCGACAATCTTCTTGGAAACACCAATCTTGTTATCCAAAGGAAGAAGCACACAAAATCTTCCCGGGATTGAAATTGATGAAGTTACTCTAACACCTTTATCCTTAACAGGTTCTTTGATAATCTGAATTAGAATATCTTCCCCTTTATGAAGGCGTGTAGTTGGTTTTTCTCTTTGCTCAAATTCCTTAGCATGAACCGGCTTAGCAATTTCCAAAGTTGAATTTGGAGAAACTTCTTCTTTTACTTCTTTCTGCTCTACCGGCACTACATCATCGTCATCATCGTTATCATCGTCAAAAATTCCTTGCAAAGCTTCGGTACGTTCTCCAATATCCGAGAAGTGTAGGAATGCATCATGCTTCATTCCAATATCTATAAATGCTGCGCGAATTCCGGGTAATACTCTGGCAACTCTGCCGTAATAAACATCGCCAACCATCCTTTGCTTTTCCGGATGATCGACAAAAAAATCGACCAAATTTCCATCTTCAGTAATCGCAACGCGATTTTGTGAAGATGAAGAATTAATAATTATTTCTTTATTCATTGTAAAACCTTATATGTCTTAACTCTGTGCCGGAGTTGTATCTTCGGTCAGCCAGAAAAGAACTTTTTTCTTAAACCTATTTATTACATCAACTTTATCACTTTCGCCATACTCTCCGCTTATAATTTTAGCAGAGTGATCATTAATTAATTCGCGAAGTGAATCAAAATTTCTTAATCTAAAAACTTTTTCTAAAAGATAATTGATTCCGGGATAATCTTTTAGATACCAAACAGTTTGCTTCTTTGCTCTATCAAGAGCTACTACTTCTCCAAACTCAAACTCTAAACTATTTATATGTTTTAGTAACACTTCCCTAACAACTTTAATATCCGGCATTCCCGGGTCATTTCCCGTTTCTACAAATTTATTGTAGCGGGAAAAAATAAACGGATTACCAAGCGCACCGCGAGCAACCATAACGGAATCACATCCGGTTTCATCAATCATCTTTTTAATGTCTTCCGGAAAAAATACAGAGCCGTTACCTACAATCGGAATACTTACAGTCTCTTTAACTTTAGCAATCCAGCTCCAATCTGGTTCGGTTTCATATTTATCGTTTCGTGCGCGTCCGTGAACAAAAACCAAAGCACCTCCGCTGTCTTCAACAGCTTTGGCTGTATCAAAAATATTAATGTGACTTCTATCTTTCCCCAATCTCAGTTTTACCGAAATTGGAATACCGCCGGCGTTATCAACCATTTTACGGATAATAGTACCAATCGTTTTCGGATCATCAAGAAGTGCAGAACCCATATTGTTTGAAGTAACTTTATCAACCGAACAACCGGCATTAAGATCAATCATATCGGGTTTAAGCCGGGCAATTTCTTTTGTAGCTTCGCCAAGAATTGCCGGATTGTTGCCAAGAACTTGAACACCGATTGGCTTTTCGTTGCGGTTAAATGATAGTATTCGGAGTGATTCAAAGTTATTCTTTATTACCCCCTCGGCACTTACCATCTGGGTGAATGTAATGCCGGCACCTTCTGCTTTACAAATTTTTCTGAAAGATGAATCGGTAACCTCCGCCATAGGGGCGAGGAAAAGTTTTTGTCCAATATCAAGGTTACCAATTTTCATCAATCAACCATTTCGGCTTTTATAAAAAATGCTGAGTTGTTACTCAGCATTCTCTGTAATGTTCTCTTCTTTAACTTCTTCTTTAGATTCTTCTTTTTCCTTCAATAATACTTTTCTGGAAAGAGCGAATTTACCATTCTCTATGCTGAGCAATTTAACACGAACCATTTCACCTTCGGAAAGAACATCGCTAACTTTTGCGATCTTCTTTGTATCAACTTGCGAAATGTGAAGTAATCCTTGAATACCCGGCATAAATTCTACAAATGCGCCGAAGTCTTTAATGCTGACAACTTTTGCATTGTAAGTTTTGCCAATTTCCGGTTCAGACATCATCATTCTGATGTATTCTTTAGCTTCTTTAGCAAGCTTAGAATCCACACCAGCAATGTTAACTGTTCCATCTTCTTCAACACTGATTTCTACGCTATATTCTTTTTGGATTTTCTGGATAACTTTTCCGCCAGGTCCAATTAAAGCGCCAATCTTATCAACCGGAATCTTTGTTGAAAGAATGCTTGGAGCGTAGTTGGAAATATTTTCTCTCGCAGTAGAAATTGCTTCATTCATAATTCCAAGAATGTGCATTCTTCCTTCTTTAGCTTGAGCAAGTGCTGTTTCCATAATCTCGTAAGAGATTCCTTGAATCTTGATATCCATTTGTAAACCGGTAATACCTTCGGTACTTCCGGCAACTTTGAAATCCATATCTCCAAGATGATCTTCATTTCCAAGAATATCGGAAAGGATTGCGAACTTATCGCCTTCTTTAATCAAGCCCATTGCAATACCGGCAATTGCGCATTTAACCGGAACGCCACCATCCATCATCGCGAGTGAACCGGCGCAAACTGTTGCCATTGATGATGAGCCGTTTGATTCAAGAATATCCGAGTTGATGCGAACAGTATATGGGAATTTATCTTCCGGAGGAAGAATGTTTTTCAAAGAACGTTCTGCCAAGTTTCCGTGGCCAACTTCTCTTCTTCCAACACCAGAAAATCTTCCGGTTTCACCAACGCTGAACGGCGGAAAATTATAGTGAAGTAAAAATCTCTTCTTATACTCTTCTTGTAGGCCGTCAATCACTTGTTCATCTTGTTTTGTACCAAGAGTCAAAGTAGTTAAGCTTTGTGTTTCGCCGCGAGTGAATAATGCAGTTCCGTGAACGCGAGGAAGCAAGCCAAGTTCGCATGTGATCGGGCGAATTTGTTTTGTATTTCTTCCGTCAAGACGCATTCCTTCTTCTAAGATGCGTTTGCGCATTAAGTCTTTTTCCATATCGTGAAGAATTTGACCAATGACTTTTTCTTGTTCCGGATATTTTTCTACTAGAGCAGCGAGTACTTCATCACCTAAATCGTGATTAGCTTTTGATCTTTCTTCTTTAGCAAGAACTGAAGAAACAATTGCTTTATATTTTTCATAAGCAAGTGCGTTTACATCTGCAACAAGATTTTCATCCAAAGTTTTAACTGCTACTTCCATCTTTGGCTTGCCGCAAGCTTCGCGCAACTCTTTTTGTACTTCAATAATCTTCTTGATTTCCAAATGAGCAAATTTCAAAGCACCTAAAAGATCGCTTTCGCTAACTTCTTTAGATTCGCCTTCCACCATCATAATAGAAGTTTCTGTACCGGCAACAACTAATTCGATATCGCTGGCTTCAATTTCTTTAAATGTGGGATTGATAATGAATTCTCCGTTAACTCTGCCAACACGAACTTCGCCGATTGGTTCGAGGAACGGAATATCTGAAACTGCTAATGCTGCAGAAGCAGCACAAGCAGCAATAACATCCGGATCGTTTTCGCCATCAAAAGAATAAACGAAAGCTGCAACTTGTGTATCATTTCTATAATTATCATCGAACAAAGGGCGAATGGGACGATCAATCAAACGAGCGCTTAAAACTTCGCGGTCGCTTGGTTTACCTTCGCGCTTAAAAAATCCACCGGGAATTTTTCCAGCGGCAAATGCTTTTTCTCTGTATTCAACACTAAGAGGAAAGAAATCGAGATCTTCTCTGAGGCCACCGGCAACCGCAGTCACAAGAACCATCGTATCACCGTAACGAGCCATAATTGCTCCGTTAGCTTGTTTAGCTAACTTGCCCGTTTCTAAGATCAGCTTATGTTTGCCAATCAGTACTTCTTTGGTTACTACCATTTAAATGCCTCTTACTTTCTAATGTTCAATTCTTTAATTATAGAACGATATCTTTCAATATCCTTCTCAGCTATATAGCTTAATAATCTTTTTCTTTTACCAACCATCTGCAACAAACCGCGGCGTGAAGCGTGATCTTTTTTGTTCACTTCAAAGTGACTTGTTAATTGGTTGATTCTTGCTGTCAAGAGAGCCACCTGAACTTCAGCTTTTCCGCTGTCTTTTTCGTTGGCGCCATGTTTCTTGATGATATCAAGTTTCTCTTGTAATGATAACGACATTTTACTACTCCTTTATTTTGTTTTACGATGCAATTCCAGCCTTAACCGGAATTGATTAGTTGATTTATTTTTTATTTGATGAAGCGATTAACTCCGCTTCTTTTTTATCCAATTCAATTTGTTGAATCAAAGCATCCTTCGATTCAAATTTCTTTTCATCGCGGAGGCGTTTTACAAACTCCACTTTTATTTTCTCGCCATAAATATCGCGGTCAAAATCCAGTATGTACGCTTCTGGAACAAGCTCATGCTTATTCTCGAAAGTCGGACGATAGCCGATATTCATCACTCCATAATATGATTGACTTCCTAAAATACAGCGCACAACATAAACACCATTTTTCGGAATCGACTTCTTTGGATCATCAACTTGAACATTTGCAGTTGGAAATCCCAAAGTTCTTCCGCGCTGAGCGCCTTTAACAACTATTCCGCATATCGAATAAAATCTTCCGAGGAACAAATTCGCTTTATCTAACTGTCCATCGAAAAGGAAACTTCTAACCTTTGTACTGCTTATCGTTTCATTATTAAGTGTTTCTGCTGCAACAGCAGTAACACCAAAGCCAAACTTTGAACCAATTTCTCTTAACTTATTTTCATCGCCTAAGCGGTCTCTTCCAAACTTGTGGTCGTGACCAATAACCATGTGCGATGCGTTCAACTTTTCTACAACAAATTTTTGAATGAACTCTTCTGAAGTCAGCTGAGAAAATTCTCTGGTAAAATGAATTACCATCAAATTTTCAATTCCAGCTTCTTCAATTATCCACTTCTTCTCATCAAGAGAAGTGAGAATATTTACTTCCGAATTTTGAGCAAGCACCGATCTTGGATGAGGATCAAAAGTTACAACGAAACTCTCAGCATCGGTTTCAGCAGCAACTTTTTTAACTGTTTCCAAAATCTTTAGGTGGCCGCGGTGCAATCCATCAAAGGACCCAACCGTTACCACAGCACTTTTTGTTCTCTCTATTTCAGATCTATCTGAATAAACTTTCATTCAACTGTAATCGGGATAGTTGTGTATTTTTCCTTAAATTCATCAATAGTCAGTGCATCAGCAACATCAAATTCACCAACTTTAGTTCTTCGTAACTCTCGTAAGTAAGCACCGCATCCTAATATTTTGCCAAAGTCATTTGCAATCACTCTAATGTAGGTTCCTTTAGAACATGCTATTTCGAAATGCACATTAGGCAATTCAATCTTGGTTATATCAAAGCTCGAAATGAAAATCTGTTTCGGCTCACGCACTATCTCAATCCCTTTACGCGCCATATGATAAAGAGCTTTGCCTTCTTTCTTAATGGCTGAAAACATTGGAGGAATTTGCAATTGTTCACCAAGGAACTGTTTGCTTGCACTAAAAATCATTTCCTCGGTAATTCCTTCAAATCCTTTTTCCGAATCATAGAACGTTTCCATATCGTAAGAAGGTGTAGTTCTGCCAAGAGAAATAATTCCGGTATAAGTTTTCTCAACAGTTAATAGTTGAGTAATCTCTTTGGTTTTTCTTCCAGTGCAAACTATAACAAGTCCGGTTGCCATTGGATCCAAAGTGCCGGCATGACCAACCTTTTTTACTCCGGTAGCTTTTCTTACTTTGTACACTATATCAAAGGACGATTTTATTAACTGCTTATCAATCAAGACCACTTCACCGCTTTCAAATTGCGGCTCGTAATCACTCGTCGTTTTTCTTGTTATCATTTTCGTGAATCTTCTTGAACAAATCTTCCATCTTTTCAACATAGTCCAGAGTATCATCAATGAAAAACACAAGGTCCGGAACAAAACGCAGAGTCATTTTATGAGCAAGCTCGCTGCGTATTACTCCCTTCATTTCAGTAACGATTTCTAAAACTTCATCGCGTAATTCTTTTTCGTAAACAGAGAGATAAATCTTAGCTTGCTTCAAATCCGGACTAACTTTAACGCTAGTTACAGTGATTAGTCTGAATCTTGGATCTTGCACTTTCTGTAGCAAGATTAAGCTTATCTCATCTTTTATTTGATTTGCAACTTTTTGCTTCCTAAACGTAGGCATTATTCTAACTTCTTCTTTGTCTCAATAAGTTTATATGTTTCTATAATATCGCCAACTTTTATATCGTTAAAATTGTTAATGCCAACACCGCACTCAAATCCACGTTCAACTTCTTTAACATCATCTTTGAAGCGCTTAAGTGAGGAGAATTCTCCTTCGTAAATCGCAATTCCATCTCTGAACAAACGGAGTTTATGTTTGCGGTCAACTTTGCCCTCAGTAACATAGCAACCGGCAATTGTACCAATTTTCGGTACTTTGAAAATGTCGCGGACTTCAATAGTAGCAACGTTTTCTTCGCTAACAACCGGCGAAAGCATTCCTTCGAGTGCAGATTTAACTTCTGCAATTGCATCGTAGATAATGTTGTAAAGACGGATATCTACTTTTTCTGTTTCTGCAAGTTTACGTGCGTTAACATTAGGACGAACATGGAAACCGATAATGATTGCTTTAGATGCAGCGGCAAGCAATACGTCGCCTTCGCTAATTGCACCAACACCTTTATGTATTACATTAACAGAAACTTCTGCGTTTGTAAGCTTCATTAATGAATCGGAAAGCGCTTCAATTGAACCATCCACGTCACCTTTAACAATGATAGGCAATTCTTTGAATCCGCCTTGAGAAATCTGGCTTGCAATTTCATCAAGTGTAATATGATGAACTTGACGGTGATCTTGTTCGCGTTTAAGCTGCATACGTTTGATGCTTGTTTCGCGAGCTTCGCGTTCAGACTCAACAATTGCAAACACATCACCGGCTTGAGGAGCGGCTTCAAATCCAAGCACAAGAACCGGAGTTGATGGACCAGCTTCAAAAACTTTTTTGCCGCGTTCATCAAACATAGCGCGTACACGTCCATGAGTAATACCAGCAATAAACGGATCGCCAATTTTCAGCGTTCCTTTTTGAACAAGAACAGTAGCAGTTACGCCTCTGCCTTTATCGAGCTGCGATTCTATAATTGTTCCTCTTGCAAAACGATCCGGATTTGCTTTCAGATCCAGAAGTTCTGCTTCGAGAATAATTTTTTCTAAAAGTACATCAATATTTTTTCCAAGCTTAGCAGATACTTCAACGCATTGATATTTTCCGCCCCACTCTTCAATTAAAATATTTCTTTCTGCCAACTGCTGTTTAATTCTTTCGATGTTAGAGTTAGGCTTATCAACTTTGTTGATTGCAACGATGATAGGAACATTTGCAGCTTGAGCATGATTAATAGCTTCAATAGTTTGAGGCATCACAGCATCATCTGCAGCAACAATAAGAACAACTATATCTGTAACTTTAGCACCGCGTGCACGCATAGCTGTAAATGCTTCGTGACCAGGTGTATCAAGGAATGCAATTTCTTTTCCATCATCCAATGCAACTTTGTAAGCACCAATGTGCTGTGTAATTCCACCAGCTTCACCGGCTACAACGTTTGCTCTTCTTATAAAATCCAGCAAGGAAGTTTTACCATGATCAACGTGACCCATTATAGTAACAACCGGAGGACGGAATTTTAATGTTTCAACTGCATCCGGTACGTCTGCATCAATTTCATTTTGGTATTCTTGCTGAAGTTCTATATCAAAACCAAAATCATCTGCTATCAATGTAATTGTTTCAACATCCAATCTCTGGTTGATAGAAACCATTAAACCAAGAGAGATACATTTGGAAATAACATCACTCACCGGAACTTTCATCAAATTAGCAAGTTCATTAACAGCAATAAACTCTGTTACTTTAATAGTCTTCTGTTCAAGAATTCTTTCTTCTTGTATTCTTTCTTGCTCTTCTGCTTTTTCTTTACGTTTTCTTTTCCTTGCTAATGCGCGTTCACCTAAAGCTGAATCATCCATACTAAGCATTGTTTTACGAATTGCAGCTTCAACTTCTTGTTTATCAACTTCAAAACGTTTTAGTTTTTTCTTTTTCTTTGCCGGAACAACTTCTTCTTTACCTTCTTCACCAGGCTTTCCGGTTTTCTTTTTAGCCTTTAGAACTTTTTTCTTTTTCTTATCAGCTTCAGATTCGGTTGTAGTAGTTGTTGTTGTGGTTGCTGGCTGTCCAGGTTTAGGCTGAGCGTTAGAAGGTCTAGCAGGCTGAGATTCTCTCGGTTTATCCTCAGGTCTTGGCTTTCTTTTGTGGAGTTCCATCTTACCAACAATAGTTAAACCTTTTTTCTGAGTTTCAAGACGTTTTTCAGTTTCTGTTTTGTAAATCTTAGGACCTTGATTTTCCACAACTGGTTCTTCGGTTACAATCGTTTCCGGTTCTTCCGAGACTTCCTCTTGAACTTCAACAACTTCTTCAATCACCGGATTTTCAGCAGAAATTTCCTCTTCCTTCTGCTCAACAACTTCTTCAGCAATCTGGGAAACTTCCTCGGCAATTGGTTCCGGTTCATGTGTAACAATCACTACCGGTTCCGGTTTAACTTCAACTTTTGGTTCCGGCTCAGGCTCTGAATGATCACCACGTTTCTTCTGAAACTCTTCTATTTTCTTATAATGCTTTTCAGCCTTTTCAATGTCCTTCTTGAAAAACATTTTGATGTCATTCATCATTTCATCGGTTATAAGAGTCATATGATTTTTGACTTCATAACCTTTCTTCTGTAAGAATTCCATCAAGCTTTCTGTTGAAAGATTGAATTCTGAAGCAAGTTTGTAAAGCCTAATTTTTGGTGCTTTTGGTTCGGACATTAGAAAATCCCAAGTTTAAATTTTTGTTAGTCTTCTTCTTCTTCGAACTGATTTTCAAGAATCTCAATAATCTCTTTAGCTTTTGCTTCGTCAATTCCTTCAATCTCTTTCAATTTATCAAGACCGGCTTTCAATACTTCTACTGCGGTTTCAAAATTGTTTTCGATGAGTAAATCAACGATTTCGCTGCCGAGTTCTTCACGAAGTTCCGGCAATTCAACATCTTCATCATATTCATCAAGCGGTTTCTCAAGACGAATAACTTCAATATCATATCCGGTCAGTTTCATAGCTAAGCGAATGTTAACACCGTTTCTACCTACTATTAACGAAACTTGATCGCTATCCGCTGTAACTGTACATTTTTTTTCATCTTCATCAATATCAATTTGTTTCAATTTTGCGGGTGCAATACATCTCTGTATGAATACAACCGGATCTTCTGAGTAGCTGATAACATCAATATTTTCATTGTTTAATTCGCGTACGATTGCATGAATACGAACTCCTTTCATACCAACGCAAGCTCCAACGCCGTCAATTCTTGCATCGTTCGATTCAACTGCAACTTTTGCCCTTTCGCCGGGTTCGCGCGCAATTCCTCTAATCTCAATTACACCATCATAGATTTCGGGAATTTCAATTTCGAATAATCTGCGTAAGAATAAATTGTCTGCGCGGGAAATGATAATAAGCGGACCGTTCTGAGTTTTCTTAACATCTTTAATCACTGCACGAACAGTATCTCCCTTGCGGTATTTTTCGCGCGGAATCTGCTCGATGCGAGGTAATAACAATTCATTTTTATTATGGTTAACAAGCACATCATTGCGGCGTACTTGATATATATCGCCAACAACTATTTCACCAATCATCTCACCATATTCACCATAGATAAGATCTTTTTCAATCTCTCTAATTTTTTGATTCAAGCTTTGGCGGGCTAAGTTAATCAACCTTCTGCCAAAGTCTTTAAGCTGAAGTTTTTCAACGTAATCTTCGCCAACTTCAAGGCCGTCTTCATTTCCTTTTTCATTAACTTCTTCTATGCTGATTTGTGTTGCCGGATCGACAACCTCATCAACTATAGAACGCTCAAGAAATATTTCTATGTCGCCTTTATCCATGTTAACAACAACATCGTACTTTGCTTCAAGGCCATATTTCTTTTTAACCATTAATCCGAATATCTCTTCGATAATTCCCGCGAGAACGTCTTTGTCAAGACTCTTCTCACGAACCATCTGCGAAAAGGATTCTACTATCTCGGTGTTCATTTATTCTCCTATCAGAAACTAATTAAAACTTTTGCTTGGGTAATATTCTTAAACTCTATTTTTATTTCTCCGCCTTTTTCGGCAAAGAAAAGGTTTTCACCTTCAACACGAAGAAGCTTGGAAGTAAGTTTTTTTTCTTCTTCGTCTTTGTAAATGATTTCAAACTTTCTGTTTATATGCTTTGAATACTGAGCGAGATACTTCAAAGGTCTTTCCGTTCCCGGCGATGAAACATCCAAACGGAAGTTCATGTCAATCAACTTTTCAGCTTCAATAGCTTCATTCACAGCCCGGCTAACTGTTACACAGTCTTCGGGAGTAATTCCCTTCTCATTATCAATATAAAGTTCCAGTACTTTGAGATGGTGATCTCCACGGATGTTAAGTTCGATTAGAAGATAACCGAGGGAAGAAACAATTTCTTCGAATTTTTGCGATAAATGCATTTTTTCCATAGTCTATAAATAAAAATCGCCCTCTACGGGGCGAAATTGGACGCGTAAAAGTAGGAAGAAAAGGGGGAATAAGCAAACGGGTAATGTAATTGTGAATTAGGAATGGAGAGTTGAGAATTATCGGATTACCCAATCATTCTCAATTCTAAATTAGCAATTCTAAATTAATATCATTCTTCTTCAGAGTATAAATGTTTTGCTTTCTCGGCGGAAGTTACCAAACCTTTGATCATAGAAGAACTAAAGCCGGCATGTTCCATTTGGTTTAATCCGGAAATTGTAATTCCCATTGGAGTTGTAACTTTATCAACTTCTCCTTCGGGATGAACACCATTTTCAATTATTAATGATGCAGCGCCTTTTGCGGTTTGAGCTGCCATAAACAAAGCGTCTTCGGCATGAAATCCAATTTCAATTCCACCTTGCGATGCGGCGCGTATAGCTCTTAAGAAAAATGCAATTCCGGAAGCGCACAACGCTGTTGCCGGAACCATTAATTCTTCATGAATGACGACAGTTTTGCCAAGCTGATCGAAAATAACTTTCGCTGTCTCAAGTGCGTGATGATCTTCATCATTCGCGCTTATGCATGTCATCGATTGCTGAATTGCAATTGCTGTATTAGGCATTACACGTATAACCGGACACTTCTTAGTCAACTTACCTTTTATTTGTTTAATCCAAGCGCCGGTTACAACCGAAAGAACAATATGTTTTCCTTCGCTCAATACACTATCAATTTCTTCAAGAAGTCCATTTAGCTGCTGAGGAGTAACACAGATTATAATTATCTCCGATTGTTTAACAGCTTCTAGATTATTGGAAGTAGTGTTAAATCCTCTTTCTGCAAACTTCGAAAGAAGTTCATCGGACTTGCGTGTTAAAAATAATTGCGTAGGTTTATATAAGCCGCTTTTCACTAACCCGTTAGCTATTGCCGAACCGATATTCCCGCAGCCAAGTATTGCTATTTTCTTTTTAGTCATCAATTACACCATCAATTAATTTCGAATGAAGCCGAAACAACAGCAGTAATTTCTTTTTCAATTGAAGTAACATCGTTTGTTCCGTAATCGGAAACCATATTGGAGTTTCTTGGCGTAATTTGAATTACACCCATGCGTGCGTTGCGCAGCGATCCCAAACTTCTTCCGGTTGATTCGGCAATCTTTTCAGCTCTATCCATTGCGTTCTTTGCGGCTTCGGCTTGTATTGTAATTTTCAGATCATCAAGCTTAGTGTAAAGATACTCCGGCATGTCAGTAGCAATATCAAGTCCTTTTTCTACAAGTGAACTTAACGAAACAGAAAGCTCTTTTACTTTTTGAACGTCATTCGATTTTGCTTCGAAGCGCTGGCTGTAAACGTAATACAAAACGTTAGAAGTCTGAACTCCGCTTGCATTTACTTCGTAAACCGGATAACCGTTAATACCAAAAACTTCTATCTGATCTTTTGCAAAACCTTTGCTTTCCAAAAATTTAAGCACAGTTGGCAATTGATTCTGCACAATTTGATATGCTGTTTTTCTATCGCTGCTTGCTGCCTGCAATGTTCCCCTTTGAATGCCGAGATCGGAAACAATTGATTTTTTTGCAGAGCCGGTAACAGTTATTGTTTGGTCAGCATTCTTTGTGGATTTCCACACGAGCGAAAAAATAAGCACAGCAACAATTAATGAACCGCCTAAAATTCCGGCAACTGTAAAAAATGTGTTTTTGTTTTCCATGTTAGTCCTTATTTGAAATTTATTTAAGCAGAACCATTTTCTTTGTTTTGATATACTCTCCGGCTTCAAGATAGTAAAAGTAAACGCCACTGGAAAGATTTGACCCATCGAACTCAACTGTATAACGCCCCGGTTCTTTGAATTCGTTCACTAATGTGGAAATTTTTTCTCCGAGTGAATTGAAAACAGAAATTGTAACGTTCTGTGCAACCGGCAATTCATAAACAATGCTTGTCTTTGGGTTAAACGGATTTGGATAGTTCTGCTCCAACGCGAAATGTGTTGGCAACTCAGTTCCGATTTGATTAGCAGTGGATTTAGCAAACATTTCATTCTCGTAAAAGTCTTTTACATATTTGGCCAGATATTTTAGATAAGAAACACTGCCAAGTCTGCTTGTACTTGATGTTACTATTTGCGCAAAAATTACTTCTTGCGTATCACCTGGCGCCATGTTAAATGGACCGGAGTTAAGTTGTATTCTTCTATCACCAGATAGTTGGAGTATTCCATCAACAAAACCGGTTTTTTTTACTGGGTCGCCACTGAAAGGGAAATTTGTGTTGCCTTTTGTTATAGGATTGTACCAAGGATAAGCCCTAATTAATTTATTATAATAATAACCTGGATTTATTATTGGCTCTCCATATATATAATCTTCAGTAGGATAACTACCAACAAAAGTTGTCATGCCTAAATATTTTTTCCCTTTTATTTCTTTTCCATTCTTTATTATAGAATCACTTCCCGTACCGTTGACAACTGGACTTTCTAAAAGCAATGTACCGGCTATGGTTAGATTTTTCCCAAAAGTATTATCATTATCCTTTGCGTTATACACATATCCTAAACTAAGCAGTGTATCGCAACCACTATAATCATCTCCTAAATCACCAATATCTGGATCAGAAAAAATCCCAAGATACATATCTTTAATAGTTTTAAATTTGTCTTTATTAATCAATTTGCAGCTTTTGAAAATTGTCCCTTTTAATAAATCATTTTTGGAATAAGCCCAAATAGTTATTTGCACTTCAATGTTTGTCGGTTTTGAATTGAATGTATTTAGCATTTGATTTGGTAAAGAACTTCCAAAATCATTACAAACAAACCAAAGTGTTTGGTCAGCATTATGAAATCCCGGCTTATCTTTTTCATTATAGAATCCGTTATTATCAAGATCATCATAAGGTGCCCCTAGGCGAATTGGCCATTTTCTATAATCAACTTCATAATCATTCCTTAGTTCGCCTAGAGTTTTACCTTCATCATTAATTTCGCCACTAAGTGTTGCGGTATAATAATCCGGTCTTATCTTATATATATGTCCTTCGTTTTGTTCATTACCTGGTCTTAAACTCGTGTTGTAGTAAGTTCCTCCAACTCTAAGTTCGTTATCAATGTAACCTCCCCAATAAACACCCGAAGTAAAAACAGAAAACCTTTTTGTTCCTTTCCAGTATTCAAATCCAGCGTTACCATCCGGAGAAATATCCATTCTTCCATCATTCCAAACAAAAGTAGCAACGTTATTGATGTTGACCTTGGCATAGGATTGCGCAACAAGCTGGCTTGCTGCACCAAGAATAAAAAACACAAAAATCAAAATGCGAAATTTCATAATCCCTCCACTCACTACTTAATTAGCATCATCTTCTTTGTTTGAGTAAAACTATTTGCGGTCAAAGTGTAAAAGAAAACTCCGCTTTGTAAAGATGCGCCATGGCGCGTCTCAACGTTAAATTTAACTTTATAATTAGCCGGTTGTTTGAACTCATCTACCAGAGTAGCTACTTCTCTTCCTAAAACATCGTAAACTTTTAATGTTACGTTTATCGTTTCACCTTTCACGTTTGACGGGATTGTGTAGCTAATAGTCGTTTCCGGATTAAATGGATTGGGGTAGTTTTGTTCTAAGGAAAATTCGGTTGGAATCTTATCTTTTTCCACAACATTATTTGGAAGCCCGAAGTGTGAAGCATTAAAGAATTCGGCAGCAATTTTTGTCAAATATTTTAGATACGTCACATTTTCTTTTTGTTTCATTCCAGTATAAGCAAGCTGCGCAAACACAACTTCTTGAGTATCGCCGGGAGCCATATTAAATGGACCGGAATTAATCTGAAACTGCCGTTCTCTATTTTGATCAAGTATTTCATCTAACCAGCCGGTATTACTCTTTGGATCGCCCGAGTATGGAAATCTTGTTGGAATATCTTTTGTAGAATCAACAAACGGTACACCTGTCCACATATTCAAGCCAAGAAATGCTTGATAATAATTTTTGGGATTTGCCGGCGCCGGATCGCAATAATCACAAACATAGCGTCTAGGAAATGGATTGAAGGAAGACATTTTCAAATTCTTTTTTCCAAATACTTTCTTTCCATCAACAATTACATAATCGTTTAAAGAACCATTAACAGTTGGTCCTTTTAATAAAACATAACCGGTAACGGGCAGATTATTTCCTATTGCAGTTTCCGAATCGGAACCGTTATATAAATATCCAAGATTAAGAGTTGTATCGCAGCCAACTAAATCATTAACCGCTTCACCTATATCAATATCACAAAACATCCCTACGTACATGTCTTTGATGAATTGAGTTTTGCTTTTATTGATTAGCTTGAAACTTTTAAAAATGCAGTTACTCAATTGCGACTGATGTGAATATGCCCAAACAGTCACCTGAAGCTCCAGTCCGGTAGGTTTAGAATAAAAAGGAAAATTAACGCCTGAATTATTATAAGGAAGCTGATCATTAGCCACAAACCACAATGTTTGATTTGCATCTGGGTAACCGGGAATATCCAATCCTTCTGTGAATTTGTTATCACCATTTACATCTTTAAACGGAGCTCCCAGATTTACGGGCCATTTCAAATAATCATGAATATATTGTTGTCTAATTTCAGCTTCACTTCTATTCTCATCTTTTATCTCAGTATCAATATTTACGAATGGATAGTCCGGACGAACTCTAAAAATTTTTATTTCTCCAGTTGGCTGTTGTGCATTTCCATCGGCATCAATCCAACCAGATTTTAGACTGGAAGAATATTTCGTTCCACCAACTCTAATTTCAGAATCGATCAATCCGCCCCAATGAAAACCGGAAGTATAATAAGTGAACTTCTCTGCAGCTTGAGGTAGTTTGAAGCCGGAAAGACCGGTTTTATAATCGATGTCCATTCTCCCATCATCATATAAAAAAGTGGAGATGTTATTGATATTCACTTTTGCAAAGGATTGCGCAACAAGGTGGCTCGCTGCTCCAAGAATAGCAAACACGAAAATCATAAGGCGAAATTTCATAATCCTTCCGGTTTTCAATCATAAATATAGAAGAGTTGGGAAAAGATGCAATCCAATTGTGTGGCTTCTTTTCCAGTTTGATTTCTCGACTGCGCTCAAAATGACAATGAGTTTTATTGAAGAAGTTTGATTAATATTTCATCGCAGAGTGCATAACCTTGTGGAGTGAAAACCAAATTGTCGTTTAAATCGGTAAGCAGATTTTGGTGGATTAGTTCTTCTAAAAGCTTTTGATTTTTCACTAACCAGTCGTTGCTGAAACGGTTTATCAATTCACTCTTGTTCAATCCGCTGCTTCTCAAAGCAAGCATAACATACTCATCCAGCATTTGATCTTGTGTAAGTTTTTCTTCCCCGGCAACGGCGTTTCCTTTTTTATTTACTGCATCAATGTAAAAGCGGGTGCTGGAAAGATTCCACCAGCGTTTGTTGTTAGCAAATGAATGAGCAGAAGTGCCAAAGCTTAAATATTCCTTGTAATGCCAATAAGCATTGTTATGAATGCACTGGAAACCCGGCTTGGCAAAGTTGGAAACCTCATACTGTTCAAATCCATTTGAAGTTAGAAACTCAATCGTAAACTCGTAAAGATCGGCGTCGTGATTGATGTCTTGCATTTTCACTTTGCCATCGAGAACCATTTTATTAAGTATTGTTCCATGCTCTAGAATCAAGCTGTAAGCCGAGATATGTTTAATCGGCAGCTTAATAGCTTCCTCAAGATTTCGCTTCCACTTTTCTTTTGTTTGATTAGGCAGATTGAAAATTAAATCCAGACTAAGATTATCGAAACCAACTTCGCTCGCATCTCTAATTGTTTGCTTAGCTGTTTCAGAATCGTGGATGCGTGTGAGGAATTTCAAGTCTGCTTCATCGAATGATTGAATACCAACACTAACTCTGTTGATACCGGCATTTTTAAACTCGCTTAACTTTTGTTTTGTAACTGTGCCGGGATTTGTCTCAAGCGTAATCTCCGCATCATCATTTACTAAAAAGTATTTTCTAATCTCATTAATGATTTCGCCGATGTATCCAGCTTCCATGAGCGAAGGTGTTCCACCGCCAAAGAATATTGAAATTACTTTTCTCTCGTTGGAAAAAGTCTCAGCATAGTTTGTTATCTCTTTTTTTAGAGAGGCTAAATAGTTTGTAACATTCTCATAAGAAATAATGGAATAGAAATCGCAGTAGATGCATTTATGATCGCAGAAAGGAATGTGAACGTAGATGGCTGTTTGTTTCATAATGTACTTTACAGTGTTTAAAAAGAAAAAGGAGCTTGCACAGCTCCCTTTCTCTAAGAGAATAAAAAATTAAAAACCGAAAGAAACTCCGGCAGAAGCGGTTTTGGTTTTAGCAACTTTGTAATCTGCGTTGATATTAATTGCTGCAAGATGCAGAGAGAACCCAACTACAAAACCCGTGGTGTTTTCACCTTCTAGTTCGAAAGACATTTTGGCTTTTGGTACTTGAACTCCATTGACTGTTTCATTCGATTGATAATCATAAGAAACGGTCGTCTTGCTATTTTCACTAATCAATCCCGCATATGGTGTAATTGAAATCACCATTCCAAATGTTCTGCTAACATAAAATCCAAACTGATTTGCAGTACTTTCGAAGACATCGCCCACTTTCATTTTCTGTGTGAAGTAACCAATTCCTAAATCTACGGGAAGCGGATTTGGGAACCACACGCCCGGGTTATGGATAAAGCCGACACCAAAAAATGTAAACTTCCCCATATCTTCAATTTCAACATCCGGCAGATAGCGGAAAGAAACATTTGTTCCCATCACGGTACCAAGAGTTAACTGTGGCGCAGCTGTTGGAAACACGGGGAGCTCATCTAAAAATCCCTTTACTTCCGTAATACTGAAATCGGTTTTAGATAGTGTTACGTTTTGATTTTGCACTTGAATTGTCTTACCCGGAAAATTGATTTTCAAATACTCGTTTTTACTTCCTACAATTGTTGGACCGGAGAAATTCACGTCAAGGTTCGTTTTTAGAACTTCATTCTTAATTGCTGTGTATTGAGAATTTGAACTTGATATTCCGGAAGCGGCAAGAATCTGATCAACTTGAGAAGAGGTGAAAAAGAATTTGCCGGTGGTTACAAAAGTCTTATTCTCATCAGAGAAAAAAGAACCCATAGCAGCTATTTTAAGATCTAGATGAAAACCTACTTTTGTAGCGGATGGTATTTTAGAAACCCAACCGGAATTTAAGTTGGAACCAAATGCAGAAATAACCGGCGCAACATAGGCCTTTCCGGCTGTAGATGATAATTCTGAAAGAGTTTCTTCTAGAGATTGCGCCTTAGCCGCAAAAGAAGAAACTAAAAATAATACAACAATCAAATAACTTGATTTCTTAAGCATGAATTCCTCCACGGGTTATTTTCTTTCGAATTGAATTTACGTAAGAATCTTTTGCAAGCAAAGTAAATATTTCTTTCGGTTTTGTTGAGTGATCAAGAACAATAGTCTTTTAATTTCAGATATTCATTCAAGGCAAATTATGATTCGTAAGTTTTGTCATCTTTCGACTCCGCTCAAGATGACGTTGTTTATACATAATTATTTTTTAGAAATGTTCATCAGTTCGCGCGCACCGCTGAGTGCTGCTTCTGTTATTTCTTCTCCGCTCATCAATTTTGCAACTTCTTCAACCCTTTTATCTTCAGTTAGCTTTACAATTGAGCTCACAACACGATCAGCGTTTTTCTTTTTCTCAACAGCAAAATGTACATCTGCAAGTCCGGCAATTTGAGGAAGATGCGTAATAGCAATAATTTGGTGAACTGATGCTAGTTCTTTCAACGTCTGCCCAACTTTTTGAGCAATTCTGCCGCTCACTCCGGTATCAATTTCATCAAAGATTAGAATAGGAAGTTTATCGGACTTTGCAAGTGTAGCTTTAAGCGCCAGCATTATTCTGGAGACCTCTCCGCCGGAAGCAACTTTTACAAGCGGTTTTG
The DNA here is from genome assembly GCA_041675645.1 of Melioribacteraceae bacterium. Classification (GTDB taxonomy): domain Bacteria; phylum Bacteroidota; class Ignavibacteria; order Ignavibacteriales; family Melioribacteraceae; genus Stygiobacter. The sequence goes on from JBAYTN010000007.1 coordinate 55,745, forward strand.
CATCTTCGCCGGTATTTGTGGAAATGTAAAATTCAACTAAATCCATTCCGTGGTTGTTGAATTTATACTTTTTGTTATCAAGAACAATAAAGTTATCGGAATTGGTTTCGGCATTTTCGTTAACTATTCTAACTTCAAACTGGGAATCAGAAATACCTAAGTGTTTTAGTGATGCTTCAACATCTTTCTTTACTTTTTTGGAAACGGCAATTCGATCCGTTGAAAGTTTTTTAGCTAATGTACCGCAAGACTTTCTTGATGCGTCTATATTTTTTTGTAATTCGGAAATTCTTTGAGCAAAATTTTCAGCAAGATTAAACTCATCGCCAATCTTTTGTCGGTGATCAATAATAGACTTAATTGATCCGCCATATTTTTTCTTGAGAAGAATAATTGAACCAAGACGCTCCCGTATTTCTTCAAGACGTTCCGGTTCAAGATCAATTTTATCTTTATAGCTTCTTACAAAATCGGAAACTTCGTTTAGCAGAGCTAAAGCAGAATCAAAATTTGTTAAAGACTCGCCAAACGATTTATCAATTCTTTCTATTTCTGCAAGTTTATGTTTAACTGCACCTAGCTGATCCGTAATAGATTCTTCATTTTCATAAAGAACGCTGTAAATATCCGTTGTAATACTTAGCAGTTTTTCAGAATTCTCAAGAATGTTTAATTCTTGTTCAAGTTTTACTTCTTCATCAATTTGCGGATCGACAGCATCAACCTCTTTTATCTGGAATTGGTAGAGTTCTTTTTTCTCTTTTAGTGCGTTTTCTTTTTCGAGTAATTCTCTCAATTCTCTTTGCAACGAATTCAGTTCATGATAATTCTTTCCGTACTCAGCAAGTCCAACGTCAAGATTGGCAAAGCCATCTAGCATCTCAATATGAGTTTCGGTGCGTAATAAGGATTGATGTTCATGCTGTCCGTGAAGATCAACAAGTAAATCGCCGACTTCTTTTATAAGATTCAACGTTACCGGTGAATCATTAAGAAAGCAACGGTTTGTTCCTTTCAAAGACACTTCACGGCGGACAATCAACTCGTCAGCAAAATCAAGTTCGTTTTGTTCACAAAATCTTTTTACTTTTTTATTGCTAGCAACTTCAAAGATTCCTTCAACGATAGATTTTTCGGCACCTTTGCGTACAACTTCTATAGAAGCACGTTCGCCAAGCAACAATCCCATGGCACCAATCAATATAGATTTACCCGCGCCGGTTTCTCCGGTAATAATATTCAATCCTCTTTCGAATCGAACTTCGATGTTTTCAATCAGCGCGTAATCTTTAATGAGAAGGGTTTTTAGCATACTTTTCTTAATAAGTTGGATGCGAATATTGGGAATGGCGAACTAAGTAGCAAGTTGATGCGCAAGAAGAGAGAAGGGATTTTTTTGAAAAAAATATATGCCACCTACCAAGTCTTTTATAGATTTTATTTCAGAGACAGTTTAAAACAAAATACCCAACCTAATGGTTGGGTATTTTGTTTAGTAGCGGGGCTAGAACTTGAACCTAGAACCTTCGGGTTATGAGGACGGACAATGTACCGTTGGCTCGATTGTATAATGTTTGGTTACAATGTTTTAGGCCGATTGAGAACTTGTAAAATTAGTAGTGGGATTAGTCCCAAAATTTATTATTGAGTATAGATTAACTTCTATTTAGGGATGTATCAATGGCGAGACTATATAAACTACAAAGTGGTTATTATTACATCTATTACAGACAAGAGGATGGTAATGAAAATAAAATCTCTACAAAGACAAAAGTAAAATATGAAGCTCAAAAAATATATGAACAGTTTGTTACCAATAAATTCGCCACTCAGAAACCAGTCATCGAGGAAATTAAGCAAGTCGACTCCATAACACTTGGAAAATTTTGCAAGTTATTCCTAACATATTCTAAGGCTTTTCATACTGACAAAACTCATGCAGATTATTTAACTACAATAAAATATCTTTTGAAGTCTATACCATCAACAAAAAGACTTAATCAAATTACTATAAGAGAAATAAATTATTTCATCCATAGAAGAATGATTAAATCAATATATGCGGCAAGAAAAGCTACAATAAATATCAAAGCTATGTTTAATAAAGCTATGTCAGAAGGTTATATCACATTGAATCCATGTTCTCAACTCAAGAGAGTAAGGATACCAGAGAAACAACCTTTGTTTTTTTCGAAAGAAGAATTTTCCAGTTTGTTATCTGTAATTAATAATCAGGATCACCGTGACGTGATGATATTTGCTATCTTGACTGGATTAAGACAGATGGAAATTATAGAAATGAAATGGTCTCAAGTCGATCTAAATTCAAAGACTGTAACACTTGGGAATCACTATCACGTCACCAAGTCAAAAAAAATTAGAGCTGTTCCATTAAATTATACTTTGGTTGAAATGCTAGAGAGAAAAAAGAAACAAGCTGTGAATGGATTTGTTTTCACTTTCAAAGGGAAGAAGATCGTTCAAGATAATTTACAGGACTGGTTCAAAAAATATGTTTTAAGAGCTAATCTCAATCCAAATTTTCACTTTCATTCACTTCGTCACTCATTCGCAAGTTGGTTAGTACAAAGCGGAGTATCATTATATCATGTTTCTAAGTTGTTAGGGCATAGTAGTATCTCCGTAACCGAGATTTATGCACACCTTAATAATAATGATTTGTCGATGGCAGTTGAAACACTCAATCAAGTGTTCTGAGAATTCATTTGGTGTTGCTCACAAGGAATATTCTTTTTATTGATTATTTTGAAATTGGATAATGCAATTAATCAATTAAAAAAAGAGTAGCCGAAATGATCGACACAATTCACATCACTCTTTATTCTAAAATAAAACCCAAGCAAGAATTTTTTAAGAACTTGAAAAATGACCTTAAAACAGATGCTTCAACAGGTGAAGTAATAGCCAACTGGAAAGGCACTTGGAATAACTTTAAAATATATTACTATGATAACAACAGATTACAAATGCAAGGAAGTTTAGCTAAATATTATTTCGGCGGACAAAATTTATACACTCTGGACAGGACACTAATTAAGAAAGCAATAACAAAGATGAGTCGTGAAATTGGTTTACCGATTCATGAAGGTGTAGTAACGAGGCTTGATCTTGGAGATAATTTCTTTGTACCAAATCCAGTAAATGAGTACACAACTTTCTTTGGATCACTAGCGTACTTTCCTAAATCAGTAATAAAAAATGGCGAAACAATTTATTTAGGAAATAATACTCGGAAAATAATTTTTTACGACAAAATAAAAGAGATGAATAGTAAAAAAGTTGAATATCCCAAAACCTTCAAAGGTCGAGGAACTTCTAATTCTCAAATATTAAGGTACGAAGTCAGAATACTAAAGGTGAAAAAATGTTCAGATATCAAAGAAATTCTTAAAAAAAATGATTCTCCTGCTTTTCTAGTTGAATTACTATATGAGAAAGAATTTTATAATTCTTTAGTTGACATATGGTTGGACTATTTTGAACGGATTCCCAAAATTAATACCATAGTCGCAAACACAACCAAATTAAATTCTGTAAACAGTCTCAGGGAATACTTAGCCTATCTAGGTTTATTGGGACTCAGTTATGATTTCGTTTTGAATGCAATTGAAGCTAGAAGGGATGGAATAACAAATAAACAGTATTTTGATATGAAGAAAGAATTGAACAGGATAGCTCAAAATTCTTTTGTATCTGAAATTGATCCGAGAATAAAAACTTTAACTGATAAAATAAGGTTATCAGCCAGTCGACAAAAAAATATTGATAGATGGACTAAAGAATTGGAAATGACATATTTTATAAGTGAGGTCTGATTACTTTAGAAGTAATAAAACTATTAAGGGAAAGATTACGTATAAAGTAATGATTTGTTCTTGCCCACTAGACAATATTTTTCAACATTTGTTACATTTTGAGAGAATAGAATTTGTTACCGATTAAGTAATTTTTATTAACCCTAGTTAGTCAAGCTGATATTTGAAATCTTTGGCCATTCTCCTTGGGTTTACTATAATAACCAATAATTAACTACCTATTAAGTAATACATCTCTCGGCACTACTCGATATCTTTCTCTAATACCAAATGAGCAACATCGGATACATTAAATCTGATTGAGAATGAAGTCTGATACCAGATTATAATACCGAAAGAAAGAAGGTATAAAGCCTTGCCAATTGCCGGTCTCAAGGCTTCACTATTAAATGCATACATAAAGCACTACCCTTCTGATTGTGTTCCATTGAGCCTCGCTATATAGTATCCTACTATAGTATTTCTCCTTATCCAAATGTTATCCTTTTTCCTTTTTTCATCATAATTCCTTGAGGGATGCAATCTTTTCAACGAAATGACTGATAAAGAAGCAATAATCAATGTTGCAAGGTGTTGGAGTGTTGGACTGTTAATTATTGAAGGTGCTGGAGTGCCATGTGTTGGACTGGCTCAACTGTTAAACATTTATTAATCTCCAAGCTGGCGGACTGATGCAAGTGTTACAAGGTGGCGAAGTGGTTAGAGTGCAAAATGTTGGAGTGTAACAAGTATCGGAGTGCTAATAATTGAAGGTGTTGGACTGCCATATAATACAAGGTGTTAAAGTTCAAGGTGCCCCACACACACTAAAATATTTTTTATTCCAACTTGCAAAAAGAATTGAGAACAAGACAAAGATTAGATGTTAGAAAGAAATGTTTTAGATAAACGCTAAGCAATTATAAACCCTTGCACGATAAAATATATGGTAAAGAAATTTTGAGATCAGATTTCCAGTGCTATGGAAGTAATGCTAAGCAGGTGTTGCAATTGCTACAAATCGCTATGCATCCAGCTTGCCTATGTATTCCCCCTCTAGTTGAATCGTAATTAATATTCTAATAGAAAAACAAAACAGTATGATGGGAAAAGGAATAAGCAATGAACATCGGAATTAATAGAACGAAGCTTTAATTATAGACTGTAGCAGAACAAATGACTGTTGGAGTGTGAAAAAGAAATGAGTCCCATCTTGTAGTATTGAGTGTTGGAGTGGTGCAAGGATAAACACCTTGTAGTACTGGATGGAGTCATGTTGCCATTGCCACACTCACACAAAGTTTCACCGATCATAATTAATTCATCTTAAGACTACTTCCCTTTGTTCAGAATTCAAACGTAAACCAGTCATAGTAATGTTAGATAGTACTGAGCCAATAAAGATTACTTGCAGAAAGAAAACAATGCAAAATGATTGCGAGATTATAATAAACACAGAAAGTAGAAAAGTTAATCCTGAATAAACCAAACTCAAATCGAATAACACTTGAAAGCAGAATCAAATAATTACCTAAACTGGAATATTCATAAATTCGTAGTCAAAAGGTATTTGAATATTTTCCTTAATAAAATTAATGTATTTAATCTCGTCTTCATTTGGGCGATAATTTCCTACGACGACAATTTTTTTAATTTTATTACTTTTGTAATCATGGAGATACAATAAAACTTGTCCCAATGCCTCCTTAATACATTCACTTGCATAAGATGATGATTTAACTTCATAGAAGACTATTTCGTTTGGTAATTCCAATTTTATATCTATAAAATTTTTTTCCATATTGACCGCCGTAATTCCAAATTTGTCGATCAGTTTCTTTCTTAATGCTTCTTGAATTTTGTCGTGTTTGTGAGTAACTATTGAAGGTTCCGATCCTTTTCTATTACTGTCAGATGTATTTTTTGTTTTCGAAGTTTCTTTTCTTTCCCTTCTCTTGGGTTTATTATTAGCTTTCTTTGATTCGATTTTAGCAGGCTTGAACTTGTCCCATAGTTCGTTAGTATATTCAGCAATAGTTTTATGGATTGGTTTATTTTCAACAATAATGGAATATAATTTCGAATATTCAGCTTCTGAATCAACTGTTGAATCAAAATGTTTGGCAATCTCGATTAAAACATCTCTCTTGAAAATGAAAACCAACCTGTTATTTGAATAAAGATAAGCAACTTTCCATTTGAAAAGATTGGGAAGAGTAATTTCGTCGATCAATTCAAATTTTCCACTCAGAGAGAATTCAATAATTTTTTTCAAATCTTTTTTTACATTATCAAATGCCTTCTCGCAATTTTCACCATATTTAGAGAACCAGCTGTATTTAGAATCATGTTTGTATCTAGGATTATTCTTGTATTTATTAGGAATAATTTTCGGATTATACCTTTTGTAGATTCCAAACTTGATCGAACCCTGTGCTGAATTAATGTTTCCAACTGCTTTTGTCCTGTTTTCTACCCATTGGCAAAATGTGTCTTTATTTCTGATATCCACATATTGATTAAGAGTCATACTTTCGATTTTTTCAATTGACCATCGTTCTAAAAAGATATTTAAAACAGAATTATAATCAATGGATTTTGTTTCCATTTTTACCTCTAACAAATTATGTTCAACTTAAATTAAGATTAACCCATAAACAATCATTTATAAAGTCAGCTATTCATAACAGTTGGACTGGTATTTTTTTAAACCACGTTCAAACTGCCATCATAAAAATCATAAATGGCAATAACTGTATTTACTTTTGTAACCACCCCTTTCTATATTTCTTTAAACATAGTCCAACTGGTAAGGTGACATAATGAAAGCAGTCGCATATTGTAGAGTTTCAACTGACAAACAAAAAGATGAAGGCACAGTCCAGATTCAGATTGTTGAAATAGATAAATATTGTTTGACAAACAAAATCCAACTGGTAGAAACTTTCAAAGATGAAGGTGTGAGTGGTGCTAATGAGATCGAAAATAGAATGGGCTTGCCAGACTTGTTTAACTTCCTTGAGCTACATAAGGATATCGAAGCTGTAATCATCTACAAGCTGGATAGACTTGCCAGAGATTTGTATCTACAAGAGCATATCATAAAGCAGTTGGACAAGCTGAATGTCCAGTTGGTATCTACAAAAGAAAAGGATTTAGAAAGTAATGACCCAATGAGAAAAGGATTCAGACAGTTCATGGGCTTGATTTCTGAGATGGAAAAAAGCTTTATTACAATGAGAATGACAGCTGGCAGAAATAGAAAAGCATTACAAGGTGGATATGCTGGTGGAGGTGTTCCACTTGGATACGAAATTAAAGATAGTCAATTGGTGGTATCAAGTGTAGACAGTCCAACAATCAAACTGGTTTTCAAATTAAAGAAAAGAAAAATGACACTTGGACAGATTGCCAGACACCTTAATGAAAATAATATTCCAAGTGCCAAGGGTGGTAAGTGGTATTCAGGAACGGTTAAGTATATCCTAGAGAATAGAATTTATAAAGGAAGGTATGATTACAGTTCAGTCCAAGTTGTGAATCCATTACTTTCCATCATAACCAGTTGAGAGAAAACCAGTTACATGAATCAACCATATAAACAATTACTATTATTTATACGCTTGGCACAGTTGGAAAGTGAGAAGACAGGTGGAGGTGGGTACATTTCCGAAACGATATCTTTTCCACTTGCCGCATTGAGCATTTTGCAGGCACATACAATTTCTGAAAGTGATTTTAAAGGAGTTTGTAAAAGATCATTCCCCTATTTGCGAGCTAATTAATCGGCATAAAGTTTTGTATTGTATTTTATATCACTATGACCGACGAAAAATCAGATTAGATTAAGTTATAAATAGTGGAGTGTTATGGAAATTACTTTTGGAGTCCACAAGGGAAAGACTTCTCAAATTGTTTTTCTTAAAGAGCCCAATTATGTCCAATGGGTTTTAAACAAGAATTCTATTTACAATGATTTACTTATTATAAAAAATAATTTCCGTTATCTAATCGAAATCCTCGATACAAAACCATTCAAAGGAACTTGCCACAATTGTCGAAAACCAGCTACAAGATTGGCGTTTTGGCAAGGAGAAGTTTCGTCGTTTTATTATTCATGTGATACTTGTGACTCGTCCAGTTTAGGGGCAGATGAAGGCCAAATAAGATATGTTCGGACATATAGTGACGCAATTAAATATGTAGGAAATTTTTGTGTGGGAAAGAAAAATATATATCAAAAAATGATTAAAAGCATGGCAAGCGCCAAAGGATTGAATGGACGTTTAACAAAAGAGAATGCACATACATTTTTCCTTCCGTCGAAAGAAAAAGAATGAGTGCATTTGATTGTAACATTCCTAACCGCATACTTTCAAATGAGATAATAAATTGAGCTCGTTTTTCAAATTGCCACCTAAGAGATACAGCATTGGTGGAGAAGCCCTTAAAGGTAAGAGACAAACCGAATCAATTGTTTTTGGTTTGTTTATTTATGGAACAATTATCATCATAGGTTTATTGTTCTTATCGATAATAGCAATTGTAGTGGCCGTTACAGCTATAACAATGGTGATAATTATTGTTGTAAAAATAATTATGGGTTATAAATCAAAGAATTTGAATTCGAAAAAAGTTTTTGAAGGTATTTCTGAGGATAAAACGAATTTTCGCAACAAGATTAAAGAATTAATTAGTTTTCCATTTTCGGACAATGATTCAGAAACCCTACCTGTTGCTAGCGTTGTTTATGGAAATGATGCTAATATATGCCCCCTAAGTGACGAACAAGTTGAAAAGATCATAGATATTTTAGAATCAAAAAGATCTGATTATGATTTTGATGCGTATGATTTTATTGATAAATGTCTTATTGGGGAAAAAAATTGCAAAGTCGTCATTAATGCAGGCAATAGAATTCCTTGTGGTAAGCGGCTAGGCAGATACCGCTCAGAGACATGTAAAATTATTGATTCGAGCGCAAAATCTGGACAAAGAGGACGCAAATGGAAAAAACAGAATTCTAGCTTAATTCATCATCAAAGTACATTAAAAGTTGTAAAAAAAATACCGCCAATAACAGTTGGACACCAACATGCGATAATTTGGTATACGACACCTTTTTTCAGTCAAATTAAAGAAGCTTACGACACATCGTTTGGATATAATAATGTTTACTTCAGAGTCACCGATAAGGGTGTCACTGCTATTTCACTTGATCTAGATTGTCCAAGCTTTTTAGGAATCAATCCCAAAAGGGACAGCGAAAAATGCTATATACATAGTTTTTCATCAGCTAAACCAATTCAATTTTATACTGAACTCAAAAAGGATTTCGATAATTACAAAAAAACCATCAAGCGAATAAGTATTGAAGAAAAAACCGTTATTAAATACATGAAATATTTATTTCACAATAACTTAGCTCTTATGAATCTTCCAAGTGGATGCTATTTTTTAAACAATGAGTGGAGATTTTTAGATTTCGAACAAGGTGGAAAAAAATCAGATGTACATGGAATAAACATTAACAGCGGATCGTTAATAATAATTGAGTTTAAGAGTGAAGCTACTAAACGTAGAGAAGCAATTAAACAAGTAAAACATTACTCAGATCTTTATTTGAATGAGAAATCCATATATGATGATTTTTTCTATTCTCAGTTTTGTGCATTAAGTAGTCTATATCTTGGCGATGATAAACTTTGTCAAGGATTTAGATTTCTTTCAAAGCCTGAATTATATTTTGGCTATCCAGATAATAATAATATTGTGATTGAAAAAGTATTCTAAATCAATTTCATTATTGCAATTTCCAGCTTAGCCACAACAAAAACTGTATTTACTTTTGGTAGCACGCCTCCCTATTTTAATTCTGATAAACTTCGTACAGTTGAGAGAAAATTAGTTACATGAATCAACCATGTAAACAATTAGTATTCTTTATATGGACTGTGACTGTTGGAAAGCGAGAAGACAGGTGTGGAGTGGGTACAATTTGAAAGTGTGAATCAGTGTGGCATCTGGCGTTGACTGTTTTACGTCCACATACATTTTTTGAAAATGATTTTAATGGATTCGATGAACATGAAATATTTTCTTTGTAGAGTTAGGATGGATGAATAGACAAAAACATAAAAAAGATTGGACTATGGAGCAGAATTGAACAAGTATAAAAGCGAACAAGATAGAAGACGCAATAAATTATTGAGTAATAGAAAATCGGCAAAGAATATCTTAAATTAATTATCAACATTTGAAAATAAAATGGAGTAACACCAATTACGGAATAAAGAGTTGAATTAAAATATTTACCGATTTCTTTTTTTGTTTCTTTCATAAAACTGGCAAGTTTAAATCACAAGAGAACAGACTAAGAGAGAGGTGCCCCATATCTCAGGGACACCTTTTCTTTTGTCTTCTTGTGTTGGCATGCCAGTGCCTATGAAAGGGACATCTGAATTGAGTGTCCCTTTTTTATTTTAAACATGGAGTCAGATACAAGATGGATGAGAAAGAACTAGTAGCAAGAAAAGGATGCCTTAAAATTCTCGTTGTATTTATTCTAGGTTTTTGTGCGCTAGTATTAATTGGAGTAGCTACTGGTTTTATTAATTCTTGTGAAGAAAAGAAATCAATGGAGAAGGCAAAAAACGATAATCCAAATTATCAGAATACATTAACAATTACAGAAACTGATACCACTTTACAAAAACTAATCGAAGTTGAAAACAGAAGAAAAGAAATATTTAGAGTGGACGGTCAATGGTATAAATTGTCAGTCGATCAATCAATGAAAAAATATCCAGATGATCTTGACAGACAAACGGCATATCAAGAAAAACTAGAAAAGAGTTTTAGAAAACAAGTTGAAAAGAAATATCATTTGAAAAAGGGTGAGTTAGATTCCATTATTTTAGAAGGTGGACAGAAAAGGTGGAGTTGGGAATAAGCAAACAAAAATGATTTATATGGACTGTGACAGTTGGAAAGTGAGAAGACAGGTAGGGGGTGGGTGCAATTTGAAAGTGAGAATCAGTGCGGCATCTGGCAATGGTGTATTTTTAATATACATACAATTCAAGAAAGTGATCCTACTGCTCAATAAAGCTCAGAAATTCTCTTATACTAAATAGTTTTTTTGTATTTTATAATAAATCAAATACACAACTCCCGAGTAATTTATGACGATAAAAATCAGTCATATCATTTGTTCACTTCTACTTTTATCATTATATAGTTCGAAAACACTAGGAATTTCTACGAATAATTCAATTAAGGATACAATTAAAATGAAAGAGAATATTCCCGAAATGATAATGATGAGAAGTTACATAGAAAACTCAGATGCTGGAATTGGTACTATTTATTACACATATTCTTGTATTCCTGAATTATCTAAAAGAATAAAAACAATTATATATAATATCGATTTCGACTACATTTCTTTCAATAAGATGAAGGTGAAAATAAAATATCAGAACATAATTCCAGTTGATGCAAAAGGCAAAATCTATTCTGCTAAAGAATCATGGAAAACAGAATACTATCTGGATAAAAGAATGCAAACCAATCTTCCATTTCTCTCTATGTTTATTCATGAATCACCGGATTACAGCATAGAGAAAATTGATATATACTCAACGATATCAGAATGTGAGCTAAGAGATGAGATGAATAATTCTCTTGATGTAATAAAAGATATCAATAAAATAATATTTCACCCTGATTCTTATTACCGGATGTTTGATTTCCCAGAAAGCACAAACGAAAAATATAGGCTATTTGCAGGACATAATATTTTATTCTTCTCACCCCCAGACGACAAAATTTATAACTTAGAGTTTACATTAACCGATTATCATCCTAACATTGACAATAATGAATTGATTTCAGAAATACCATTGTTGTTTTGTACAGGCTCAGTCGAAGTAAAAAATTATAATTTACATTTTGACAACAATAGTAAAAGTGAAATATATTTTTATAAATCGTTAGAATCTGACAGACCTTTTGACAGATACATTCCAGGATATCACCATCCACAAATGGAAAGATGGCATATTAACGATTCTAAAAATGAAATACTATTTATCAGAAGTTTAGTGGGTAAAGTTTATAAAGGAATTCAAACTAATAAACTGCAAACAAACAGTTTTGCATATGAAGATATTCAGTTAATATGTTTTAAAAACAAGCTTGAGCTTAAAAAGGGTTTGAATATTAGTCAAGCAACTATTAATAGCCCTATTCCTAGCGCATTTTATGAATTACTTAAAAAAAATGAAAATGTTCTAATTCCACCAGTAACAGAATATTTTCTATACAATAATGATTCATCAGATTGCGACATTAAAATTAGCAGTCAAATATTCAATTTCTCTTCACCTCAAATCGATAACATTGTTGTCAAAAGTCGAGAATTTAAAACACTCTCATTTATTCCAAATTTTGATACTGATAAAATAAATTCAATTTTATCACCCACCAATTTTACAGCTCTTTCACAAATTTTTAATAGAACCGATAACAAAATAATACATGAACAATCTGAGATAGTCACTTTACTTCCTTACGATACTTGGATTCGAAAAATGATCGATGAGTCTACTGGCAAAACTCAAACGTATTTCAAATACTTAACTAATTGGATCCGTCGATTTAAGTCAAAAAAATTAAATTCTATTACAAGAAATATAATCGACATGGTTTATGATAAAAAAATATTTGGATATAGTAATGATTTGTTTAAAAAAGCTCTAAGAGAAAAAAAAATTAAAAATAGAGAAGAGTATATTCGTGAAATAATAAAAGCAGTTTATAATTCACTCGCAAAACAAAAACCTCGCTATATGAACGAAACCTTGGACTTTGGTAGAAGCAGTTCTCAATTTGGGCAAAGAATTAAATATCCAGAAGAAACTTTAGAACAAGGTCGAGGGAATTGTATTGATTTGTCAATCCTTTTTGCTTTTTTAATCGAATCTGTTGGGTTAAACCCCATAATTGTAATTGATCAACAACATGGGCATGCATTTGTTGGTTGGGAGACATGGAATGGTTCAAATAAATATGAATATCTCGAATCTACATTGGTGGGATATGACAGTTTCGAACATGCCGTATCAATTGGAACTCAAGAAGAAATGGAAGTCCAAATGTTAGATTATAATAAAGCATATTACATAGATATTAAAAAGTGTAGGGAAGATGGAATATTTTCAAATAAATAGCCTCTTTGACTTAATCCACCATCAAAAAATCTTCCAATAATTGTATTTACTTTTGGTAGCACTCCTCTTTATTTTAAATCAAACAAGTATTAGGTTTAACGAGATCGAAATAAATGAGAAAAGAATTTAAAGGAATATTTCATTGTCCCTTGTTCACTTGTAGCAGGTTGAAATATTTCTTCATTTTAGGATTATTGCTGGAATCCTTAGGAAATCATAAACTGACCATATAACAGTCAGAAAACAGGAAACCTTTTTTAGTAGTAATTTAGTAGCAAAATGGATTGGGAATGACATTACAAGCAGATAGGTTTAAAAAGGAAAAGCCAGAAAACTTATCATTTTCTGGCTTTCTAGTAGCGGGGCTAGGACTTGAACCTAGAACCTTCGGGTTATGAGCCCGACGAGCTACCAATTGCTCCACCCCGCGGTGTAATTTTTTATGCCTTCGGGTTATGAGCCCGACGTTTACTTTTCAAATTTCGGGTCGAAATATATCTAACAATTACCCCTGTGTCAAATATACTTTTGAATTACTAGAAAAGATTTGTTTATGCTTTCTTTTCGCCCTTTAAACGGCTACCAAAGTAAACACCAACTGCCCCTATTATAGGATTAAGTATCAAAATGAAGGAAGGTTGCTGTGCACGCTGCATGGCTTCCAAATTTCCTACTTCCTCTGTACGTGGTTGGTGTGCGTATTCGTTTGTAGTTGCTAATGCCGGAATTGCCAAAATAATACCAAGCAACAGTACAATTACAGCAAGTAATAGAGAAGTATTCCGATTTTTAGAAATCCATTGGCAAACGAAGCCACCCAGTATTGCCGCAGCAATACTAATCACAATGCTAAGAAAAACCCAAGTAATACTAACACGATAAGAGTTTTCTGCAAATGAACCTTCGGGACCTAAAAGCAGATATAGAAAAGTAAAACTAACAAACACCGATACCGCCATTGCAAAGTACCCGGCCACAATTGCAAGTATTTTCTTTCCCATTTTTATTCTTTCTAATTTGTTTATTGAAACACGAAATAATTTAGGTAAATATTTTTTGCTTTGCAAAGAGGGAACACTTTGACTGCGGTCACTGTTTAGCTTCTAAATGATATTTAATATTGGGCATCACAAAAGAAAACTTAATCATGAGTTGGATTCTATTATTCATATTGCTGGTATTTATTATTGCTTCGCTGGCAAAAGCTATTAGTATAATTAAGGAATTAAAATCCGGAAGCGAGTAATCTCTCCAGCCTTCTTGTTACTTATTTGAATAGGATTATTAGTAGCCTCAATTTCATCTCGAGAATTTTACACATCCCCTATTCATGTGGTTTTTCAGAAACATCGCAACCTTTCTTATTACCCTCTCGTCTTAATGCATAGAAGCGAATAAAACAGTTCGCTAAATAAACAATAATGAAAGTGAGGCAGAAAATGAAAGCAAAGCTAACAATCGCAATTGTAGTTTTAGCTGCTTTACTATTCACAAACTTCTCTTATGCAGAAGTGAATAAGACTGATACAAAAGCCAATACATATGAAGTAATCGAACAAAACAGACTAATTGGATTGGCATCCGATAACGAGGGTTTAAGAATCAGCTGTGCATTTAATCTTGGAGAAATGAAATCCGAAAAAGCCGTTATTCCGTTAATCAAACTACTGCGAGATGGAACGAGCGAAGAAGAAAGAATTATAGCCGCTCTATCATTAATTAAAATCGGCGATCCGCGAGGGGCATTCTTTGTTGGCAGAACTGCAAAGTATTGCGACTGCGACAAGCTTCGTTACTTCTGTACAAAATTCTATCAATCCTACTTAAATGCTCAATCGGGTGAAAAACAACAAGAGATTTTCAAAACTTGGGAAGAGTATGCAATTGCAGAATAATTTTACCGGAAAACCGGCTGCAACCAGCCGGTTTTTTTATAACAAATTAATTTGCTTACCTAATTCGGCAGAATAAAGTTGTAAAGATTTTTTAGTATGAAGAAGATGCTGCCCAATCCAATTTTGCGATTCACTTTCTCCATGCAGTAAAATTATCTTAGAAGCACCGGAACGTTTAGCAATAGCAAGCAAATCTTCTCTCTTTGAATGAGAAGGAAAATAAAATCTATCAACATCACAAAGAATTTTCTGCGGGTCCATTCCTTCGTTCAATGTCAGGCTTTCCCCCATTTTTGAATTCATGATTTTATAACCGGGTGTTTCGGAATCCATGTAGCCTACACTAAAAATTCCAAATGTACTTTGTTTTATCCAATACTCCATTAGTCTATATGAAGTCGTTCCCTTCAACATCATACCGCTGGAAGCAAGCACAATCCCCGGATTCTTTTTAAAGAGATTTAGGTCTTCAACATCATGCACATTTGTTTGCGGAATATCTTTAAGCACTAATTCTTTGTTTCCCCGGTTAACTAAATATCTATGTCGATCATAGATATTTGAAATTTCCCTCCCTATTCCGCCGGTATAAATGAAAGAATCTGTTAGAATTTTCCTTTCCATCAAATTATAAACCGTAGCAAGAATTTCTTGCGTTTTACCAAGAGCGAAAACCGGAATAAGAACCGAGCCGCCATTATGTAGAACTTTGTTTGTATGCTTTGCAAATCTTTTTGCTTCGCTTGCCCAACTTCCAAGTTTTAGAGAATCAGTAGACCCATATGTTGTTTCGGTTAACAGAATAGTAGCACCCTCAAACGATGAAATATCCGCACTCTGCATTATCATTTGATCAGAGAGATTTATGTCACCGGTGTAAACTATTTTCTGTCCGGCAATTTCGATTATGATAGAAGCCGCACCCAAAATATGACCAGCATCGTTAAGTGTAATTTTAATGTTTTCACTAAGAGAGTGTCGCAATCCGCAAATTTCGAAAGGTGAATTGTATTCTACATCGCGCATTGATCTTACGAGCAAGTCAATTTCTTGATGCGAATAATTTCTCAAATCTTCGCCCGGCAATGATTCTGCCGCTAAAATGTTAGCCGCATTATGAAGTGTTAACTCGGCAACTTCTTTTGTCTGATAAGTAGAATAAATTATTACATGGGGAAATTCTTGGACTAAAAACGGAAGCGCTCCAATATGGTCTTGATGCGCATGACTAATTATTGCGAAATCGAGTGGTTCATTTTTAATCAGATCGAAGCGTGGAAGAGATTCCTTTCCTTTTTTGCGAGGGTGTGTTCCACAATCTAAAAGAAGCCCGGTCCCAAATATGTTTAGGTAGAAACAATTAGCGCCGATATCATCGGCGCCACCAAGAGGTAAAAATCTAATCATCGGGATTATTTGTAAAACTCATACTTGAATTGAGCATGAAATGCCGCCTTATCAGAATTATCATAGCGGGTTTCATCGTTTTGCAAACCATTCTCTAAATAACTAAAAACAACCCGGTATTGTCTGTTGCCGTCGGAAGTAAACATTCGATCCTCAATAATGTTTTGCAGATCATCATATGTTACGATTCTTTTGGTTTGAGGGGTTTCTACTTCAGAAATATTTCCCTTTTCATCATATTTGTTTTTAACGGAATATGAATTTGACAAATCCTTAAAGTCTTCTCTTATCAATTTGCCCGCTTCATTGTATATAAACCATTTTTCGCGAGTAACATTTCCTCCTTTATCTAAAACAGTTGTCGTTTTGACCGCACCACTTTCAAAAGTATTAACATACCGCCCGATTGATTTTTTATTTTTATCAAATGTTTCAGATTCAATTAAATTGTTTTCTTTATCATACTTAAAAACAATGCGCATATTACCGCGTTTTTTATCGTAGAGTTTTCTTTCAACTTCGTTTCCTTTTTTATCGTACTTACATTCTTTCTTACCTACGAGTACATTTGATGCATTACGCGTTTCCATTTTTAATAGTCTTCCTTTCTTATCGTAGAGGAATATATAGCGTAGATCAAGTATTTCATCACCTATATAGCGGCTAAGCTCTTTTCTATTACCATTTTTATCGAAAGTTAGTTTTTCAACCAGAGATTTTTTCTGAGGAACTTTTCCTTCAGCATCAAAAAATCCGGCATAGCGCAAACGGGTTTTCACTTTGAGTTTTTTTGCTTTTTCCAATTCGCGGGTAGATTGTTCAACAAAATCATTTTTATTGCTTTTGGAATCATCCATGCTTTGAGCTATTGTATTCTTATTATTCCCCAAAAAGATTGCTAATACAATTACAAAAAAGATTTTTACAAATCCGTTACTCATAAAACTCCTTTCAAGACTATTTTCTACAAGATTGTTTTGTTGATTCTATTTCCATTTGAACCAGTACAGCAAGATGTTCAATTTCTTCTACGGTCAACTCTTTTTGGATTTCCTCAAACCATTCCCTTTCTTCAAACCGAACATGATTATCAAGTAAATTGCCAAACTCGTCAAGTATGATTTCAAGTCCTTCACTACCGGCAATTTTGCTAATCAGCTTTTCAATTTGTTCATGTTCTAAAATGATTCGAGCGCAAAGTTCCTTTAGTTTTTCTGTTTTGCTTTCAGATATTGGAATTAAATATTTCTCCTCCCGTTCGAAATGTGGTTTAAGCTCTGTTTCCCACATTTTTAAAGTATAATCAGCTTTTTCATCAATTGTTGCTCGCATTCCTTTGTATCGGGGAGAATTCGTTTTACAAATCTGTGCAAGTATTAATGCCTGATGGTGATCTTTAGAAAATTCAACTAGTCCAAAGTGACGTTTCATAATACTGGTCTTTTAAGATTATGTTTTTCCCGGTACAGCTGACCAATCTCTGCGCCAACAATAAATAAGCAAGCCGAATAATAAACCCAAAAAAGAATAGCAATTATCAAAACGAATGCGCCATAAAACGGATTTGTCCGCAATATATTGTTTATGTAATAACCAAAACCGAATCTTGCTGCTTCCCAGAAAATAGTTGTCCAAATAGCACTTAAAGCAGCTACCCGCTTGCCAAGTTGTTCATAGGGAATTAAGTAATAAAGTGCGAAGAACATTAAGAACATTAACACTAGCGAAGAAAAATAAACCAGACTGTTCCAGATAGAACTGATATCAAAGCTCTGCAAAAGCTCAGTGTTCTTAGTAAGTTCATAAATAATATTTACAGCTGGTAGAATAAATGTTGAAAGCGAAACTAAAAACACCAACAGAATAACCATTACGATATCACGAATTAAACCGTAAATAAATCCCCGCTCAACTTTTACATCGTAAATTTGATTTAGAATTGTCCGAACGCTACTAAATATCCAAGTTGAAGTAAATATTAAACCGCCTATACCAATATAAAACGCAGAAGTTTTGTATTCGATTACTTCCGGCAAGCGGGAACTGATTAATTTTTTAACATAATTAGCGTAAGCTGGATAAGGAATTGTTTGATCGATTAAATTATTGATCTGCGCCTCTATCACAGCCTGGTCAAATATATTTCCAAGCAGTGAAAAAATCAGCAAAATAAATGGAATCATGCCTAGGAAAAGAGAAAATGAAATACCGGCGCCAGCAAAAAACAAGTTGTGCTGATCCATTCTTCTAAACAAGCCGATGAAGTAATAATCGATAAACTCAAGTATACTCTTCACTGTTGCCAGAGAAACATAAGAAGCTATTTTTTTAAAGATCTTAAACTTTCGCATGCATCTTGGATGAAATTGAATTGTAATACAAATCAATTAGATGAGAAAGTGAAAATCTATATTGATCATTTAAGCTAAGGCAATCTCCCCCAGTTTCACCAATCAGTGTAAAAGGAGTAAAACTCTTACCGGCATTCGCTTCAAATTTTTCTTTGTTATCCGGATTAACTGAAACAATTACTCGCGATTGACTTTCCGAGAAAAAGGAAAAATCTTCTCTTTTCTTAATTGGCACATGAACCTTTGCACCAATAGGTTTTTCTTGATCAATAATACAGCACTCAGCCAACGAACACAAAACTCCACCATCGGAAATATCGTGCGCAGATTCAATCAATTCTGATTCGATTAAATGTAGAACTGTTGTGTGTAAATCTTTTTCTGCTTGTAAATCAATCTTTGGAATTTCTCCAGTGACAAGATTGTGAACAACTTTCAGATATTCACTTCCGCCAATTTCTTCATAATCTTCGCCAAGTAAGTAAATGAGATCGCCTGGATTTTTGAACTGAGCTGTTCTGACATTTTCAATGTCCTCAATCAAACCAACCATTCCAATTGTTGGAGTAGGATAAACAGCCGCATCCGGACTTTCGTTATAAAAGCTTACATTGCCTCCGGTAACCGGAGTATTAAAGAAGCGGCAAGCCTCTCCCATTCCTTCAATTGCTTTTTTGAATTGCCAATAATTTTCCGGCTTGTAAGGATTTCCAAAATTCAAACAGTTTGTAATTGCAAGAGGTATTGCGCCCGTGCAGACAACATTGCGCGCTGATTCGGCCACTGCAATCTTAGTTCCTTCTTTCGGATTTAGATAAACATATCTTCCATTGCAATCTGTTTTTGCCGCGAGTGCTTTATTAGTTCCTTTGATATAAATAACGGCAGCATCAGAACCGGGGCCGACAATTGTATTTGTTCGAACCATAGAGTCGTATTGTTCGTAAACCCATCGTTTGCTTGCTACATTATGAGATGAAAATATCTTTTCGAAAGAAGTAATAATTGAATCGGGTTCCGGAATTTTTGAAAGATCAAATTTACTAGTTTCCTCAAGATACTTTGGCTCTCGAGTTTCACGATTATAAACCGGTGCATTCCCGCCAAGGACTAATTCGATAGGCGGTATTTCAGCTTTCTTTTCACCTTCATAATTTATAATTACTTTTTGCTCATCTGTTACAACACCAACAATCTCACAATGCAAATCCCACTTTTCAAAAATTTCTTTTACTTTATCTTCGCACCCTTTCTTAGCAATGACCAGCATTCGTTCTTGGCTTTCGGAAAGCATAATTTCATAAGCGCTCATTCCCTCTTCGCGTAGCGGTACTTTATCTAAGTCGATAATCATTCCCGATTCGCCTTTTGCGCTCATTTCGGATGTAGAGCAAGAAATTCCCGCAGCACCCATATCTTGAATTCCAACTACCAAATCTTGCTTAATGATTTCAAGCGTTGCTTCCAGCAAAAGTTTTTCTGTAAATGGATCGCCGGCTTGAACAGATGGGCGTTTAGCTTCCGACTTCTCCGAAATTTCTTCGCTAGCAAAAGTAGCACCGTGAATTCCATCTCTTCCCGTAGATGAACCTACTATCATTACCGGATTACCAGCACCTTTTGCTACAGCTGAAACTACCTTGCCGGTATCCACCAATCCTATTGCCATAGCATTTACAAGAGGATTTGTTCTATAGCATTCATCAAAGTAAACTTCACCGGCAACTGTAGGAACACCGAAACAGTTTCCATAATCACCAATTCCTTTAACAACACCTTCAAATAAATATCGCGTGCGTGCATCATCAAGCGATCCAAATCGTAATGAATTCAAACTTGCAATTGGGCGAGCACCCATTGTAAAAATATCCCGCAAAATTCCGCCAACACCGGTAGCTGCACCTTGATAAGGCTCTACAGCAGAGGGATGATTGTGACTTTCAATTTTGAACGCAACAGCCAACCCATCTCCAATATCCACAAGTCCGGCATTTTCTTCTCCGGCGCCGACCAATAATCTGCCGCCGCTTCTAGGAAGCGTTTTTAGCAATGCAATTGAGTTTTTATAGCTGCAATGCTCACTCCACATTACCGAAAAAATTCCAAGTTCTGTAAAAGTAGGCACTCTGCCAAGCCGCTCGCAAATCCAGCCATATTCTTCTTCAGTTAATCCATGCTCAAGCGCTAAATTCAAATTTACTTCGGGATCTTTCATTTTTCTCTTGTTTTGATTTATGTGGCAAAGATAAGAATTTTTTGATTTGAGCCGGAATACATTTTTACTCATTTCTCCCCTAGCCCAAAGGAGTGATAATTGTAACTATACCCAAACCTTTCTATTTTGCAGCCGTCTTAAATGATGGAGAATAATACCCGTGGATGCTAAAATGACTAGAGATATGAACCATCACAAATATTGGATTTTAGCAGCGATCGTTTTACTGATTGCTCTGGCTTCTGCATATCTATCTTCTTCGTACCAAGAAATTACAATGAACACCACCCGCCCCGAGGCAATTAAAATTGCTAAGGAATTCCTTGCAAAAAAAGGTATTAATACAGAGGAATTCCAAAGCGAGGCTTTTATTGATAACTATATGGTTCAGAACCGATATTTGATTAAAAAGTTAGGTGATGAAAAATATTCAGAGTTCATTAAGCGCGCAGATTTTCCTCTTAGAAGATGGGATGTAATGTTTCATCAAAATTTGAGCAAAGAAATTCCTCAGTATAATTACTTTGTTGGAGTTGGCTCAAACGGTGAAGTAAATGGATTCAAATATGTCATTCCAGACACAACAGCTTTACCTTCACTAAATGAAGTCGAATCGCTTGCCCTCGCAAAGAAATTCTTGGCCGATGAACGGAAAATTGATACTACTAAATTTGCCTACAAAGAGAGCAAACAAGATAATTTTAAGAACCGAGTAGATCATTTAATTCGATTTGACAAATCTGTGCCGGAACTGAATGCTAAAGTTGAAATTCAAGTTTACGTTAAGGGAAATCAAATTGGCGGTTTCTATAGCTATCTCGAAGTCCCTCAAGAATACAAAGAGTTTTTTAATGCCGGAGAGTATTTATTCGGGACTGTCTCCGCAATATTAGTTGTCTTTTTAATGTTTGTAGCTTTTTTCTTTTACTTAAAAAAGTATCATCAAGGCGAAGTTTGGATGAGCGTCGGCAGAAATTTGTTCGTCATATATTTCTTGATGACTCTGCTTTCTCTAACAAATTATTGGCCCGGTTTAGGACAAGGATTATCAATAGGCAATCTTTCTTTCTTAAACACAAAAGTAATTCTAGTGCTAACTAACGGACTAATTGTTTATTTCTTCTTAGCCTTGCTGGTTTTTGCAACTTGGTCTGTTGGAGAATCTTACGCGCGTAGTCTTTGGCCCGAAAAATTACGCGGGATAGACAGTTTTATAAACGCACACATTTTCTCTATTCAATCCGGATCTTCTTTAGGTAAAGGTTGGGTTTTAGGAATTGGTGCATCATTCATTTATATAGCTGCGGCAATTTTGCTAAACCAACCATACGCTAATTTATTTGTTAACACCAGTAGATCGCTAGAAATTTTTACCGGGTTTGCGCCGGCTGCATCAGTTGTGCTAGACTCAATGTCTTCGGCAATGATTGCGAGCATTGTTACGGTATTTTTTGTAATTAATATTTCTTACCAAAGATGGAAAAAGAAATGGCTAAGCATTATTCTAACTGGAATTGTAACAGTGTTTGCATTTGTTATTTCGGAAACACCTCCGTCATTAAATAATTTTACTATTGGTTTGATAAAAGACTTTTTGTTTGGATGCCTAATTGCTTACCTATATTTCAAATTCGATCTGCTGACTATTGCGAGCATGTTTTTTACATCCGGAATGATTTCTAGAAGTCTAGCACTTGTTAACTCAGATAATTCGTTTTATCAGTTTAATTTTTTGCTCATATCTGTTGCGTTTTTGGTGATCCCCATAATCTACATTGTAAGTCGTTTGCGCAAAGAAGAGTACGTTCTAGAGAGCTACGGATTGCCTTCACACGTACAGCGAATTTCCGAACGTGAACGTTTGAGAAAAGAACTGGAGATTGCAGCCAAAGTTCAACTTTCATTGTTGCCAAAGGAAGAACCAAAAATTCCGGGTTACGATATTGCAGCTATCTCGATTCCGGCAGTTGAAGCCGGTGGAGATTATTTTGATTTTGTTAAACTAAGCGGAAGCAAACTTGGTGTAGCAATTGGAGATGTTTCCGGAAAAGGAGTTGGCGCCGCAATTTATATGACTCTTACAAAAGGCATTTTACAAGCACATGCTGAAGAAGACACTTCTCCTAAAAATGTTTTAGCAAAAGTTAACCGATTACTCTACAAAACAATTGAGAAGAATTCATTCGTAAGTATGTTCTACGCTATTCTGGATGTGAATCAGCACAAGATGATTTACTCGCGTGCCGGGCATAATCCCGGAATTTTAACAAGCCAGCAGAGCGGCGGAACAAAACTTTTACTCAGTAAAGGAATGGCTCTCGGATTAGAAGAAGGGCACATCTTTTCTGCGACACTTAATGAAGAGGAATTCAGTATAAATCAAGGGGATGTATTTGTTCTTTACACTGACGGCTTTACTGAAGCTATGAATGAACGCCACGATCAGTTTGGTGAAGATAGACTAATTAGTTTGATTGAGAAGAATAGAAATCTAAGCTCCAGAGAACTTATTAATCTAGTAATTAAAGAAGTAGATAAGTTTGTAGATAACTTTCCACAACATGATGATATGACTATGGTAGTCGTAAAGCGTATTTAGTTAGTTAAGGTTAACTAAAAATAATTTGTATAAAAATCTCCCGAATCCGGGAGATTTTTTTTATGCATAATAGCCAACCACACTAAAATCTCTTAATTTATAATCAAATTTATTAGATGTTTTCCAATTCAATTTCTCGGAAGTTAAATGAAGATACTTCTGCTATTATTTGCAGTCACAATAAATAGCATCAACGCGAGTGAAAAATCAGATTACAATCTGATGCAAAACAAAATTGATGTGATCAATTATATAATTGATCTGAAAATCTCCGACGTGTCAAAAGAAATTTCGGCAAAGACGGAAATTGCTTTTAAAACTATAAGCGATTTACAAGAATTGAAGCTCAACATGAAGGGGATGAAAATTCATTCATGCATCGTGGATAATCAAGAAATGGTTTATAACCACTTAGACGGAATCATAACAATCCAACTCGCTTCATTACTTCAAAGCAACACCCATCATTCATTGATAATTGAGTATTCCGGTATTCCGAAGAGTGGTTTATTCATAGGTAAAAATAAGTACAGAAATTTTTCTGCATTTAGCGACAATTGGGCTAACTTCGCTAGTCATTGGTTCCCCTCAATCGATCATCCTTCTGATAAGGCTTCGGCTACATTCAATATCACTGTTCCGGATAAATATGAAGTAATATGCAACGGTGATCAAATAAATAGGGCGACACTGAATAATTCAGAAGTCCAATACACATTCCAAATTAATGAACCGATTCCTACTTATTGCATGGTGGTTGGTGTTTGCGATTTTGCGATTACAGAGACTAAAACCAGTTCCGGTATTCCAATTTTTTATTACACTTATCCGGAAGATAGTCTACATGCGGTAAACGGATTTAAACGTGCAGCTGATATGGTTAGTTTTTATGAAGAAACTATTGGTCCATTTCCCTACTCGAGACTTTCACTAGTGGAATCTTCAACGGTATTCGGGGGAATGGAAAACAGTAGCGCTATTTTCTTCACAGAAAAAAGTCCTTCTTTTACCGGCGAAAGAGATAACGAAGAAACAGTAGCCCATGAAATTGCTCATCAGTGGTTTGGAGATGCTGTAACCATGTCCGATTGGTCTGAAATATGGCTTAGCGAAGGCTTTGCGACTTATTTTACAGCACTTTATTTTGAAGCCCGCGAGGGAGAAGTCCGTTTTAACTCAATTATGAACGAGTACATGAAGAGTTATAAACAAAACTCGAAATCGAATATTCCGGTAATTTATAATGGCTACAAAAATTTATCGGAAATGTTAAACGTTGAGACTTACCAAAAGGGAGCTTTCTTTCTTCACACTTTAAGAAGACAAATTGGGGATAAGAATTTTTTTAAGTCAATTCAAGAATATTATAAAAAGTTTATACACACGAACACAAATACAAATGAGTTTAAGTCTGTTGTAGAAAAAATTTCCGGTAAAAATTTAGATGAGTTTTTTTATAAGTGGCTTTATCAGCCCGGTTTGCCTAATTAAATTATAGAATTCTGGTGCAATAATTTTTTATCTCGATCTGTCCCACTATATTTCGCTTTGCTAACAATCCAAGAAAAGAGTTTATTATGAAAAAGACTATCAACGGACTTTCAGTAAACACATTTGGCGATTCAAGTAAACAATCAATCATTTTTGTACATGGTTTTCCTTATGATCATTCAATGTGGAAAAGCCAGATTGATGTGCTTAAAAATGATTATTACTGCGTTGCGTATGATGTCCGCGGCTTGGGTGAAAGTTCTGTTGGCGACGGACAATATATGCTGGAATTTTTTGTCGATGATCTGTTTGCAATAATAGCTGAACTAAAATTGAATAAGCCGGTATTATGCGGACTCTCGATGGGCGGATATATAGCACTCCGCGCTATGGAAAGAAATCAAGATTTGTTTGGCGGCTTGATATTGTGTGATACTAGGGCTGATGCCGATGACGACGCAGCGAGGTTAAAACGCGGTGTAAGCATTAATATGATTAATAAAGATGGATTAGTAAAGTTTACAGAAATGTTTGTAACGAACTGTTTTGCAGAAGAAACTCCGAAACAAAACGAGAAAATGTTTTTAACAACATTGTACAATACACAGAAAAACGATCCACTTGGAGTAAAAGGTTGCATCATTGCAATAATGAGCCGCACCGATACAACAAAATTTCTCCCTCAAATAAAAATCCCAACACTTGTTATTTGCGGTTCGTTTGATAAACTAACGCCTCCAACAGTTATGCGTGCAATGGCTGAAAAAATTCCAAACTCGGAATTTGCAGCGATACCATTTGCGGGACATATGACTCCGCTTGAAAATCCATCTTGTGTAAATGATTTGCTGAAAGGATTTCTTGATAGAAATTTTAGCGCTTAATCACTTCGTCAATTTCTTGAAGTGAGGATTCGGAGCTATCTTCTTTTTAATAGTATCAATTTTAACTGCGGTCGGTTTTAATTTCGAAACCGTCTTTGCTGGTTCAGCCGGAGTCTTTTCAATTACTCTTTCAATCGGTGCAAAGTTTGGATCTGCTTTATAGACTGGTGTATTTACTTGAGCATCGTTCTGAGAAGGCGCAACAACATTTTCACGGGTATCTTCTCCATCTTGTTTCGGCGCTTGATGTGAACCATCAACCGGATAAATTACAGAAACTTTTTTGGGTGCTGGTTTTATTTGCACTCCGGCTTCGGTTTGATTCTCTACTATTCCGCTTACATCTTTTTTTGAGAGAATATATTCATTCCCCGACTTATAATATTTTATTTCGGAACCGGATTTACTCGGAGCAGTCTTGCCTTTCTCAATCACACTGTCAACACTTTCAAAGTGACTTTCTTTCTTCGAATTAGTTGAACCAACGCCATCAATAATATCTTTTCCTTTCTCAATTCCGCTTTCAACAACATTAACAACTTTTTGTTTGTAAGGAAGAATTGAATCTGCAACACCGCTAATACCGACAATTAAAAAACTAGTTAAAATAACAGCACAAGCAACCGGTAGTACTTTTGCTAAGAAAAACCTCAAGGTTCTTTCCATAAATTTTGGACCTGCGCCGGAAGCAGCGAGGCTTTTATCCACAGAGTTAATTCTGTTTACGAAAAACCAGAGTGATACTGCCAGAAGCCAGATAGCAATTACGGAGACCACAAGAAAAATCATTGCGGCTTCTTTCTGAGAAATGATTAGCGAAATAACAACTGCACCAATAAAAAAGAAAAAGAAAAACTGAAGCTTTCTTTCTAATTGGCTTTCTAAATACAGTCTCTCTTGAAATGCGTCCCAACTCATAGTATTCTCTTTTGCTTAATAAAATCTTACTTCGTGATGAATGAATTTTCCGGCTTCGTAAACGAACTTGGCGGAAAAATATTTTTCTTGGAACAGCCATGGAATAAAAATTTTATCGCCATCCCAAAGATTTAGATCAGCCAAATTTTCGTGCTGAATCCACTCCAGTTTACCTTCATTCGAGTCAATTAGTTTCCCGCTGAATTTTTCTGCTATAAAAAGAAACACATACCAATCTTTCTTGCCGTCGAACATCGGAAAAGTAATAAAACCCTTCATTTTGGGATCAATCATTAATAAGCCGCTTTCCTCTTCAACTTCTCTTATAGCACATTCTTCCGGTGATTCGCCTTGCTCAAATTTTCCGCCCAGACCGTTCCATTTACCTTCATGATAATCGTTCGGTTTTTTATTGCGAAAAAGCATTAGTGTTTTTCCTTCATGCATTACATAACAGAGCGTTGCTAGTTGTACCAAATAAAATCCTATTTGTTAATTGAGTCTGCTAATACTTTCGAAATCTCATCAAGTTCTTCAAGAAACCATTTTACTTTTTCTGATTTTGCCCGTTTGCTGTCTCTAATAAGAGCAAGCCAGAGCTTTGCTTCATTGGCAAACTTAATAGCATCAATTGTGGAATTGGTTAAATCTTTCTTTGTCATCGCCGCAGAAGATTCAATAAACTTTCCAATTACACTTGTTCCGTTTTTAAATAGTTCATCAATAATTTTTTTCGAAACTTCATCCTTCGGAAGAGAATCAATAAACTCTATAAGCTTAAGGGTGAAGAAATAAATTCTCTGTTTAAACTCACTGCGCGATTTTGGAGAATCTAATGTCATTGAACTCAATCCTTACTTAATCCAAGGTAACATTCTTTAAGCAGATAATTTTTCACATAATCAGAAACACCTTCATCTACATTTCTGATCGGTTTATCATATCCGGCACTTCTAATCTTTTTCAAATTAGCTTCAGTGAAGTATTGATACTTATCCCGGATTTCTTCCGGCATATCAACAAACTCTATGTTAACCGGCTTCCCGACCGAATTGAATAAAGCGGTAACAAGATCAATCCATGTTTGGGCTTTTCCGGTTCCCACATTGAAGATACCATTCTTATCCGCATGATCGAGAAAATAAAGAGTCATATCAACTGCGTCTTTAACATAAACGAAATCACGCTTCTGTTCCCCATCTTTATAATCAGCGAGATGAGATTTAAACAATCTTACTTTACCGGCATCGCGCACTTGCTCAAACGCTTTGTGAACAACACTTCGCATATCACCTTTGTGATATTCATTCGGTCCGTAAACGTTGAAATACTTTAGTCCGACTACTTTATTTAGCAAGCCGTTTCTTTTTATCCATGAATCGAATAAATGCTTCGAGTAGCCATACATATTAAGAGGACGTAAAGTTTCTAACTGATCTTCGTCATCGTTATAACC
The DNA here is from genome assembly GCA_041675645.1 of Melioribacteraceae bacterium. Classification (GTDB taxonomy): domain Bacteria; phylum Bacteroidota; class Ignavibacteria; order Ignavibacteriales; family Melioribacteraceae; genus Stygiobacter. Next base: position 84,009 of record JBAYTN010000007.1, read on the forward strand.
GTTAATTCCATTGCCGTATGTTGCCGCGGATGATGCATAAATAAAGCGGCTTCCATTTTCCAAGCAGAATTTTGCCAGTTCTTGCGAATAGTGATAATTATTGTCCATCAAATAATCGGCATCTTTTTCTGTTGTAGCCGAACAAGCTCCAAGATGAATAACCGAAGTAATTTTGAAAGGCTCATTACGCTGAAGTATCATTGCCATGAAATCATCTTTGTGAAGAAAATCGGCATACTTTAGTCCGTTCAAATTCATCCACTTATCATCCTTGCCAAGCTCATCAACAATCACAATTCTATCCACGCCCATCTGATTAAGGCGCCACACCACAGCACTTCCTATAAATCCAGCTCCGCCGGTTACAACTATCATTATCTTCTCGATTATTTGTTATATTTGAACGAAAGTTAACGATATCTCACTACTGAATCAAAACTGAAATTATTGTGATCGTTCACTTCTTAATCATGATCTTGATCTTAATCTTGATCGTGATAAAGAAGATCAAGTGCAAGATCATGAGTAAGATCAAGACTGGGTAAAACGATGAAATACGATTTAAAATATTTTCAAGACTTACTTCAAAAAAGAATTCTCGTTCTCGATGGATCAATGGGCGTTTTCATTCAGCGCTTCAAGTTGAGCGAAGAACAATTCCGTGGAGAAATGCTTAAAGATCATTCGGTTGATTTAAAAGGCAACAATGATATTCTTGTTCTAACTCAGCCGGAAATAATAAAAGGAATCCACAGAAATTATTTGGAAGCCGGTTCGGACATTATAGAGACAAATACTTTCAACGGAACTGCAATCTCTCAAGCAGATTACAAAACCGAACATTTGGTTTACGAAATAAATTTTGAAGCGGCTAAAATTGCTAAAGAAGTCGCAGACGAATTCACAAAAGCCAATCCCGATAAGCCAAGATTTGTTGCCGGCTCACTGGGACCAACAAACAAAACGCTTTCCATCTCTCCTGATGTAAACGATCCCGGTTTCCGCTCAGTAAATTTCGATGAAGTTGCTGCGGCATTCAAAGAACAAGCACGCGGCTTGATAGATGGCGGGGCAGATATTCTACTTGTTGAAACAATGATTGATACGCTTGTTTGCAAAGCCGCTTTGTTCGGCATTATGGAGTTATGCGAAGAAACCGGCAACGACATTCCGATTATGATTTCCGGTTCTGTAATAGATATGAGCGGCAGAACTTTGAGCGGGCAAAATACTGAGGCATTCTGGAATTCCGTTTCTCACACAAAAAATTTATTAAGCGTTGGCTTGAACTGTTCACTCGGACCAAAACAAATACGTCCTTTTATTGAAGAGCTATCGAGAATTTCTGGTGTGTTCGTTTCTCTTTATCCAAATGCCGGTTTGCCAAATGAGTTTGGCGGTTACGATGAATCGCCGGAAGCAATGTCTAAAGTTCTTGATGAATTTGCCAAGGAAGGTTTCTTTAACATAATTGGCGGCTGCTGCGGAACAACACCAGATCACATTAGAGCATTTGCTGAAATCGCAAAAAAATATCCGCCTAGAAAAATTCCGGAGATTCAGCCTTACTTACGTTTAAGCGGACTCGAAGCACTCACTCTTCGCCCGGAAACAAATTTTGTAAATATCGGTGAACGAACTAATGTAACCGGCTCCAAGAAATTTGCTCGCCTCATCAAAGAAAATAAGTATGAAGAGGCTCTTTCGGTAGCCCGAGAACAAGTAGAAAACGGCGCGCAAGTTATTGACATCAACATGGATGAAGGAATGATAAATTCCGAAGAGGCCATGACAAAGTTTCTGAACCTTCTTGCAACCGAGCCCGATATTGCGCGCGTTCCAATAATGCTGGATTCATCCAAGTGGAGTGTAATTGAAGCCGGACTGAAATGCCTTCAAGGAAAAGGAATTATTAATTCTATTTCAATGAAGGAAGGTGAAGATGTATTTAGACTTCATGCAAAGAAAGCATTGAAGTATGGTGCAGCCGTTATCGTAATGGCATTTGATGAGCAAGGGCAAGCCGATACATTTGAACGTAAAACACAAATCTGCAAACGCGCTTATAAAATCTTAACTGAAGAAATCGGTTTTCCGCCGCAAGACATAATTTTCGATCCAAATATTTTTGCAATCGCAACAGGAATAGAAGAACATAATCAGTATGCAATAAACTATATTGAAGCAACTAGATGGATCAAGAAGAATCTTCCGCATGCAAAAATTAGCGGCGGTGTTAGCAATATTTCTTTTTCATTCAGAGGTAACGATGCTGTTCGCGAAGCAATGCACTCAGCATTTCTTTATCATGCAATAGAAGCCGGTATGGATATGGGAATTGTAAACGCCGGTCAGCTTGCAGTGTACGAGACAATTCCAAAAGAGCTTTTAGAAAAAGTTGAAGATGTTTTGTTAAACAGAAAACCGGACGCAACAGAAAAGCTGGTTGAGTTTGCAAACACATTAACAAAAGACATTAAACAAGATGTTGCCGATGCTGCTTGGCGGCACGAAAGTGTTGAAGAGAGGTTGAAGTATGCATTAATAAAAGGCATTGTTGAGTTTATTGATGTGGATATTGAAGAAGCAAGACAAAAATATGCACAGCCGCTTCAAGTAATTGAAGGACCGTTGATGTCTGCAATGAATGTTGTGGGGGATCTTTTTGGTTCCGGCAAAATGTTTTTGCCCCAAGTTGTTAAGAGCGCGCGCGTTATGAAAAAAGCAGTCGCAATCTTAATTCCATACATCGAGGCTGAAAAAGAAAAGAGCGGCAGCAAAAAATCTAACGGTGTTGTGTTAATGGCAACTGTTAAAGGCGATGTTCACGATATCGGCAAAAACATCGTTGGTGTAGTTCTTGGATGCAACAACTACGATATTATCGATCTCGGCGTAATGGTTCCAAGCGATAAAATTCTTTCTACTGCTGTAGAGAAGAATGTTGATGTGATAGGACTTAGCGGTTTAATTACTCCTTCGCTCGATGAAATGGTTCACGTTGCAAAAGAAATGGAAAGAATGAATTTGAGTATTCCTCTTCTTATCGGCGGTGCTACAACATCAAGAATTCACACAGCGGTTAAAATTGCGCCGGAATATTCTAAGCCAACAATTCACGTGCTCGACGCATCAAAGAGTGTTGGAGTTGTTAGTAACTTGTTGAACGAAAAAGCTAAAGAAGAATATGTAAGCAAAATAAAAGATGAATACAAAAAACTTCGCGAAGATCATTTTAGGAAACATTCAGCCAAAGAGTATATCTCAATTGAGAAAGCTCGTGAGAATAAATTAAAATTGGACTGGCAGAATTATACTATACACAAGCCGAACAAGCTTGGAGTTACTAATTTCAAAAATTTTCCGTTAGAAGAAATTCGTCCATACATCGATTGGACTCCATTCTTCCAGACTTGGGAATTGAAGGGAAAATACCCGGCAATTTTTGAAAATGGAAATTACGGCAGTGAAGCAAAGAAAATTTTTGATGATGCGAATAAACTTCTCGATCAAATCGTTAAAGAAAAATCCTTAACAGCTAACGGAAATATCGGCTTATTTCCAGCCGCTTCTGTAGAAGATGACATTGAACTTTTCACCGATGATTCGCGGAAAGGAATCCTCGCCAAATTAAACACAATCCGTCAGCAGTCTGTCAAATCGGAAGGTTTGCCAAACATTGCTCTTTCAGATTTTATCGCTCCAAAAGAAAGTGGAGTGAGTGATTACATTGGAATGTTTGCTGTAACAACCGGACTAGGAATTGAAAAGCTGATTGAGAAATTCGAGAAAGATCACGATGATTATAATTCTATAATGACGAAAGCGATTGCTGATAGACTAGCTGAAGCATTCGCGGAATTGCTTCACCAAAAAGTTAGAAAGGAAATCTGGGGTTATGCCTTGGATGAAAATTTACCGAATGATAAATTGATTGAAGAAGAATATGCGGGCATTCGTCCAGCACCCGGTTATCCGGCTCAGCCAGATCATACAGAGAAACTCACGATCTGGAAATTGCTTGATGCTGAAAAAGAAACATCAATTTCCTTAACAGAAAGTTTAGCTATGAATCCCGCTGCATCTGTGTGCGGGTTATACTTTGCGCATCCAAAATCGAAATATTTTACAGTTGGCAAAATCAGTAAAGACCAGCTTATAGATTACAGCAAACGTAAAGGAATAAGTTTGAAAGAGGCCGAGAAGTGGCTTCGCCCAATTTTGAATTATGATGAAAGCGAATAACTCGTGTTACGCATATATTCAACTAACTTCGCCACTAAGACACCAAGGCACTAAGAAGTTTTGAATGAGAAGTTTCCTTTGTGTCTTAGTGACTTAGTGGCAAAAACTTATTTCGTGCGTATCATGAGTCAATAAGTAATAAACTCCTATACCTTGATGAGGCTGTTATGAGTAAAGAGAAATCAGTTTTGTTAGAGCTATTGACAAAAGTTGATGATCTTAAAAAAGAGATTGATGCTTTCCATCCTCTTCCGGCAGATGTGGAAGAACGCATCATGCAAAAATTCCGGCTTGATTGGAACTACAACTCCAATGCAATTGAGGGAAATGCGCTCAACTATGGAGAAACAGTCGCTTTCCTAATGCACGGAATTACAGCACACGGCAAACCCTTAAAAGATTATCTTGATATTAAAGGTCACAACCAAGCAATAAATTATCTGCTCAACTTTGTGAGAAACAAAGTAGAACTAACTGAAGCAGTTATTAGAGAACTTCACAAAACTATTTTAGTTGAGCCTTATGAAATAGATGCCATAACAGCTGATGGTAAGGCTACAAAACGAACTGTTGCAATCGGCGCATATAAAACCCAACCTAATCATGTTAAAACAGCAACCGGAGAAATGCATTACTTTGCTACACCGGAAGAAACTCCCGCTAAAATGCAAGACTTGATGACATGGTACAGAAAAGCAAGAGAAGACAAAGAAGTTCATCCCGTAGTATTAGCTTCATTTTTCCATCACCGTTTTGTGTCTATACATCCTTTTGATGATGGCAATGGAAGAATGGCGAGATTATTAATGAACTTACTTTTGATGCAAAGCAACTATCCGCCGGTTGTTATTAGAACTAAGGACAAGAACAATTACTATTTAGCTTTAAGTCAAGCTGATGCCGGAAATACTTCCCCGTTTGTTGAATACGTTGCAAATGCTTTGACACATTCAGAAGAAATTTATTTGAAAGGTGCTAAGGGTGAAAGCATTGAAGAGTTGGATGATGTTGACAAAGAAATAGTGCTTTTCAAAAAAGAAATCCTTGGCAGAGAAGATGCTTTTGAACAAAAAAGAACTGAGGAAGATGTAAAAGATATTTTTGATAAGTTTTTCAGTCCATTACTTGTAGGTTTGAGTAAAGGGCTTTCAGAAATAAAAAGTCTTTTTTTTAAGTCACTAGAACACTGGAGACATCCTAATAGTAACCAGAACGTAATGCTGTCGATTTTTTCTATCTTACTTGAAGAACAAAACTATTATGATAAAATAACAGCGGCTTTTGGTAAAGACTACTTATCGTATACTTTTCATTTCATTGAGTTCAAAACTGCAAAAAACCCGTTTACTATATTTCTTAGTGTTGCAATAATTTTCCAAGAATACTCTTATTACTTTGGTTATAAGATTGGTCAAAAATTAACTTACCCAGAAGTTCCAGTAGCTAATTCACCGAAGTCCCAACATGATTTAATTCAGAAGTATTATCATCAATCTTTTTCAAAAGACGAAATGCAACAGTTGATTGTAAAAATAAAGAAAGAACTATTTGACAAAATAAAGGAAAAAGCTAACGAATGATTAGCAAACACTTCCGTTCCGGAAATATCGGCGCGTTGATGGATGAATACGAGCGCGCATCAGTTGATTTGAGAAAGTTAATTTTACCTTTCTCACAAGAAGAGTTTGAAAATATTCTCGATGATAAAACCAATGACGAAGATTGTCGATCTATCCAGACAATCATGAATCATGTTGTAGCGGCCGGGTACAGATATTTAAATCAAATTAATGTTTTTCTGAAACAAGGGCAGATCACTCCGAATTTTCAAGTTACTTCCCCGCTCTCGGCAATTAAAGAATTTGATAAGATGCTTTCCCTTACAAGTGAAGCCGTTAAAAATAATCTTGTAATTAATTATGAAGAAGTTGAAGCAGCAAGAATGGAAACACGCTGGGGATTATATGACATAGAAATGATGTTTGAACATGCAATAGTTCATATTCTTCGGCACCGCCGACAAATAGAAAAACTAACTCAACAAAACAACCCGTAATAGAACGGAGTTCTTATGAAACAAAGATTACTCGCAGTAATGTTTTTCGGTTTTGCATTTATTCTCATCGCACAAGAAAAAATAGATTACCAAATGATGCAGCGAATTCGTCAAGAAGGATTGCAGAATTCCAAAATACCGGAATTGATGAGCTACCTTTGCGATGTTTACGCTCCAAGATTAGCCGCCTCTCCCCAGTACCGTGAAGCCGGTAAATGGACTGTTGCTAAACTTACAGAGTTTGGTTTAGAAAAAGCTGGAATGGAAAGTTTTGGTACACTCGGACGAGGCTGGGAATTGAAAAAGTTTTACGCTGCAATGACTGCACCGCAATACATGCCTCTTATTGCTTATCCAAAAGCATGGACGCCGGGACTAGCCACAACGCTTAAGGGCAACGCAATCTTAATGGATATTAAAAAGGAAGAAGATTTGGCTGCCTTCAAAGGAAAGTTGAAAGGCGCTATAGTTCTTACAAAAGGTGAACAAGAAGTTCCACTTTCATTAGAACCGGATGGACAGCGTTATACTGATGATGAATTAGAAAAGATGAAATTAGCTCAAGATGGAGGTGGAAGGAATCAAAGTGCAGATCAATTTGCTATAATGCGCGCTCAAAGAGAACTTCAAACAAAAGTTGCTAAGTTTATTAAAGATGAAGGCGCGGCTGTTATTCTTGAACCAAGCCGCGGTAAACATGGAACGATTTTCGTGCAGAGCGGCGGCTCATACAGAAAAGGTTCTGAAGTTCCACTTCCTCAAGTAGTTGTTTCCGTTGAACAGTACAACAGAATGGTTCGTATATTGCAGAAAAACATTCCGGTTGCTCTTGAATTAGAAATACAAGCAAACTTTGTTGATACCGATTCTCTCGGTTATAATGTTGTTGCGGAAATTCCAGGAACAGATAAAAAATTAAAAGATGAGCTTGTAATTCTTGGCGGACACTTTGATACTTGGCATGCCGGAACCGGCGGAACAGATAACTCGGCCGGAAGTGCGATAGCAATTGAAGCAGTTCGCATACTTAAAACTCTTGGCGTTAAACCAAGAAGAACCATTCGCATTGCTCTTTGGGATGCAGAGGAAGTTGGCTTAATTGGTTCACGCGGTTATGTAGCAAATCATTTCTTTGATAGAGACAAAAAAGAAAAGAAAGCCGAGTATGATAAACTTGCCGCTTATTTTAATTATGATAACGGCTCGGGAAAAATCCGCGGCATTTACACGCAAGGTAATTTTGAAGTGATGCCGATCTTTGAAGAATGGCTAAAGCCGTTTAACGATTTAGGCGCTTCAACAGTAACTTTAAGAAACACCGGCGGAACAGATCATCAATCATTTGATGGAGTTGGTTTGCCCGGTTTCCAATTTATCCAAGACGAATTGGAATATGATACAAGAACACATCATTCCAATATGGATGTTTATGATCATACAGTCCGCGCTGATTTAATTCAGTCGGCAACAATTATGGCAGCTTTTGTTTACAATGCAGCAATGAGAGATGAGAAGCTGCCGAGAAAATTTTTCGATCCGAATGCAATTCCACAACGCAGACCAATGTTCTAAAAAAGTAACTATGTGCCTGAGTGCCTAAGCAACTGAGAAAAGATTCTAAAAACTAAGGCACTACATCTGATAACACGGAGACGTCAATGGGAATATTTCAAAAACCCGACATTCAATTTTCTAGTGAATCCAGCCAGTATAATATGAATGAGAAAAGAATCACATGTCCTCATTGCGGCAACGAGCGGTTCTTTCAACTGCCGAACATATTGCTTAACACTCCGGGTATAACTTTTTTTGGATTTGACTGGGCAAACAAAACTGCTTCCGTTTTAATATGCGAAAACTGCAGCAGAATGAAATGGTTTCTCAAATCTCCGGAAAAATTGAATTAAGATTTCTACAATTCTAACAAAGGATAAAATGGATAGAAGTAATTTGCTCGAATTATATTCGAGTGCGTTTGATGATTTAATCAGAACACTTGAAGAAACTCCTAAAGAAATGTGGCAATTTAAACCGGCACCGAACAAATGGAGTGTTCACGAAGTTATAATTCACATTGCCGATAGTGAAGCAAACAGTTTTTGTAGAGCGCGCAAAATCATTTGTGAATCGGGCTCTACTATCTTTGCATATGATGAAAATGCGTGGGCAGTAAAATTGGATTATCACTCTCAAAGCATTGAAGATTCATTACTGTTATTTAAACAGTTAAGAGAAATGACTTATAATCTCATCAAAGATCAGCCGGAATCCGTTTGGACGAATTTCATTATTCATCCGGATAATGGTAAGATGACTCTTGATGACTGGTTAAAAGTTTACGCCGAACACATTGTAGTTCACATCAATCAAATCAAACGAAATCTTAACGAATGGAATAAAGTAAATTCATAACACATGATGTGTTAAGGAGAATGTAAATGAAAAAAGCATTATTGGTTCTACTCTTAATTTCCTCATCACTTTATTTTGCGCAAGGAGTGGAATGGATTAAAGCGAACTACACTAAGAAAGATTATAAAATTCAGATGCGTGACGGATTAAGACTCTTCACTTCTGTTTACACACCAAAAGACACTAGCAAAACTTATCCAATAATAATGACACGCACACCTTATACGGTTTCTCCATACGGCGAAGACAAGTTTCCATACAACTTGGGACCGAACGATGAATTGTCTAAATCCGGTTACATTTTTGTATTTCAAGATGTTCGAGGAATGTTTTTGAGTGAAGGCGACTTCGATGATATGCGCGGTTACATTCCAAACAAGAAAAGCAATAAAGATGTTGATGAATCTTCCGATACTTACGATACAATCGACTGGCTTGTAAAAAACCTAAAGCACAATAACGGCAAAGTTGGCATTTGGGGAATTTCCTATCCCGGTTTTTATTCTGCGATGGCTTTAATGGATTCTCATCCGGCATTAAAAGCGGTTTCTCCTCAAGCACCAATTTCCGATTGGTTTATCGGCGACGATATGCATCATGGCGGAGCGTTAACACTTTCTATGTCATTCAACTTTTTTAAAGGGTTTGGACAAAAGCGAGATTCTCTTACAACACAATGGAAATCTGGTCCAACTTATCCATCACCGGACATGTATAATTTCTTTTTGAAAGCCGGCGCCTTACCTAATTTCAACACAAAGTATCTGAAGAATAAAGTTAAGTTCTGGGTTGAGATGCTTAAGCATGGTGCATATGATGAATTCTGGCAATCAAGAAATAATATTCCCCATTTCAACGATGTTAAACCGGCTGTTCTTATTGTTGGCGGATGGTACGATGCCGAAGATTTGTATGGACCTTTAAAAATCTATCAATCAATTGAAGAGAAAAACAAAACCAACAATTCTATGCTGGTAATGGGTCCTTGGAGCCACGGCGGCTGGGCAAGAAGCGACGGCGCTACGTTTGGAGATTTCAAGTTTCCGGAAAATACCAGCGAGTATTACAATAAAAATATTATTACACCTTTCTTCAACCATTACTTAAAAGGTGAAGGCAGTATAAATCTACCCGAAGCTGTTACATATAGAACTGGCGCAAACATTTGGGTTAACCATGATGAATGGCCTCCAATGAATACCGAAAAAAAATCACTCTTCGTTTCTTCAAAGAACAAGTTAAGCTGGGATAAACCGGCAAATAAAGAAAATCATTCTGAAGAATTTATTAGTGATCCAAGCAAGCCGGTTCCTTACACAGCAAAGTTTCATGATTCCGGAACAATGTATAACAAAACTTTTATGAGTGAAGATCAGCGGTTTGCTTCTTCACGTCCGGATGTTCTTTGTTTTGAAACAGAAACTCTTGCGGAAGATTTAACTGTGTGTGGACCAATTACCGCTAATCTTTTTGTTTCAACAACCGGAACCGATGCTGATTGGGTTGTTAAGGTAATTGATGTTTATCCAGATGATGAAAAGAATCCTAACCCAAATCCGAATGGTGTTGAGATGGGCGGATACCAAAGAATGGTTCGCTTCGAAATTTTACGGGGCAAATTCCGCAATAGTTTTGAAAAGCCGGAAGCATTCAAACCAAATGAAATCACAAATGTGAAAGTAAATCTTAATGATGTCGACCATACCTTCTTAAAGGGACATAAAATTATGCTTCAGATTCAGAGCAGTATGTTTCCTTTGTTCGATCGTAATCCTCAAAAGTTTCTTGATATCTACAATGCAAAGGATGAAGATTTTCAGAAGGAAACGCATAAAGTTTATTTTTCAGATAAGTATCCTTCGGCAATCAGCTTTGGTGTTGTAAAATAGAGAATTCAAACATTTTTTTTTAAGTTGCGGTTAAATTATCTGAGGCAGAGATGAAAAAAGCATTTTTTATTTTATTCTGTTTGGCGCTTCTCTCGGAAGCAGCATTCTCTCAATCTCTTTCTTTTGGTCCGCAGCTTGGTTTTGTTAAAACTCAAGATGCCGAGAAATCTGTTATGATGCCGGGTGGCGCTGTAAGATTATACTTAGGCGGTCTTGGAATAGAAGGAGCCATCTACTACAAGAAAGATGAATACAAATTGGATTTCGGTTCTTCAACGGCAACAATAATAACCAAAACTTACCCGATAATGCTTACCGGGTTTTTCAAATTGCTGCCGATAGCGCATGTTGAAGCCGGAGTTAGTTGGCTTAATACACAGATTGATTATTCAAATCTTTCTACGGCGTGGGCCTCAATCAAAGAAGAAACTAAAGGTGATGTAGCTTATCATTTGGGAGCCGGCGCAGAATTACCTCTTGGCTCTTTTGTTCTAACCGGAGATGTTCGTTATGTCTTTTTCGAACTTGACGTGGATAAACTTACCAAACCCCAATCACTCAAAAGCGATTTTTATGCTATCGTTATTGGGTTAATGTACAAACTATAATTTATTACAGAGGTGATATGATATTCGATAATCTTAAAAACGCCAGCCTATATTTTTCTTTAGGTGAAAAAGTTGAGAAAGCACTTAACTATTTACAGACAACTGATTTTTCAACTGTTGAACCGGGCACTTACGATCTTGACGGTACAGACGTTTACGCAATTGTTAGTGAGTATAATACAAAACCGTTAAGCAGCGGCAGATGGGAATCTCACAAGAAATATATAGACGTTCAGTTTGTATATGAAGGCAAAGAAAGAATTGGTTTTACAGATACAAAAAAAGTTATGGTTTTGGAAGAATATAACGACCGCAAAGATGTTACAATTTACAAAGGGGAAGGTCATTTTATAAATGTTGAAGAAAAACATTTTTGTATTTTCTTTCCTACCGATATTCATATGCCGGGTATCGCAATCAATATTCCTAAAGCAGTAAAGAAAGTTGTTGTTAAGGTTAGTACAGATTACATAGAACCGCAAGAAGAAGTAAAAGAGGAAGTTGAACTCCTTGATGAAACTCCTCCGCAAATAGATGAGGCAGCATCACAAGTTAGCGGATAAAAAAAGACCGGCTTAAAGCCGGTCTTTTTTTGTGTTATCCAAACATTAAGCCTATTTGAATCCTAAAAGTTCTACTTCAAACACCAATACAGATGCCGGAGGAATTCCGCCTTCTCTTCCCTCTTCACCGTAAGCTAATTCGTAAGGTATGTAAAATTCATATTTATCGCCGACACGCATTAACTGTAAACCTTCCGTCCATCCTTTAATAACTTGGTTCAATGGAAATTCGATTGGTTCATTTCTTTTGTATGAACTGTCAAATTCTTGGCCGTCAATAAATGTTCCGCGGTAATGAACTTTAACTGTGTTTGTATCTTTTGGCGATTCAGTTCCGGTTCCTTTTGTAATTACTTTGTATTGCAAACCGCTTGCTGTTACTTGAACGCCTTCTTTCTTTTTATTTTCTTCCAAGAAAGCAGAACCTTCTTTTTTATTCTTTTCAATTATCGGCGCAAGTTCTACGCGTTTCTTTTCTTGTTCAATCTTAGCTTGTTCGGAACGAATAGCCATCATTCTATCATTGAATCCCACCATACATTGCTGCATTTCTGTTGGAGAAAGTTTAGATGTTCCGGCAAGAGCATCTTTCATTCCGGCAAATAAAAAGTCGAAATTTATTTTCATGTTCGGATCTTTAAGATTTGCTCCAATGTTCTGTCCAATCGAGTAGCTAACTGAATCGTCAACGGTTTTAATATCTGCCATTGTAACTTCCTTTTTAGGTGAATTTTCTTTTTTAGCGGTGTTTTTCTTTTGTGCGGTTGAAACAGTTACAGCCAATACCAGCATTAAGAGTATTTTCAAGTATTTCATTGCTTCTCCATCTTCTTTATGATTTTCGGGTGGTGAAAATAAGCCCATCAGCTTTGATAAGCAAATTGGCTTTTTCCTATTAATTATTGTCAATTTTTGTGTAATCAGCTAATTTGTTTATAAACTTTGGAGTATAAAACCATGAGACGCACTTTTTTGTTCCTAATAGTACTTAGTCTGTCGGTTTCCGCACAAACATATTTATCATCTTCTCCCCTAGCACATACATATTCAATCGTAGCTTTCGATCCAGAAACCGGAGATATGGGTGTGGCTGTTCAGTCTCACTGGTTTTCAGTCGGCTCAATTGTTACTTGGGGAGAAGCCGGTGTTGGTGTTGTTGCAACTCAATCTTTTGTTAATCCCGCTTTTGGTCCCGATGGTTTGGCTCTCCTTAAATCCGGAAAATCTCCTCAAGAAGCGCTTGATGAATTAATTAAAAAGGATGAAGGAAGAGATGTCCGCCAGCTGGCCATTCTCGATTCCAAAGGAAGAGTTGCAACTTGGACCGGTAAAAAATGTATTCAAGCGGCGGGACACATAACCGGATCAAATTTTTCTGTTCAAGCCAATATGATGCTTAATGATAAAGTCTGGCCAGCAATGAATGAAGCATTCACAAAAGCTAAAGGAACACTTGCCGAAAAAATGATGACCGCTTTGGAAGCCGCGCAAAGTGTGGGCGGAGATATCCGCGGCAAACAATCCGCCGCGCTGCTGGTTGTTCGTGCTAAAACCACCGGAAGGATTTGGGAAGATAGATTAGTCGACCTTCGTGTTGAAGACAGCACCGAACCGCTTAAAGAACTTAGAAGATTAATAAATGTTCACACCGCTTACGGACACATGAACAA
>JBAYTN010000008.1:0-94994 GCA_041675645.1 Melioribacteraceae bacterium
GAAAGTATTTCGGTGAAGGTGCTCGATAATCGCTGAGTGGATTTGATAATTTTTTCGAGCATCTCTTTGCCTTCTTCTTCGGTGATGTAATCCTTTAGCAATTGTGAAAAACCTAATATTCCATTTAATGGTGTTCTTAACTCATGAGACATATTTGCAAGTAGAGAGAATTTTACTTTGTAAGCGTGTTCAGCTTCCTCTTTAGCAATTTGCATTTCATCGTCAAATTTTTTGCGCTCGGTAGTGTCTTCTTTAATAGCAACAAAGTGAGTGATTTTTCCGGCGCTGTTTTTTATTGGAGAGATAGTTGTGAATTCCCAATAAAGTTCACCGGTTTTTTTCTTATTCTGGAATTCGCCTCTCCATTCGTTTCCTGAAATAATGGTTTTCCACATTTCATTGTAGAACGATTCGCTTTGCATACCCGATTTCAGAATTCTTGGTGTCTGTCCTATCACTTCTTCTATTACATAGCCGGTTGTCTCTAAAAATTTTGGATTTACGTATTCAATAATTCCGTGACTATTGGTAATAATAACCGCTGCCGAATTTTGTTCAACTGCTCTAGAAAGCTTGCGTAGCTCTTCGGTCTTCGATTTTATTTCTGTTATGTCCCTTATAATCAGCTGATAAGCGAGTGAATTATTTAGATAAAATGGAACCGAAACAATTTCAACATCTAAAACTGTATCATCCAGGCGAAGAATCTTTTCTTCCGCCGGCGGAAGAGGCTTCATAGAAATTGCTGCTGATTTAATCCTTTCTATTGCAAAAGCTTTGTAATCGGGGTGCATAAAGTCTAGTACATTCTTGTCAATAATATCGTGAATTGAGTTGGCACCAACTAATGTTATAGCCATTGGATTAGCATAAGCAACTTTTCCATTCTGATGAATTATTATCGCGTTAGGAGAATACTCAACTACATGTCGGAACCTTTCCTGACTTTCCTTCAGTTGTCTTTCGGATAGTTTTCTGTCGGTAACATCGCGCGCAACTGATTGAATGGCGCGTACTCCAAAAAAATCTATAGCCGATGCAGTTGACTCAATGTAAGCAAGCGTTCCGTCACTTTTAATTATTTTGTACTCAGCATAAGGTATTTGCTCGGCTTTGCCTTCGTGCAGAATAGACATTCTTTGCAGTACAAGATTGATAGAATCGGGATGGAGATAATCTACCAGTTTTTTGCTTTTCAGTATTTCAAAATTTGGAACGCCTACCAATTCAAGTGTTGCACGGTTAGCAAACAGAAATTCTTCATTACGATGAACAAAGATCGCTTCAGGTGAAAGCTCAACTATCTTGCGGTATCGCTCTTCACTCTCAAGCATTTTTTTTTGTGTTTCTTTACGCTCGGAAATATCTCGCGATACGCCGAGAATTTGTGTCGGTGTGCCTTGTTCGTTAAGTAAAAATGTAGTTGATACTTCTGTTGGGACAATACTGCCATCTTTATGAATCTGATCTATTTCATTTGTTTGTTGAATTACACTTTTGTCACCCTTCATAATAGCTTCAATTGCTATTGGCAGTTTAGCTTTGATGAATTCATATGATTCAATGGTCATTACTTCTTCAAATTTTTGCTGCTGCACTTCTTCCGACGTATAACCACGAAGCTTAATTACTGAAGGACTTATGTAAGTAAATTTCATAGTCCTAATATCCAGAAGCCATATTACATCGGCAGAGTTATCCGATAGAAGCCGGTATAGAGATTCACTTTGCTTCAATTTGTCTTGATATTTAATGCGCTCGGTAATGTCGCTTATTGAATGAACTGCCCCGTTAAGATGCCCTGTTTCGTTAAAAATTGGATCTGCTGTAACTAAAAACCATTTATCGCCCAGCTGATATTCCATGCTTTCGCGCTGAAGTGAAATTTTCATTTTTTGAACCGGGCATTCTGCAATCGGCTTTGTGCCGCCATGTATAATCTCAAAACAGTGTCTGCCTATTACCTGATCTATAGGTTTTCCAAGAATCTTCTCGGTGGTCATGTTTGCTCTAATTACAACCGAGTTAAGATCAACTAACCAAACAGCGTCTGATACAGAGTCGAAAGTTGTCTGCCATTGTCTTGCTGCTTTAATCAGCTCATCTTCAAATCTCTTTTGAGCGGTAACATCGTAGGCAATTCCGGATACTCCTTCAACGCTTCCTTCTTTATTAAAAAGAGGTGTGTAAGAAATATCGAAAGTAATTTCTCCAATTGTTGATATCTCTCTTGTTCCAATTCCATTTAGTGCATTCTTGAGTGCCTTAGTAATTTCTAAATGTCCTTTATAAACATCGAGCGCGGATTTTCCAACAACTTCACCCGGCTTCAATCCAATCAGTTTTAATCCGTTGCCTTCGGAAAGAGTGAAGATGCCGTTTTTGTCGAGGCCAAAAACTATAATTGGAGAAGTCTCAATAAGAAATCGAAGTCTAATTTCGCTCTCAAATAGTTTTGATTGTGTGATTTTTTTCTCTGTTATATCGTGAGCAACAACTAAAATTGCTTGCTCTCCGTTATATGCTATCGGAATTGCAGCAGCTTCTACATCAATTAGAGTATTATCGTGGCAATAATATTTTAGCTCCATTAATGAGCCGGAAACTTTCTTATCATTTATGGTTTTTAATCTTGAGCTGGCAATATTTAAATAATCCGGGTGCATATAGTCATACAAATTTTTTCCAATGATATCGGAAGGTCCTTCCGCTCTAAACATTTTAACACAAGCTTCATTTGCAAAGAGTACATTGCCGTTCTTATGAACAAAAAGAGCAAAAGGGGAAGAGTCAATTAATTTTCTGTAGCGCTCTTCACTTTCTTTTAATGCATCCTGAGCAATTATTTTTTGAGTTACATCTCCATAGGCGATAACCACACCGCCATCTTCTGTTGGCAATGGAGCAGCCGTAACACTTATCCATGTAATTTCATTGTTAGATTTAACTACACCCATTTCAACATCGCTAACAATCTTGTTTTCTCGTAATGCGCGCACGCTGGCAAACTCTTCTCGCGGCATCAAAGATCCATCCTTACAAATGATTTTCCAGCTTTCGGCATCTATAGTTTTTTGAGCTTGCTCGTTTTGCGGTATTCCTAACAATCGTTCGGAAGCCACGTTTGATTCAATTATTTTACCATTTTTATCTGATACGGTTATTCCTAGAGGAAACACATTAAACAATACTTTGTATTTTTCAAGTGTAGATTTTAGGTCGGCCTCAGCTTTCTTCTTTGCAGTAATGTCTCTACTAATTCCAAAAGTGCCCATTATTTCACCTTTAGAATTTCTCCACGGCATTTTTGTAGTATATGCCCAGAGTTCTTCATTATCAAAAAATTCTTTCTCTTCTATACCAAGAATTGGAATGCCGGTTTTAATTATTCTTTGTTCATCGTTAAATGCATCCTGTGCGTGTTCTTTATCGTAAATATCGAAATCACTTTTTCCGATTATCTGGCTAGAGGAAGTTAGGTTCAAACGCTTTAGATAGGATTTGCTAACCGATATAAATTTGCTGTTCAAATCCTTGAAGTAAATTAAATCCGGAACGTTTTCCAACATTTGATCAATTAAATATTGCTGCTGCGCGCGCGTTTCCTCCGCAATCTTCCAGTCATGAATATCTTGAGTAACACCATGCAATTTAATTGTTTTCCCGGCCTCATCTTTTTCGGTTTTAAACCAAATTGTAATCCACCGCCAATTACCATCACCCAGTAAAATTCTTGCATCGGATTCATATTCGAAATCATCATCTGAAGACTCTATCGCTTTTTGAATTGCAGTAGTAACAAGATTATAATCTTCCGGATGAACGAATCTTTGCGCGAACTCTTGAGCGTTCATTTCATAACTACCAACAGAATCAACTGTTGTTTTGTGTAATGAATAATATTGATCGTTAAATGAAAACTTCCCGGTAGAAATTTTATATTCCCAATGACCAAGCTTAGCCATTTCCAGAGCTTTGGCGTTTTTTTCGCTCCAAATTTTGTATGTTTTTTCTGTCTCAATTCGCTTTGTTATATCCCGGATCGCAGCTATATGAACGGCTCTATCATGGTAATTAAAGAACCTACCCGTTATTTCTACAGAAAATAGTGTCCCATCTTTCTTTTTATGAATTCTTAAAGGAATGTTAACAACTGTGCTTGGTTCTATTGGGGTAGAAGTTGTTACTTTTTTAGTATGAGCCGGTTCGCCTGATAAGTCGGTGTTACGCATTTGCAGCAGTTCGGCTTTGCTATAACCGTACATAATTTCTGTAGCGCTGTTTGCTTCAAGTATATTTCCGGTTTCGTTATCAATCAATAATATAGCATCAGATTCCGATTCGTAAAGTTGTCTGTATTTCTTTTCGCTTTCGATTATTTCTGCTTCTGCTTCTTTTCTTTTAGTAATATCTCTATCGGCACTTAGATAAAATGGTTCACCATCAATAATAATTTTCTTCGAGTTAACTTCAACCGGAAAGACTGTTCCATCTTTGCGTTGATGAATTGTTTCAAAAACCAAACTTCCCGATTCGTTAAGTAGGTTTACCCGATTGAGGTTGTCTTGATCGGAAGTAACGGGGGAAATTATCTGGATGTTTTGATTCAGTAGTTCATGTTTCTCATATCCCAGAATTTCGCAAGCACGTTGATTAACGTATATAATGTTGGTTCTGCTATCTACTAGAAATATCGAATCGCTTGCACCATTCAATAAATTTGCTTGCAATTCTATATACTTCTCTCTCGCCCTCTCACTAGTAATATCTCTTAAGCGGCCTAAATACCGTATAATCTTTCCGGAAGATCCCCTCATTGTAACTCCGTTTTCTTCCAAAGTTACATAGTATCCATTCTTATGCTTAAAGCGAAAGATGTGATTAATATTTAAGGATTGGCTAAGCGCTTCTTTTTCCTTTAAAAGAAATGCTTCTAAATCATCAGAATGAATTAGATCTCTCCATTCCTCCCGTGTTAGTCTTTGGTATTCTTCCTTTTCATACCCCAGAATACTTTTAATGGCGCCGTCACGGTGTATTACGTTTTTCTCTAAATCAAAATCATAAATTATGTCGCCGGTTTGCTCACTGATAATTCTAAATCTATTCTCCGAATCTGCCAGAGCCTCATAAATTTTCTGTCTTTCTATTTCGGTTGCTGCACGCGCAGAAAATATTACCAAGAGCTTTTTGATGAAAGAATATTTTACAAAGGGTTTTTTACTCATTACTGCCAGTAATCCAAGCGGTTTACCATCGGTTGCAAACAACGGAACTCCGGCATAGCCTTCAATTAAATTGTCTTTAAGAATTAGATCATCGGGAAACATTTTTGCAACTTGACTTGGATAGATACGAAAGTCTTTAGCGTAAACATTTTCGCATGGTGTTCCGGAAAGTTCATATGAAAAATTTTCAATTATTTTGCCCGAGTTGTATGCAGCTATAGTTTCTAATCGGGAATTATCCTCGTTAGCGGCAAAATCAATGAATGCGAAATCTGCATCAACAGCTTTAGCTAAATTTTCTACAAGTGAATTAAAAAACTCTTGTCCGGTCTTGTTGGAAATTCCTTCTGCTATTTTGTCAATTAAATTTTGCGATCTCTTTTGCTCGGTGATATCAATGAATTGGCCTAGTTGAACACCAATTGGGCTACCCTCGTGAAGAATGTTCGATATCTGGATAATCAAATGTTTTACTTCACCGGATTTTACAGTAACATCAGTCGCAAAATGTTGCGATTGTATATTCTTATCCATCGCATCGTATGTTGCTTTGCGAACTTTTGTCCTTTGTGATTCCAGCGGAAATAATTTTTTGAGCCATTCTTCAACATTTGGCAGTTCTTCGTGAGTAAACCCCAAAAGATTTTCGGCAGCCCTATTGTAGTTAAGGCACAATCCGTTCTGTGCTAATGTGGCAGCGGCAATTTCGGAATGTTCAAAGATATTCCATAAATGCTTGTATTCAGATTCGCGAAGTTTCTTGTCCAGATTTTTTGCAATATCACTCAGAATCCTTTCACTTTCTCTAACTTGGTTTTCGGCTGCTGTTCTAATACTCACTTCGTGCTTTAAATTTTGCACTGCATTATCTAGCTGAGCTGTTCTTTCTTCAATCCTAGTTTCTAATTGATTATTAAGCTCCAGAAGGTCAAGCTCAATTTTCTTTTTTTCCGTTACGTCTCGTGTAGCGCCGTAATATTTTACTACTCGTTTTTCCTTTTTATCGTAAACCGGTTTGAATGTTCCGATATGCCAAGAAATGTCTCCATTGGTGTTTATAAGTCTGAATTCAGCAGTTGCTGATTTGTTTTGATAAATAGATCTATTTAGTTCTGAAATAATTGTAAGATCATCTTTGTGAAAATGTTTTTTCCAAACGCTCTTCTTTAATAAATTCTGAAACTGGAATCCCGTTTTTTCCTTGAATCCATCAGAAATCCAATCTAGCTTTTTGGAATTATCCGGATTTATTATAACACAAAAAACAAAATCTGAGGTAATCTCTGAGAGAATATTAAATCGTTCTGCTAATAAAACTGTATTAGATTTTTCTTTTTGCGTATTCTTTAGATTTGGTTTACCCTTTGCCTTCTTTGTGCCGGAAAGAGCCTTTGATTTTTTGCCAACCGGGCTTTTAGTTTTTGTCTTAATCTTATCTTTTGCTTTTGACGACGTAGTCGTTTTTTTTCTCATTTCAAATTCTTTTCTATTTTTTGGGGAATACTGAAGCTAAAAGTGCTGCCTACATCAACTGTACTTTCCACCCAAAATTTACCATTATGCTTTTCAACGAACTCCTTACAAAGAACTAAACCGAGGCCAGAACCTCCTTCGTCGCGAGTTCCTCTTCTTACAAAATGAGAATCGATACGGAACAATTTGCTTAAATCTTCTTTCTCGATACCAATTCCACTATCATTCACAGAAATAATTAAGTCTTTGTCCGTTGTTAATGCGCGAACAAAAATCGAACCTCCATCCGTAGTAAATTTTATTGCATTTGAAACCAAGTTCCTAACTATAGTGCTAAACATATTCCTATCGTAAAAAGCACAGATGCTTTTATCGCACACAAAGGAGAGTATAATATTCTTTTTCTCAATTGCCGTCTTGAATGGAACAAGAATTTCTTCGATGTCATCTTTAGGATTATTGTCTTCCGGTTTATATTCCATTACTCCGCGTTGCAAGCGGCTCCATGCAAGAAGATCGTCCAGCAAAGCAAATTGCATTTTAAGTCCATCGTGTAATTTCTTTTCATACAAAATTCTTTCTTCCACAGATAAATCTTCTTCATCTATTAGTATAGATGTAATGCCCAACAAACCTTGGAATGGCGAGCGTAAATCGTGTGCGATGATTGATAAAAACTTATCCTTCATCAAATTGGTTTCTCGCAATTGTTGTTCTGAAGCAATTAATTTTTGCTCTGCCAATTTGCCTTCAGTAATATCTTCTATGGTGCCTTCGTAGTATAAAATATTTCCATTAGCATTGCGAACTACATGCGCATTTTCTCGAATGTAAATTATAGATTCATCTTTTCGCTTCATGGAAAATTCAATGCCTATTAATCTCCCGTTTCTCTCCAAATCTTTAACAAATTCTTTTCGAGAATAGCCGGCGGCATATACTTGATTCCCAATATCAAGCGAGGATAATTCCTCAAAGGAAGAATAACCGAGCATTTTTATTAGCGCTGGATTAGCAATTAGAATTTTGCCATCGGGTGTCGTTCTGAATATTCCTATCGGAGCGCTTTCGTAAATATTTCTAAAGCGCTCTTCGCTTTCCTTAAGTTTTTCCTCTGCTTTTTTTCTATCGGAAATATCTCTTCCGATTGCGATTATTACATCTTTACCATTGTATTTCCCACGGTTGATGATTACGCTTTTGAGAAACACCTCTCCGTTTTTACGTAATCCGTAAAAATCAAATTGATTTATTTTACCAGTTTTAAAAGTTTCTGTGAGATATTCATTAACTCTAATTAGATCATTCATACCCTTGGGAGAAAGATATGCGGGTGTCTTATTGACCAACTCTTCACGAGTATAACCGTACATCTTCTCTGCACCGTTGTTTATGTTAACGAAGTAACCATTTTCATCTATAATATAAATAGCATCACTTATTGTATTGAAGAGTTCTCTGTAACTTTCTTCCCGTTCACGTAAATCCAGCTCAACTTTTTTACGCTCTGTAACATCTCTTACAATTGAAATGATAACTTCTTTGTTCGTCCACACACTTTTTCTTAGTGAAATCTCTACATCAAATAGGTTTCCGCTGATTGGTCTTTTGGCTTTCCATTCTAAAACTAAGTTGGAACCCCTCGAAACACTTTTCCAAATGTCTTCTAATCTGGTTATTTGATCTGCAGTGTCTGCGCTTAGATCCTTTATGTTGGAATGGGTTATCTGGTGGTAAGATGTTTCGTATAGTTCAAGAGCTCGTTCGTTAGCTTCAATTATATAGCCGTTTATATCATGCAAAATCACAGCATCGTAAATATTTTTGAAAAGTGTTTTAAAGTTATTTTCAGATACAGCAAGAGATTGTTCAACGGATTTTTGCTCTGTCATATCAGC
This sequence comes from Melioribacteraceae bacterium, assembly GCA_041675645.1. Taxonomy (GTDB): domain Bacteria; phylum Bacteroidota; class Ignavibacteria; order Ignavibacteriales; family Melioribacteraceae; genus Stygiobacter. Next base: position 8,600 of record JBAYTN010000008.1, read on the forward strand.
AGAAACTGCAATAAGTACTTCTTGGCCAAAGTAAGTTCCTTTACTTACGGTAACGTGCTTAGGAAAGATTTCTCCATTTTTTCTTAATCCCCAAAACTCGAATGATGAGGGGCCTTTTCCAGAATAAGTAGCTTCTAAGTATTTGCTAATTTGTTGCAAATCATTCAATCCCGGTGCTGAGAGAAACTCGGGAGTATTGCCAATAAACTCGGATCTATTGTAGCCATACATGTTTTCGGCTCCTTGATTAACATCAAGGAAGCGTCCCATTTGATCTTGAATATAGATAGCATTCTGTACTGAATTGAACAAACCTTTAAAGCTTTCTTCGCTACTTTTTAAGATATCTTGAAGGTGGTGTGATTCGGTAACGTCTGTAGTTACTCCTATTCGGGCTTTTATTCCTTTGTAAATAATGCTCTGGGCGCGGATATCAACGTAAATTACTGAACCATCTTTTTTTATATGCCGCCAATCTTTTGTAAAGGTTGGTAAGCCATCTGCTAGGGCTTTATTTGAAATCCGATCAATTCTATCCCATTCTTCTCTTGGAGAAATATCTTTGATTGTCATGGTGCGGAATTCTTCTTGCGAATAACCGTAGAATTTTTGAGCAGATTCATTAACAGAAATAAAACGAAGTGTCTCTAAATTATAAATAAACATGTGGTGGGGATTGTCGTGAAATAGAGATCTATAATAAGCTTCTTTGGAAACAAGCTCTTGCTCTATGCGTAGTTTCTCGGAAATGTCTCTTTGAATACCAAACAATCCCGTAATTTGATTCTTCTCGTTCTTAAAGAGAAAATAATTGCCCTCGATCCAAATTTGAGACCCGTTAATTTTTCTTTCATCTGTAACAATTGTTGTGTGTCCTAATTCTAGGATTTGTTTGCAAACTTCCAACCCTTGCTGGGGATTGTGAATAAAAAAATCAGCCGGGGAAAGCCCAATAATTTCAGACTCCTTTGCATCATATTGATCTAAAAATGCTTGGTTAACTCTAGTTACTTTTTGATTCTTACAAAACTGCTGCAAAGCTAAATCTTTGTTCGTGGATTTTTCCCAATCTAAAGGTTTCGTCATTTCCATGAAGAAAAAGCCGTCTAGTGACTGAGTAAAAAAAGCTTCCAGCAAACCGTCGCTTTTTTGAGAAGATTTCTTCTTTGAATTTATGGCATTTTTTGCCGGTGTCTTTATTTTTTTTGTTTCGCCTTTCTTGCTCGATTTCATTTAATCTCTCTTAAGATTCATCAGCAATTGATGCCTCATTGCCAAGGATTTTATTTAGTATTTCTTGCTTGAATTGTTCAGCATCCTCTGTTTTCTTTATTATTCCGTCAAAAACAAAAACTTTTGTAGAAACAGCTTTTACATCTGTAACAATCAAAAAAATTGATGTTTCATCCTCGCTGGCAATTTCACGAATCTTCTGTGTAATAATTCTTTTATCAAGCAATCCAATTTTATCACTTACAACAATATAGCGAGGCGAAAACTTAGTAAAAAAGGAAAGTGCTTCAGTGCCGTTTTTGGCGTCTTGTATTATGAATTTAGTGCCAAGCAGTTTGTGAAATTGTTCTCTTGCTTTATGATCATTTTCCACGAGAAGCAATCTAGGTGATCCAAAATTATCCTTAAGTCCGGCATCTAAGTTAGACGAATCATTCCTCCCAATCATTCTTGCGATAATTCTATTTAACCTTTTTACAGTTTCATTTATTTCGATTGGCTTTAATAAATAATCGCAAATTCCTTTTTCTAAAAGTGAAGCAACCATTCCTTTATCATTCATGGCGGTAATAACAACAACGGGAATGGTTCTGAAAAGTGGATTGGATTTAAGTAGGGCGAGCATTTCATTTCCATCCATAACAGGCATATTTATATCCAGCAGTATTATGTTTGGTGTATCACTTTTTAATATGTTTAAGCCCACTTCGCCGTTTTCAGCTTCCAACACAACACAAGCAAAATTCTTCTTGAGAATTGCTTTTAAGAGAGTTCTTGCTGCTTCATCGTCTTCTATAATTAAAAATTTTAGCAAAGAAAATCCTTTATGCTTGTGTAGAATAATTATTCCTTATAGTAAAACTGAAAGTGCTTCCTTTTCCCAATTCACTTTCTGCCCATATATTTCCATTGTGTATTTTTACAAACTCTTTACTTAACATCAATCCCAGTCCGGTTCCTTTTTCTTTTACGGTTCCAAGAGTTGTAAAAGTAATATTACTATCAAGTAATAATTTAATGTTTTCTTCAGTTATTCCAACGCCGTTATCTGCTATAGAGATTTTTACATACTCGTCAAATTTTGTTGAATCAATCCGAATTTGACCTCCGAGATTAGTAAACTTAATTGCGTTGCTTGTAATATTCAAAATAATTGATTGCAGCATGTTTTCATCTGCATAACAAATCAAGTCGGCTTGAACATTATTGATTAGTTTAATTTGCTTGCTTAAGGCCATAGCGCTTAGAAGTCTGAAAATTTTATCTACTATTAAATAAAGGTGTATTTCTTTTGGCTCAAATGCAATTTTTCCGCTTTGAATTCTTGACCACTCAAGCAGATTGTTTAACAATGTGTTTGTTGTTCTCGCAATTTCGCCAATGTATCCGGCAAATTCTTTTATTTCTTCTTTAGAAAGTACATCACACTCTTCACTTAAGATTTCAGAGTAATTCAGAAGTCCATTTATAGGTGTGCGTAAATCGTGACCGATTATTGAGAAGAATTTGTCCTTTGTTGCATTGAGTTGTTTAAGCTCTTCGGTGAACTTTAATACTTGCTGCTCTGCAATTTTTTGCTGGGTAACGTCTCTTAAAATCATCAGAGCTTCATCATAACTGCGTATAGCAAATCTGGCTTCAAAAAACTTCTGGGTTCCAAGCAAATTGTATTCAAAACTAAAAGATTTTGTTTCGCCGGTTTCCAAAACTTCATTTATCAATTGAACTGTTGTTTCGGCTATTGCCGGCTCAAAAATTTCATCAAGAGTAAGAATCGTGGATGTATTTTTTTTTGAAAATAACTGATGGAAATTATTTTTCGATTCAACAATATCGCCATTCTTTGAGACTATCAAAATATAATCGGGTATAGCTTTTAAAACAGAGTAGTCACTTGATTTAATATCTTGAAAAAGTCTATCTATCAAACTTTTCTCAGAAACATCTTCTACTACGCAATCGTAATAAACTGTGTCTGGATCGATTATTACTTCATGTCCAAACTCCCTAAGCAGTTTTTTCTGACCATTCTTAGTTGTCCACTTATATTCATAAAATGTTTTTTGTGAATCTTTTATAAATGATACAAGCCTCTTTGGATCGAAACATACCTTTAATGCATATGAACCCTTAATACCGTCTTGTAATTCGGAATAGTTATCGAAACCGAGAAGCTGAAGCATGTATTTATTAACAAATACTAACTTGCCAGCTTTGTCTACCCGGAAAACTCCAAAAGCAAAGTTATCGAGTGAATATGTGTTGCTAAGTTCAAAATGTTCGAAATAAGTATGCATTAATTTATTTTTGTCTCGTTTGTTATTTCATCTGGCTCAATCCACATTGGAAGAATGAAGCTGAATTTTGTTCCAATACTGAGTTCGCTTTCTACTTTTATGGCTCCCCCTTGACGCTCAATCATTTCTTTGCAGAGAATTACTCCTAGTCCGGTTCCTTTCTCGTGTTCAGTTCCAAGAGTTGTATAGTTGGCATCTATTCGGAAAATCTTTTCCAACACTTCTGGACTCATGCCAACGCCAGTGTCCTTTATTGTAATTTCGTGAAAAACATTTACTGGTTTAGTTGAAATTGTAATCTTACCTCCGCGCGGCGTAAATTTGATTGCGTTACTTAACAAATTTTCCAATATAGAGTTCAACATTCTCTCGTCGGCATTTACAAAAGGATCTTCAAGCACTTCATTGCAAATTCTAATTTCTTTTCTTTCTGCATTTGCAGAAACTAGACTTGTAGCATATAAAATGCTTTCATACAACTGTGTTTTTATAGGGTTACATTTCATCTTTCCGGTTTGAAGACGTGACCAGTCCAGTAAGTTCTCAATAAGCTTAAAAGTATTTTTGGATAATTTATCCAGCGAAGCAATAAACTCTTTCATTTCATGTTTGTTCAGTAAATCAAATTCTTCTATTAGCAATGTCGTATATCCCATTATTCCGGCAAATGGACTTTTAAGATCATGTGCTATTATCGAGAAGAATTTATCTTTTTCAGCATTTAATTCTTTTTGGATACGTTCCGACTCTTCCAGCTGGGAACTCATGTAAACTAATTCTGCGGATTGCTCTTCCAGTAAATCTCTTTCATACTTTAATTCTTCTATTAAATCTTCGGTTCTTTGGAGCTCGGCTTTTGCATCACTAATATCTCTAACAATCTCTAAAATTTTCCCATCATCTAAAAATTGTTTTGTTACGCCGGTAATTAATCGTGTCTGATCTTTACGAAGGAAAATACATTCAGTCTGGTAAAGAGTAGTTTCGTCTTCCGATCGAAATGATTGTTCTGTACTTGTTTCCACAGCAAAGTCTTGCAAAGACTTATTTAAAACCTCATGTTCTGAGTAACCGAGTAGTTTAAGTCCAGCCGGATTTGCATTAATAATTTTGCTAGAGGAATCTGATATGAATACAGCTTCTGCTATTTGTTGAAAGACAGCGATTATAGATCCGCACTTTAGAAGCTCGTCTTTCTTAGCTCTGTTCTTTTTAGTAAATATAAAAGCAAAAAATATTGCAAGCATAAATACGGCTGTTCCAAAGAACAGAGAATTGGAAATCTGCATTATTCCAATCGGAAAGGTTGAACCCAACACAACAATCATAAATAGCAATGCATAAAAAACAATCATCAAACGAATCCAAGCGTGATTTTTAGCTAAGTTGTCTCGAAGAGCCCTTTCTGCCGGAAAAATCCGGAAGGCTTTCTTTCTACTGTTAAGTGAGGATGACAAAGGAGTACTCCACTTTTTATAAGTTTAGAATGTACGTGCGCAAATCGAATGCCACTGGGTGTGGTGGTTGTGCGAAGCGTGTATGATCATTCACCGATAAAAGCTAGCAATTGAGTCTAAAAACGTATAAAGGTAGCACTCAGCAATTGATTTATTTCATCATATCTAAACAAACTGTCCAATTATATAACCATGCACAATATTAGCCATTGAAATTTTGGAAATTGCTTTCGATAATTGATTTGAGAATGGAATAGAATTTGTTTCTTCTTATTAGAATTTGGAGTAAATGATGATACTCGTTAGCGTAAATACAAATAGTGGATTATGCCATGTTAGTATTACTCGTAATAAAAAAACGATAAAACTGACTAAAGAAATTAATACTCTAAAGAGAGCAAATTTTGCTGTGTTTAAAATTATTGCAAAGGGATTACTCTTATTATTCAAACCGATTCCTTATTATCAGAACAAAATTTGATTAAAAAAGAACTTCCTTAATCACCGCATCTTAACCTCCAAATTTTGCCTAAAATTCATTTTTAAATTTTTAATCTAAACTTTATAAGACTCATTTCGATTATAGTAATGTAATAATTTATCAAAGAGTGGAGAGAAAATGAGTGCAGTAGCTCAAGCAAAAACCGAATCAAACGAACTACTCCAGTTAGTCAGCTTTAAAATTGCAAATGAAGAGTTTGGAGTTGATATTTTGAATGTTCAAGAAATTAATAAAATGACACAGATAACAAAAGTGCCAAATGCACCGGAATTTGTTGAAGGTGTGATTAATCTGCGCGGAAGAGTGATTCCAATCATCGATTTACGGACCAGATTAAAGTTAGAAAAGAAAGAACATGATAAAGATACTAGAATTATAGTAGTAGAAATTGTTGGTAAGACGGTTGGGTTTATTGTTGATGCGGTGAAAGAAGTACTAAGAATTCCTATGAATATAACTGAAGCACCGCCGGAAATTGTAACTGGTGTTGATTCTGAGTTCATTCGGGCGGTTGGTAAACTTGAAGATAGATTACTTATTCTGATTGATCTTGAGAAGGTTCTCAACTCTGAAGAGCATGTGGATTTACAAGCAGTTTCATAATAGAAAAAAAATAGAATTCTGATAGGGTACATCGCAAGGTGTAGCGGAATTTTATTAACCTAAAATGACGAGGAAGCAAATGAATTGGTTCTTGAACAAAAATATTCGATTTAAGTTATTGGCTAGTATTTCTCTGGTTTCATTTATTACTCTTGTTGTAGCCTATGTAGGTTGGGGTGGATTGATGGATGCTGAATTTGGTGCAAAGGATTTATATCAAAACAGACTTCTTTCAATTGAACGAATCTCACAAGTTGAATCTCAGCTTATATTTGCAACGTTGAATGCTGAAAAAGTTGTTAACGCTCCCACACCTCAAGACGCCCAAGAGCACTTAGAAAAAATAAAAATTGCTCTTGCAAAGGTTGATAAATCTTGGAAAGAATATTCGAGCGGCAATTTGACAGACGAAGAAAGAACGCATGTTAAAAAAATTGACGAAAACTATAAGGCTTATAAATCCAATTTAGATGCGGCGTTGAGCTTTATGTCGATGGGGGCCATGGATGAGGTTAAAGTTATGTTGGGTGGCGATATAGAAACTTATTACGGAAAAGTTCAAGCCTCGGTTGAGGAATTAACACTTTTAAACCAAAAATATGCAGAAGATACTAATCGTTCCATCGAGAGTGAGGGGTCAGTTGATAGATCTAAATTAATAGTTTTTACTGTTATCGGAATACTGCTATCACTAGGATTTGGATTTTGGTTAGCCAATAAAATAGGGGCTCCCCTAAACAAATTAGCAGAGACTGCAGATAAGCTGGCTCTTGGTAATGTAGATATTTCTATAGAATCTAGAACTACAGATGAAATTGGTAATTTGGAAAAATCATTTGGGTTGATGATTGAAGGAATTAAAGAAAAAGTTGTTGCTGCAGAAAAACTTGCCGCTGGTGACTTAACTGTTCAAATAAATGTAAGATCGGATGAAGATGCGCTTTCCAAATCAATGCAAAAAGTGGTTGAATCGCTTAGAGGACTTGAGGCGGAAACCGTAGCATTGAGCAAGGCTGCTGTTGAAGGAAAACTTTCCACTAGAGGCAACGCAAGTAAGTATTCCGGTGGTTACAAAGAAATAATTAGTGGTGTTAACGAAACGCTGGATGCTGTTGTAGCACCGTTACAAGAATCAAGCGAAGTACTAAATAAAATTGCTGAAGGTGATCTAACTGCTAGAATGGTGGGAACTTACAGCGGCGATTTTCAAGATATAAAAGATAACATTAATCATTTGGCAGAATCATTTAATAATGCATTAAGTGATGTAAGTGCAGCAATTCAAGCAACAGCAAGTGCAAGCAGTCAAATATCTTCTTCAGCCGAAGAAATGGCCGCCGGTGCTCAGGAACAAAGTTCGCAAACATCGGAAGTTGCGGGCGCAGTTGATGAGATGACCAAAACAATTATGGATACAACTCAAAATGCTTCTAATGCTTCTCAAACAGCAAAGAACGCCGGTTCAATAGCAAAACAGGGCGGAAAAGTTGTTGATGAAACTATACAAGGTATGAACCGAATTGCAACAGTAGTAAAACAATCTGCCGAAACAGTTCAACAGCTTGGAAAGAGCAGCGATCAGATTGGAGAAATTGTACAAGTGATTGATGATATTGCTGATCAAACAAATTTACTTGCTTTAAATGCTGCTATTGAAGCTGCACGTGCTGGTGAGCAAGGAAGAGGTTTCGCAGTTGTTGCGGATGAGGTTCGTAAGCTTGCTGAACGTACAACAAAGGCTACAAAAGAAATTGCTACTATGATTAAGCAAATACAACAAGACACATCCGAAGCGGTAATTTCTATGACTTCCGGAACATTGGAGGTTGATAAGGGAAGAGAGCTTGCCGATGAAGCCGGAAAATCTCTTGCTCAAATTATTACCGGGGCACAAGAAGTTGTTGATATTGTTACTCAAGTTGCTGCTGCAAGTGAAGAACAATCCAGTGCCGCAGAACAAATAAGTAAGAATTTAGAAGCAATCAATCATGTTACAAACGAAAGCGCAACCGGCATACAACAAATTGCACGAGCGTCCGAAGACCTAAATAGACTAACAATTAATCTACAAGAACTTATCTCAAGATTTAAGATTGGTAATAGCTACAATCAATTCGATGGATCAAGCTACAACCAGCTGGCGGTTCATTCCAGCGGCAAACTTATCAGTCATTAGAATGAAAAAGGGAGACGGTGAGTCTCCCTTTTTTTTATTCAATCCGTTAAAAACAACCTTTACAACAAATAGTTACCGTTTACAACTTCGCAACTAAAGATAAAAAACGTTCCAACCGATGATTACTATGCAATAGACTTTGTGTTCAATTATATAGTAATTGTTAACTTAATAGGGGAAGTGATGCATCGTTCAATATCAAAAAAAGTAGCCGCAATAGTTGCCGCGTCGTTATTCGTAACTCTGACTATAATGCTAGTCATCTTAGTAACAAATCAAAAAAGTTCTAAACTAGATGCAGCGGGTCAAGAAAATCATAATCTAAGTCAAGTGATTATTAACTCTATATCTTTTTCTATGGCGCAAGGGGCAACTGATGTTGAGCCATATATAGAGAAACTTAAAACAGCAAAAAATTTAGCTGAACTGAGAATTACTCCTACTAATAAAATTACTGCCGAGTCAGAGTCCAAAATGGATAAGGACGAATTAGCTGTACTCAAATCAAAAAAGCAATTAACACTTTCGGAAACATTTAAAGACATTTCTGTTTTGCGGACAATAGAACCCATTCTGTCGGATGAAACATGCAATAGTTGTCATAGTTCGTCAACCGGCGAGCCTTTAGCAATAGTGAGTGTAAGATATTCATTAGAAGAAACGTATTCCGATTTAGCAAGTCAACGCTGGATTGCAATAATTTTAGCATTGCTTACTATCAGCGTAACGCTTGCCATCTCATTCTTCTTTATAAAAAAATATGTTGGGGCGCCACTTACAAACTTAACAGTTGCTGCCACAAAAATGGTAGAAGGCGATTATAATATTACGCTGGAAGCAACTAGCCAAGATGAATTGGGAACACTTACTCAAACGTTTATGACAATGAAACAAAAGGTCCAGCTACTAATTCAGTATCTGGAAAATATTCCGGCACCGATTATGGCTGTTGATAAAGAATTTAACATTCAGTATATGAATAAGGTTGGAGCCGATGTCGTAGGTAAAAATCAGAAAGAAGTTATTGGAAAAAAATGTTACGATCAATTTAGGACCGGGCATTGCCAGACAGAAAGCTGCGCAGTAAATCAAGCAATGAAACTTAAAAGAAACGTTACTGCTGAGACTATAGCTAAACCACAAGGGAATGAAATCCCAATTATTTACACAGGCGCTCCGTTAGTTGATAGTAATGGAGAGCTAATAGGAGCAATCGAATCTGTGACTGCAATTACCGAACAAAAGAAATTAGAATCGTATCTAAGCAGATCGACAAATAAAATGTTGGAAGCGATTCAGCAGTTTTCAGATGGTGATTTGACTATAAGCGTTGATTGCGAAATTAAAGATGACAGCATCGGAAAGATGTTCGATTATTTCAATCAATCGGTCGAAAAAATGAAAGAGATGATTGCAGAAGTATCTTCAGCAGTTCATGCAACAGCAAGTGCAAGTAATCAAATTTCATCATCCTCGGAAGAAATGGCTGCCGGTACACAAGAACAGAGCAGTCAAGCTGCGGAAATAGCAAGCTCTGTAGAACAAATGACGAAAACAATTTTAGAAACTACGCGCAATTCCTCCAGTGCAGCAGAAGCAGCTAAGAACTCCGGCATTATTGCAAAAGAAGGCGGACGGGTAGTAAATGAAACGATAGAAGGAATGAATAGAGTTGCTGAAGTTGTTAAAAAATCCGCCGAAACAGTTCATGCATTAGGAAGAAGCAGTCAGCAGATTGGAGAAATTGTTCAAGTAATTGATGATATAGCAGATCAGACAAATTTACTTGCGTTGAATGCGGCTATAGAAGCCGCCCGCGCCGGAGAACAAGGACGTGGCTTTGCGGTTGTAGCAGATGAAGTTAGAAAACTTGCCGAGAGAACTACTAAAGCTACTAAAGAAATTGCTGTTATGATTAAGCAAATTCAAAAAGATACAGTTGGCGCAGTGGCTTCTATGGAAGAAGGAACAAAAGAAGTTGAGCATGGAAAATTCTTGGCAGATCAAGCCGGGCAATCACTTAAAGAAATTATTGGTGGAGCTGAAGTTGTTGTTGATATGGCTATGCAAGTTGCGGCTGCAAGTGAAGAACAAAGCAGCGCAGCCGAACAAATAAGTAAAAACATTGAAGCGCTATCTAATGTTACGCAAGAAAGCTCAGCTGGCATAGGTCAAATTGCTCGCGCTTCAGAGGATTTATCCAGATTAACAATTAATCTGCAAGAATTAGTCGGTAGATTTAAAATACGAGAGAATGAAACAGTAACCAGTTCTTCCGGAAGAAAAAACAATTTTTTAACCAAAATGGAAAAGATGTATCTGAATAATTAGAGTGCAAAAATATAGCTTAAAAACGGTTCCCTTTTGAGAAAAAATTGTTCAAAATAAAAGTATTCTTTAAAGAATGAAATTGATTTCGATAATAAAACCAAAGATTGAGTGTTAAAGGGATTTTTAATTTACAAGGAGGTACAAATGAAAAATTCATTCGATTTTAGAGCCATGTTTTATTCAGTAGTAGCAGTAGTCCTTTTTTTTATTGTAATAACAGAATCCAAAGGGGAAAAGTTATTCCCTGGCGAAGAAGAATATTCTATAGCAGTAGAAAAAGCCCCAGCCCCTATTGGTGGTTTGGAAGCAATAATGAAAAGGGCCACTTATCCGGAACTAGCAATGAGAACAAAAACCGAAGGTAAAGTATATGTTCTCGCTTATATCAATGAATCCGGAGATGTAGACGAAGTTAAAGTAGTAAAGGGAATTGGCGGTGGATGCGACGAAGAGGCCGCACGAGCGGTAAAAAGATCCAAATTCTCTCCCGGTCAGGATAAAGGTGTAAGCGTAAAAACAAAGTTGGCAATAGCAATTCATTTTAAACTACCTAGTTAAAAACAAAACGATAAGGTTCCCAATAATGAAGCTCTTTAATATCAAAACCATCTACACATTAGTAGCATTAGCATTTTTATTTTCACTGATTAATACAAATGCTGTTGCAAGCAATCTATTTCCCGGGGACGAAGAATATGAGATTGGCATCGAAAAAGCTCCAGCACCTATAGGCGGTAATGAAGCGATAGTTAAAAAAATTAACTATCCCGAATCTGCTTTGAAAAGCAAAACAGAAGGTAAAGTGTATTGCTTGGCTTTAATCAATCAATCCGGTGATGTTGATGATGTAAAAATTGTAAAAGGACTGGGCAATGGTTGCGATGAAGAAGCTATCCGCGCAATCAAGAAAACAAAATTTACTCCAGGTCAAAACCTTGGGGCCAATGTAAAAGCTAAATTAGCTTTAGCAATAGTTTTCAAACTTCCATAAATAGTCATGTGCCGGAAAAAAATGATGGCTTTTTCAAATTGTGAATATTTTATGCGCTTCATAGTACCATGAAGCGCATTTGAATTGGTCTGATAATAGTTGTTTCAATAGTCTAGCGTTATGATTGTTCTTATTGGTGTTCAAAAATATTTAAGTGCTTATTATTTCCAGCTGATAAAAAATAAATAGATTTTAACTCGCAAGAGAAGAAGACGTGAAAAAAATAAATTTCAAAAATCTAAAGCTTGTACAGAAAATCCAGCTAGCGGTATTTGGTATTGCGGCCGCCTCTACAATTATTGCATGCACAGCGTTATTCGAAATGTTTCGTGTTGAAGAACAGAAGCAAGAGTTGAATGAAGCCTACTTTAATCCCAAAAACGAAATCAAAGAACTGATATTGAATTTCAAAAGCATTCAGTACGTGGGGATGAAGTTCTCGATTGATGGATTCGAAGCCTCCTCACAAGCTAATATTAAGTACATAGAGGAAAAGAAGAAAGCGGTAGATGAGATTTTTGCGCGTCTCGAAAAAATGGAAATAGATGAGACTCTGAAGAATGAAATAGTTGCTACAAATAAAGTCTGGAGGGAATATAAAAACGGTGTAATAGATGCTGTTATAAGTGCCGGATTAATGAATGATAAGGAAATGGCGTCTGTTATTTCAACTACTTCGGGAGAAGAAATAGCTGCAAAATTATCTGGACAGTTCTCTCAAGTTGAAAAGCATCTTGATTTATTCGGAGAAAACCTTAATGCCAAAATAGCAAGCGAACTTTCCGGTGCCCGTTGGATAATTATACTCGGAATGGGAATAGGGGCTATCATCGCATTTGTTTCTTTGTTCAAAGTAGCTCCCACAATAACAAAGCCAATATTAGAATTTAAGAAATTGATTAAGAATTTTTCTTTAGGTGATTACAACGCCGAAATAGAAATTAAGAGCAAAGATGAATTTGGAGAAATGCAAGAAATGTTGATTGAGTTACGCGATGCTCAAAGAGAAAAAATTCACGCAGCGCAAAATATTTCTCGCGGTGTCTTTGTAAAAGTAACACCGGCTTCGGATAATGATGAACTAGCAGTCTGCTTTAATGAAGAAGTTGATTCTCTTGAAATGCTTACCAGCGAAATTAATTCACTTGTAACTGCTACAAGTCATGGAGATTTAGTTTTTAGAGGGGCTTCCAAAAAATTTAGTGGCGGTTACAAAAATCTTATTGAAGGGCTTAACAAAACTCTCGATTCTATTATTGTACCTATCAAAGAGGGTTCGGATATTTTAGCAGTGATGGCTTCCGGCGATTTTACTAAGCGAGTCGAAGGTGTATATGAAGGTGATCTTAAGTTAATAAAGGACAGTATCAACAGAGTTGCAGATTCGTTAGTTAATGCATTATCAGAAGTTGGAGAAGCTATCTCTGCCACAGCAAGTGCGGCTAATCAAATATCATCAAGTTCGGAAGAAATGGCTGCGGGTGCGGAAGAGCAATCATCTCAAACTGCTGAAGTTGCGACTTCCATAGAAGAAATGACCCGTACAATTATGGATAACACTAAGAATGCAAGTTACGCTGCTGAGACTGCTAAAGAAGCTGGCGATAAAGCTATGCATGGCGGTAAAGTTGTAAAGCAAACAATAGAAGGTATGGAAAGAATTAGCGAGGTGGTTGAGAAATCTGCTGAAACAGTTTTTACATTAGGAAAGAATAGCGATAAGATTGGAGAAATTGTACAGGTTATTAACGATATCGCTGATCAAACGAATTTGCTAGCTCTAAATGCAGCTATAGAAGCAGCGCGTGCAGGAGAACAAGGCCGTGGTTTTGCTGTTGTTGCTGATGAAGTGAGAAAACTTGCAGAAAGAACAGGCAAGGCTACTAAAGAAATTGCCGGAATGATTAAAGAAATTCAAAAAGATACTCATGAAGCAGTTAGTTCAATTAAAGTAGGTACTAAAGAGGTAGAAAACGGCAAGCACTTCGCAAATGAGGCCGGTATTGTTCTAGTTGAGATTATAACTGGTGCTGAAAAAGTTCGTGATACAGCAGTGCAAGTTGCCGCTGCAAGCGAACAGCAATCTACTTCTTCCGAAATGATTAGCAGAAATATTGAAGGTATCAACAACGTAACTCGCGAGACAAGCACCGGAATATCTCAAATAGCCAGAGCCGCAGAGGATTTAAGCAACCTAACGGTTTCTCTACAAGAAATGATTTCGCGATTCAAACTTGGCAACAACGGAATAGGAGGATTTACCGCATTAACCAATAGTAATCTTATGCAAAACTGAAACACAATAAATACCTTCCAGATACTAGAAGTTTAGAGGATTAAGAACATCTTCTGAATAACCGTTTAGTGGTTTCTACAAAACTCACATTTCTTTTTTTGAAGTATGATATAAATCATAACAAGACTTAAACAATTTCAAAAGTGTACGATAGTACAATACCAACAAGCAGCAGAACTAATTTAGGAGGATCAATGAAGAAAATTTTTTTCTTACTGGCCATACTGTATATGAGTACGGCCTATACACAACAAATTGGGGAGGTAATAAAACTATCCGGTTTTGTTAAGTCGGATTTTATATTTGATTCCCGTCAAGTTGTTAGTATCCGGGAAGGACATTTTCTTTTGTATCCGACTAATGAGAGTCTTGATCTTAACGGACAAGACATAAACGATAAGTCCAACTTCAATGCACTTTCAATTCAAACAAGGCTGAACGCAAAAATTACGGGTCCGGAGGCGCTTGGTGCAAAAACCGGAGGCATGATTGAAGGAGAATTTTTTGGAACTTCCGAGGCTGACGTAAATGGATTTCGCCTTCGTCATGCTTATATCACCTTAGCATGGAATTCAACAATATTGCTTGTTGGGCAAACATGGCATCCAATGTTTGTTGCAGAAGTATTTCCGCAAGTAGTTTCATTTAACACCGGTGTTCCTTTTCAACCTTTTGCCCGTAATCCGCAAATTCGACTTACACAGTCGTTCGACAATATTAATTTAATTATAGCTCTCTGCAGTCAGCGAGATTTTACAAGCAACGGGCCTACCGGTTTCAGTTCTGTTTACTTGCGAAACTCGGTTATCCCAAATTCACATATTCAGCTACAATACAAAAGTGAAAGTTTAATTGCCGGCGCCGGTTTTGATTATAAAGCGCTTACTCCAAGATTGGAAACAACAAAAAAAATAAAAACAGATGAAACTATTGCTAGTTCTTCTGTGTTGAGCTACTTGAAATTTAAGAGCGGAACATTTAATTGGTCGGTTGAATATGTCTACGGGGGAAACAACACCGATTTAATGATGTTAGGCGGGTATGCAATCAAATCCGCTAATTCAATTACGGGCATTGAAGAATATGCAGCGCTACGTGCATACTCTCTATGGACTGATTTAAGTATTGGGACAGATGTTCAGCCCGGTATATTTATTGGGTATACAAAAAATTTAGGAAGTGAAAACGAACTTAGCGGAGCTCTATTTACACGCGTAAGTAACATTGAAAAGATGTTTCGTGTTTCACCAAGATTGTTGCTTAATTACGGAAAATTTAGAATTGCCGCGGAGGTTGAAGTTACAACAGCTTCTTATGGTTCAATTGATAGATATGCTAAAGTTAACAACACTAAAAACGTAACAAACATAAGGGGAATCATGAGTATGTATCTATTTTTCTAAAACAAAAGGGATCTAAAATGAAGATCAAAAAACTAAAGGATTGGGGGATCGTTTACAAACTACTGGCACTTGTTGTATTATCCCTCCTACCATTAGTTCTATTCTTGTTCGTCTATCTGCTTCCAACAGTTAAAACACATCTGTTTGATGAGAAGCGTATGGCAACAAAGCACATAGTCGAAGTATCGGCAGCAGTAATAAAAAACTACATCGCAATGGAAGCTAGCGGTACTCTATCAAAAGAAGAAGCTCAGCAAAAAGCGATTGAAGCTGTTAAAACTCTTCGGTACAACGAATCCGAATACTTTTGGATTAATGATTTAGAACCGAAGATGGTTATGCATCCACTCAAACCACAACTGGATGGAACAAATATTTCTGACAATAAAGACCCAAATGGAGTTTATTTGTTCCGTGAATTTGTAAAAGTTGCACAAGCTAAAGGTGCTGGCTTTGTAGAATACTCATGGGATAAACCCGGTCGCACAGAGCCGCAACCAAAAATTTCTTATGTGCAGTTACTTAAAGAATGGGGCTGGGTTGTAGGCAGCGGTATTTATGTTGATGATGTAGAAGATGAGGTCTCTGCACTAAATAATTCAATTTTGCTGGGACTTATTATAGCTTTAGCGGTGGCAATAACTGTTGGATATTTAATGTCCAGGTTTATTACTCGTCCGATTCTAAGTTTGCAAGGGGCTGCACAGCGAGTTGCAAGGGGAGACACAGATTTTAAGATAGATGTGACGAGAGAAGATGAATTTGGAACACTTCAGAAATCCTTTCACGAGATGGTTATTAATATAAATGAGAAAGCTGAGGTAGCAGATAGAATTGCCCTTGGCGATATGAATGTAGTAATCAATCAGAGCTCGGAAAAAGATGTGCTTTCCAAGAGTATGCAAAAACTCAAAGACACACTAAAAAGTTTAATTGATGAATTAAACCAACTCACACAAGCCGCTCAAGAAGGAAAACTTAAAACAAGAGGCAATGCAGCAAAATATGCCGGTGGCTTTAAGGAAATTGTAACTGGAATTAATTCTACTCTTGATGAAGTTCTAATTCCAATTAATGAAGGCTCTGCAGTTTTGGCAAGAATGGCAAGTGGAGATTTTTCAGTAAAGATGGAAGGTGAATATAAGGGTGATCACAAGATTATGCTCAATAGCATAAATCAATTGGGAGATTCTTTATCATCTGTACTTACGGAAGTACGCCAAGCTGTGCAAGCTACTGCAAGTGCTAGCACACAAATTTCCTCATCAACAGAAGAAATGGCTGCGGGTTCTCAAGAACAGTCATCTCAAACAGCGGAAGTTGCATCTGCCGTTGAAGAAATGACACGCACTATTTACGAAACCACAAAGAATACATCAATGGCTGCCGAGAATGCAAAATTAGCCGGATCTAAAGCCGTTGAAGGTGGAAAAGTGGTTGATGAAACAATAAAAGGAATGGTTAGAATTGCTGAAGTAGTAAACAAGTCTGCCGCCACTGTAGAAACCCTTGGCAACAGCAGCAATCAAATTGGTGAAATTGTTCAAGTGATTGAAGATATTGCAGATCAAACAAATCTATTGGCATTAAATGCTGCAATTGAAGCTGCCCGCGCCGGTGAACAAGGAAGAGGGTTTGCTGTTGTTGCTGATGAAGTACGCAAACTTGCAGAGCGTACAACAAAAGCTACCAAAGAAATTGCAGATATGATTAAGCAAATTCAAAAAGATACTTCCGAAGCGGTCGGCTCTATGAAAGAAGGCAAAGAGGAAGTAGAAAAAGGAAAAGTCTTAGCCCAAAAAGCCGGAGTTTCTCTAAAAGAAATTATTGATGGCGCAGATACCGTCTTGGATATTATTACGCAAGTAGCTGCGGCTAGTGAAGAACAAACATCTGCTGCTGAAGAAATAAGCAAGAGTATTGAAGGTATTAATTCAGTGACAAGAGAATCTGCTGCGGGTATTCATCAAATAGCAAAGGCGGCGGAAGATTTAAGTCGATTGACTATCAGCTTACAAGACATGACAAACAGATTTACGCTAAAAAGCAGTGGTAGCGAGCAATCTGTAAGACATTCGTTATCCGCTGGCCGTAGAAATTAACACATACAAATAAAAGTGCCGGAATTAGATCATTCCGGCATTTCTTTTCTATTTAAAAAATTTACTTCCTCTCAATTATTGCCAATTCACTAAAGAATCGTTAGCTTTATTCAAAAGAATCATTTTGTAATATGCAATTGAACGAAGATTTCATTCAAGCGAATAAGTTAATACTACTTGGCAAGCTTACCGCCAATTTGGTTCATGAAATTCGTAATCCGCTTTCCGCAATTAAGCTGAATTTGGATTATATGAACATGGCCAAAGATGATTTACCGGCGGATATTAAAGAGATAGTCGCAGAATCTTTGGATGCGTTCGATCAGGTTACATTTTTAATTGAAGATGTCTTGGATTTTACCCGCAAACCGACCACAAAAGTTCATGAAGTGGATGTTGATCAGGTAACAGATAGATGTTTGAAGATAATTTCAATTAGCGCCAGAATGAAAGGTATAGTAATTGAAAAGAACATTGAACCGGAGCTACCTAAATTAAATGTTAACAAAAATAAGATGATGCAAGTTTTTCTCAATCTGATTAGCAATGCAATCGAAGCTTCGAATGACAAAGGCAAGATTATTATTAAAGCGTTCCCGGAAAATCATGATCATACACCAAAAATAATTTGGCAAGTACAAGATTTTGGTTGTGGAATTAAGGATTCCGATAAAGAAAAGATAATCGGAGAATACTTTACTACCAAATCTAAAGGACACGGAATTGGCCTTGGTGTTTGCAAAAAACTTGCTGATGAAATGAATTCCGAACTGGTTTTTGATTCAACTTTAGGGGAAGGGACTACTTTTTCGTTAAAATTTCTGTATTAACAAATAAGGCTGTAAATGATTCCAAAGATTTTAATTATTGATGATGATGATTTAGTTGCTGCGTCGCTAAAAAAAGTTTTAATCAGACTTAACTATAATGTTGAAACTTGTCTACGTGCCGGGGAAGCAGAAAGAATAGTCGCCGAGTTTCAGCCAGACATAATTTTACTCGATATTTATCTTACCACACATAATGGAATAGACGTTCTAAAAAGTTTGAAGAAAAAATTTGCATCGATTCCTGTGATAATGATTACCGGATACGCAGATGTTAAAATGGCTGTTACTGCAATTAAAAGCGGCGCATTCGATTTTCTTCTTAAGCCGATTGATCTGGAACAGTTAAAATTTGTTTTAGATAAAGCTGTTGAAAATCTGAAATTAAAATCGGAAGTAACAAAACTCCACTCACTTCTTGAAGAAAACGAACTTAATAAAGAATATTTTGGAAAAAGCTCAAAAATTCAGCGAATTGTAGCTTCAGTAGAAAAACTTGCTGCAAGCACAGATACTACAATGCTTCTAGAAGGAGAAAGTGGAACCGGAAAAGAAGTATTTGCTAAGTTTATTCATCAGCAAAGCCCAAGAGCATTGGCTCCTTTTATTACAATTAACTGCGCTACAATTCCAAAAGACTTAGCCGAAAGCGAATTGTTTGGTCACGAAAAAGGCGCATTCACCGGAGCTTCAACAAAAACCAAGCTTGGTAAATTCGAACTTGCTGATGGTGGTACAATTCTACTTGATGAAATCGGTGAACTCGGTTTAGATCTTCAAGTAAAACTTCTCCGCGTTTTGCAAGAAAGAAAATTCTATAGACTTGGCGGGGAAAAGGAAGTTTCTGTAAATGTTAGAGTTTTAGCAGCAACGAATAGAAATTTGGAAGAGGAAGTATCTCGCGGCTCATTCCGCGAAGACCTTTATTACAGATTAAACGTTGCTAAGATTACAATCCCACCTTTAAGAGAAAGAAAGGAAGATATTATTCTTATTGCTTATTCCTTTTTGAATGAATTCTCCAAAAAATTTGGAAAAAATATTCAAGGTATTGATGCAGCCGGTTTAGAATTATTAAAAAGCTATAAATGGAAAGGCAATATTCGAGAACTTCGGAATGTTATGGAACGTGTGATGCTTCTTGCTGAAGAAGAAGAATTAACCGACGGGCATTTTGCGTTCTTGTTGGATGGCAAAGATGTAATTGAAACCGAAGAGGAAAAATTCATTCTTCAAGTACCTCCTAAAGGTGTTAAGATAGAAGTGGTATTAAAAGCGCTAATTTTAAAGACGCTTAAAATTACTGGCGGAAATCAAGTAAAAGCTGCTAAAGTACTCGGCTTATCTAGATCGAAACTAAGATATAGAATGGAACAGCTGGGTATCGAAGTTACAAAGAACATCAGCTAAATCATTTCAAATCTCCCCAAATTTATTTTATTTGTAGCGTTACAAATTTGTAACGCTGCAGGTGCATTTCCTAACCTCAATACTTTTATTTAAAATATTCATTTAGAACCTTAATTTTTTCGACTTGCCACCCGATAATAAGAAGCCTATTGATGTATTTGAAAATTAATATTTGTTCTCTGACTCAAAGTAAAATGGATGATTGTTTGCACATGGCTAATATTGTTCAAGAAGTCGCAAACTAATTGCTTCTCGGAGTAAATTGAATGAATAAGCGGTGGGCATAGTAATTGACTATTTCGATAAAATAATGGATCGGCTTATGTCTGAAGATAAAAGCAACATAGAAATACTTGAAAGTGGAACCCCCGAAGAGAAGATCGAACTTCTATATTCGTTAGCAGAATCCGATTTAGATGATAAGAGCATAAAAGCAATTTCAGAATTGCTGAAAGATGATGATAAGGGTGTTCGTAATGCAGCAAGTATGCAGATGATTAATTTTGCGCTTCCTCAATTTGCAACTTATGTTGTACAATTTGTTCCCTCGCCGGATATCTCGGTTAGAAATTTAGCCGGCGAAGTCCTTCTTAAACTCGGTTCAAATTCTGTTGATGCAATGATACAATTTGAACATCAGGATGATGACGATACTTTAAAATTCTTAATAGATATTCTTGGATTGATCGGAGATCAGCGAGCCGCTCTATTTGTAATGGGCGTACTAAGCGAATCTGAAAATGATAATGTGATTCTCGCTTGTATTGAGGCTTTAGGCAATTTACGATATGAATCTTCTGTAGATGTACTAATGCTTTTCTATGATCGAAATGAATTGTTCAAGCCAACAACAGTTGAAGCGCTTGGTAAAATAGGTTCAAGAACCGCATTGGATTTTCTGGTAGCTAAATTTCCGGTTGAAGATGATATTACGCAATATTCGATACTGGAAAGCTTAGGCAATCTTGGTGATATGGAAACATTTTTCTTTTTGCTTGAGCAAGTTAATACTGTTACAGGCCCACTTATACTTCCGTTAATTACTTCGATCTCTCAATTGAAAGACAGATATAACCTCGATATTCCATACGACAATAGAATGAAAAGCCTATTGATGTATACGATTACCGAAGGGACCCTAGAGCATAGAAAGATTGCGTTCAACATGATAGAAACGTTTGAGGATAAAGATATTCTATTTACCAGCTTAAATTTGCTTGGTGAAGACTACGAGCTTGACGAAATGATAAAGACCAAACTATTTGGAACTTGCGAGTACATTTATTTTGAAATAGCACGCGTAATAAACAGTAAGCCTAGAAATATCCGCAATGTGCTTAATATGTTTCAGCAAACAATTGTATACGTAAACGAATATCAAATCCCGATTAATGTTCCGATGCTAGAGTTGCGCGGAATTACCCAGGCAATGAGTGGTTTGTTAAACGATCCGGATGAAGAAGTAAGAAGAGCATCTATGGAAATTTTATTCACAATTGATCCGGAAACGGCTCTTTTGTTTATCGACTCTATGGTAGCCGATGAAAACACATGGAATAGAATAAGATTGGTTGAACTTATCGAACAACTTCCGATGGAAGCGGTTGAAGCTTCACTGCAAAAACTAGCAAAAGATGAAGATGAAATGGTTCGTGATAGAGCAACCTTTGTCTATAATTATAAAACCAATAACGTTTCCGCAAATTCAAACTGAGAGACATGAATCCAACACTGAATTTAAACACGCAGGGGTTGACTCAAAACTTAGGTGGACTAGGCTCTAAACAGTTGTTGATGTCTGCAACGCTGTTTGATAGTATACGCAAGTACATCTATGAAAATTGCGGAATATACTTCCAGGATAACAAGAAGTATTTTCTGGAAAGCCGCTTACAAAGAAGAATGAGTTTCCTCGGAATAAAAACTTTTGAAGAATATTTTGATTTGCTGAAATTTGGCGCTGCGGGGGTTGCAGAGAAAAAATATTTTTACGAAGCAATTACAATTAACGAGACTTTCTTCTTTAGAAATCAACCTCAACTTGATGCACTTGCTTCTCAAATATTGCCGGAAGTAATTGCAGCAAAACAAGCAGTTGGCAGAAATAAAATTAGAATATGGAGCGCAGCCAGCTCTTCCGGCGAAGAAGCCTATTCTATATCGATGATATTCCAAGATTTGATAAAACCACGCTATCCGAATTTTGAATTGGAAGTTGTGGGAACCGATATAAACACGGCAGTTGTAGAAACCGCTAATGCCGGTATCTACCGTGATTATTCAATACGCAACACACCGCCTTATTATCTTAAGAAATATTTTAAACCGGGACCAAACGGTTCCTTTGAAGTAATTCCAGAAATTAAAAAGATGGCATCATTCAAAATTCTGAATTTGTATGATGAATCAGCAATGAAGATGTTTTACAATTTTGATGTTGTTTTCTGTGCTAATGTTCTAATTTACTTCGATCAGGCCAGTAAGATCAAAGTTGTATCTAATCTTTACAATTCATTGAACAAAGGCGGCTACTTGTTTATCGGTTATTCCGAGACGCTTCACGGCATCTCAAAAGCATTTAGATTATTTAGTTTTCCCAACACAGTTGGATATAAGAAGGAGTAGTTTATGAAGAAAGTAATACTTGTAGCCGATGACTCGCCGACAATTAGAAAGTTTGTTTCGGTTGCGCTCTCTGTTAAAGGATACGAAATTATTTCTTGTGCCGATGGTATGGAAGCAATAGAAATTCTTCCAAGTCACAAAGTTGATTTAGTTATTACAGATCTAAATATGCCCAATGTGGATGGATTTGAACTTATAACTTCTATCAGAAATAACACTGCATATAAAGAATTACCAATTATTGTTCTTTCTTCTCTTGGAGCAACCGAAGATATTCAAAAAGGTCTGGAATGTGGCGCTAACTCGTATCTCGTAAAACCTTTCGATCCAAAACGAGTAGCGTACGAAGTCTCAAAATATTTAAACTAGAGGTAGGATAATGGCACTAAAATTCTTAGTTGTAGACGATTCAGTAACAATGCGCAGAATTGTCCTTAATTCACTTAAACAAATTGGGCATGATGCTTTTGTTGAAGCCGGAGACGGCAGAGAAGCACTCGGCAAACTTCAAGCCGATGATGGAATTAATTTTATTATTACTGATTGGAACATGCCTGACTTAACCGGCTTAGATCTTGTTAAAGCCGTTCGTGCTAATCCAAAGTATGAAACCATCCCAATTTTAATGGTAACTACACGCGGAATGAAGGAAGATATAGTTGAAGCTCTTCAAGCAAAAGTAAACAATTACATTGTTAAGCCGTTTACTCCACAAGTCCTTAGAGAGAAAATTGAACAAATAATTGCAACTCCGGTTGCCTAGAGGTAGACATGGATCAAGTACATAATATGCAAAGCCTTTACGAAAAGCTAAGTGACGTAAATTCATTTTTTGAGTATGGGCAAAAACTGATTCCTACAATTGAAAAAATTGTCGATTTCATGAAAGCAACCATACCGCTTCTTGAAAACGTTAATAACTCAATATTGGATAGTACAAGCAAACTTCCAAAAGCGGCTCTTCAGATAAATAGTGTTACCAATGCTACCGAAGTTGCTGTAACAGAGATTCTTGATGTTGTAGATGGTGCTTCAAGCGATTTAACAACAATCATATCAAAACTAGAATCGTTAAGAACAAGATTGGATAGTCAGAAGAATTCAATTCAACGACTAACGGAAAAATATCCCGATGACCCGGATGTAAAAGATTTAGTTGCCAATGGATTAAATCCGGAAGTTATTCATGAAGACTATTCCGCAGTTATTAGTTTGGCTGATAAAATTCAAGTTGGGCTAATGAACATTACAATATCGTTGCAAGTACAAGATATTACAGCACAGCAATTAGCTTCTGCAAATCATTTAATGAATGGAATTCAAACAAAGCTTTCATCATTGTTATTCGATATTGGAAACGACGGTGAGAAAGAAACATCTGCTGAAAAGAAAGTTGAAACTAAAGGGGAATCAGCCTTCAATGCCGATGCAAGATACGATAGAGACCATAACTCTCAAGCTCTTGTAGATTCACTTGTAGCAGACAATGCAACTCAACCATCACAAAAAGAAATAGACGAGCTATTTTCAAAAAAATGAGCGACCAAGAAAAAAACCCGACTCTCATTGATCCGGAGATGAAAGAGATTGTTGAGAGCTTTATAGTTGAAACAAAAGAAATTCTTGAAAAACTTGATGTTGATCTTCTTGAGCTGGAAAAGAAACCGGACGACAAAGAATTACTAAATCAAATTTTTCGTTCGTTCCATACAATAAAAGGCACATCAGGGTTTCTTGGATTGGAAGCTTTACCCGAAGTAACTCACAAATGTGAAGATATTCTAAATAAGCTAAGAAAGGGTGAAGCCGTTTTGAGCGAAAGCTTAATGGATGGAATTATTCTTGCGTTCGATACTATTAAAGAACTTTTGAAAAAAATTGAAGTTGATCAAAATGAAAACGTGCAGATTGATAATGTTTGCAATATTCTAGAAGAACTGATCAAAGAAATTGAAGGTGGAGGTAGCGAAGAAGCCTCTGCACCAAAAGAGGAAGTTTTACAAGAAATAGTACAATTAACTGAAGTAGAAGAAACAAAAACCGCCGCCATAGATATTCCCCAGCCGGAAAAACCTAAGCAGGAAGAGAAGAAAACAGAAATTATTGAGAAGGCCGCAGCCGCTCCGGTTAAAGAAAACACTATACGTGTTGACGTTGACAGACTTGATGCGCTTCTTGATATAGTTTCGGAACTTGTGTTAGGACGTAATAGACTTTCGCAAGTGAATTCACATTTTTCAGTTGAAAACGAAGGTAATAGATTTACTCGCGATTTTGGTGAAGTAACAAAGCAGATCGATTTGATGACTACCGAACTACAGTTGGTTGCAATGAAGTTACGCATGATTAAGATTGCTAAAATATTTAACCGCTACCCAAGATTGGTCCGCGATCTTACAAGAGACCTTAACAAAGATGTTGAGCTTGTTATTAAAGGTGAAGAAACCGAAGTTGATAAAAACTTGATTGAAGAAATCAACGATCCGCTTGTTCACTTAATTCGTAATTCGGTAGATCATGGAGTAGAAACGCCGGATGTAAGAGTTAAAGCCGGCAAGAGTCCTAAAGGAACAGTAACTCTAGCGGCTGAACAGCTTGGAAACAATATTGTTATTTCTATTGAAGACGACGGCAAAGGTTTAGATATAGAAGTATTGAAGGATAAGGCTGTAAACAAGGGATTGATAACACGCGATAAAGCGAAAGAGCTTACCCGACAAGAAGCAATTAACTTAATTTTCTTACCGGGATTCTCAACAGCGGAAAAAGTATCCAATGTATCCGGACGCGGTGTAGGAATGGATGTTGTTAAAACTAATGTTTCCAAACTACGCGGTATTATCAATATCGATTCCGAACTTGGCAAAGGAACAAAGATTACAATTAAGCTGCCTTTAACTTTAGCTATTATTTCCGGAATGATTGTAAAAGCATATCAAGAGATGATTGTAATTCCTCTCGGTTCAGTTATAGAAGTTATTAGAGTAAACAACGAACAAATATATTCCATCAAAGGAAAAGAAGTTATACAAGTAAGAGATTCAATTTTGCCTCTAGTTTCTCTTAAAGAATTATTGAAGGGAAGACTAGACGGGCAAAAGGAAGAGCGAGATGGCTGGCAATATGTGGTAGAAGTTGGTATTGCAGAAAAACGATATGGAATTAAAGTCGACGATCTTATTGGTCAGCAAGAAGTTGTAATAAAAACCCTTGGTAGTTATTTGGGTAAGATAGACGGTATTGCGGGATCAACAATTATGGGCGATGGAACTGTTGTAATGATTTTAGATATTCACGAACTATTTAATAAACTGGAAGCAAACGCTTGAGAGATAAAATTGCCGTATTAATTATTGATGATTCAGCTTTCATGCGAAAGTCGCTTTCAATTATGCTGGAAAGCGATCCCGATATTACGGTTGTTGGTACCGCACATAACGGATTAGAAGGTGTTGAGCTAGCCAATAAACTTAGACCGGATGTAATTACACTTGATGTTGAAATGCCGGTAATGGATGGACTAACGGCATTGAAACGGATTATGGCCGAATGCCCGACATCCGTTTTAATGATAAGCTCTATTACAACGGAAGGCGCTACCGCTACATTAAAAGCTCTGGAAATGGGCGCAGTAGATTTTATTCCCAAAGAAATGTCCTACGTAAGCGTTAATATTTCGAAGATCAAAGAAGATTTAATTTCCAAAGTAAAAGCAATTTCCCGTACAAGACTTCTTAAAGCTCGTCTAGATAGAATAAAAGCGATTTCACCTACTCCAACTGTAAGACCACGTGTTACCGGATTTTTAAGAGATTTGCCAAGGGCCGGTTATAGAGCAATTGCTCTGGGTATTTCAACGGGCGGACCATTTACACTTCAAAAAGTTCTTCCTCTCATTTCGGAAAAAGTACAAGTGCCGATATTTATTGTTCAGCACATGCCCCCTAAGTTTACCAAATCGTTGGCAGAAAGATTAAACGGACAATGCAAACTGGAAGTGAAAGAAGCAGAGAATGGTGAACCGGTTAAGAATGGATATATATATATAGCTCCGGGCGGATTTCATATGAAGCTGCGCGGCTCATCATCTTCTCCGGTTATTGATATTTCTACAGAGCCGGTCGGAACACTTCACCGTCCTTCTGTTGATGTAATGATGGGTTCTGTAGTTGGAGTTTATGGCAAATACACGCTTGGTGTAATTATGACGGGAATGGGAAAAGATGGATACGAAGCAGTTAAACAGTTAAAATCAATTGGCGGATATGCAATTGCACAAGATGAAGAATCTTGTGTTGTGTATGGAATGCCGAAAGCAATAGTAGACGGCGGGCTTGCCGATGTTGTTCTTCCCGCTGAAAAAATTCCGGAAATGATAAATAGAGTGGTGTCAAATGTCTAGTCAATTTGAAGATGCAACATTCAAAGATGTATTCGCAAAGAATAATGCAAAGACCGGCAATCTTATTAAAGCAGACGCCGTTGAAATAAAAGGGTTATCAAAAATTTCATTCGAAGACAGCGAAGAGGATGGAATTAGGATTATTCTTAAAAAAGATACTCACGATAACTTGAAGGAAATAAAATTCGTTTGCTCTTGCGGACAAACAAAATCCATCATTTTGGATTATTCTGAATAATAACTCCCACGTGGCTATTTTTAGCCACCCTTAAATCATAAGAACCACCTTTTCACTCGATTTTCAATCTTTTTGCTGGCATTGATTTGGAAACACTCTCCAAAAAGCAAAAAAGGTTGAAATGGCATCTTCAGTTAAACTTTTATCTAATCTCTTAGACTACTGTTCCGAAAAAAACCGTGTTATAGCGAAAAACATTTCCAACATAGCAACGGAAGGATACAAGCGCCAAGATGTTGTGTTCAAAGAAGTGCTGAATGAAAGCTCCGATTCAATGATGAAGATTTCCAACAGCAGACACATGACAACATTGCAAGACCCATCGGCAGAGAGTGGAAAATTTGAATATGTAAATGATGAAAGTGAAGATATGGCATCGGGCTCGAACAATGTAAACATAGAACGAGAAATGAGCGAGCTGGCGGAAAATACTCTACGCTTCAAATTTGCTTCGAAGAAAGTCGGCGATTACTACAGAGGAATTCAAAATGTAATAAAAGGTGGCGGAGGCAGAATATGAAAATTGGCGGAAGCTTATTTGGTTTGAACTACAGCGCTCGCGGTATGAGTATTCAGAGAAAGAAAATGGATGTAATTGCGCAGAATATTGCTAACAGTGATAATGTCCGCACAGAAAATGGTGAACCTTACAAAAGAAAAACTCTTAAAGTGGAAGAAGCAAAGAATAATTTTGCTTCAAATCTAGAGATTGAAGGACAAGCATTTAAGCTTAACACAAGCAACCCAAACCACATGCTTAAGATGAATTCGCCTCAAGAATTAAGCATCTCCGCAGATCAAGGTAAAGTTAAAATGGAAGAAGAGATAGATGCCAAACCGGGAGATATTGTTTACATGCCGGAACATCCAAACGCAAATAAAGACGGCTACGTTGAAATGTCCAATGTAAATGTTATAAACGAAATGGTGGATATGATTGCGGCATCAAGAAGTTATGAAGCAAACTTACAAGCGTTAAACTCTGCCAAGCAAATGGCAAAAGATTCTATGGAGATATAATAGATGAAAGTTTCTACAAATAATATCGGCAATTATTCACCGGCATATTTTAAAGCGCAAGCGGCAAGAACAGAAGCTGTTCAAAAGCAGAAATCTGAAAGCATTTCGGCTGAAGAAAAAAAGTTCTTTGCAAATCTTTATCCGGCTCAGAAGGATGAAGTTCTTGGTTATCAGCTTTACGATGCAAAAGGAAAAGTTTCCGGAGTGCATGTAGGTTCACTTTTTGATAGGAGAGGATAAAATGCAAATAGAAGGATTTGGAAGTTTAATACCAAAACCGCTTGAACAGGCTGCTAAGAAAAACTCTATTGGCGTTGAAGGTTTTGGAGAAACATTAAGCGGTTTTATAGGAGATGTAAATAAATCGCAGCTCGATTCGCAAAGTGCTGTGCAAGATTTTGTTAGCGGAAAGGGTGTTGAGTTACACGAGGTAATGATTGCCGGTGAAAAGGCTAAAACAAATCTTGAACTGCTGATGGAAATAAGAAACAAAGCAGTTGATATGTTCAAAGAATTAACAAGGATACCTGTTTAACATGAATACAAATCCATTACAAGCATTTACGGGAATATTGGGCAAATTGAATCCCAAGCAAAAAATTATGCTTGGTGTTGGTGTTATTACAACTGTTGCCTTAATGGCTGTTTTAATGTTCATTCTTAATGAACCAACTTATTCAACACTTTACTCCGGTCTTTCTCAAGAAGATGCGGGTAAAGTTGTAGAACATTTAAACGCTCAGAAAATTCTATTCAAGCTTGAAGACAACGGACAGACAATCAAAGTTCAACGCGAGAAAGTTGCCGAACTTCGTTTAACGATTGCCGGCAAAGGTCTAATAAATTCCGGCATAATCGGATACGAAATTTTCGATAAGACAACTATGGGAATGTCCGAGTTTATGCAGAATGTGAATTTTAAGCGTGCAATGGAGGGAGAGATTGCACGCACAATTCAGCAGCAAGAAGGTGTTTTGTTGGCAAAAGTATACATTACTATTCCTAAGAGAACAATATTTAAAGAAGAAGAAAAGCAGCCAACTGCAACAGTTACTTTAAAACTTAAAAGCAGCTCTGCGCCATCTAAAGAAAACATTCAAGCAATAGTAAACTTAATGTGCGGAAGTGTTGAGGGATTACAACCAGCCAAAGTTTCTATCATTGACACTAAAGGAAGAATACTTAATAACGACGCGGAAGAAGGGCCGATAGCATTTGCATCAGCCAAACAGTACGAAATTAAAAAATCCGTTGAAGGCCATCTTGTTCAAAAAGCACAATCGATACTAGATAATGTACTAGGTTTTGGCAATGCTGTAGTTGAAGTAACTGCGGATTTGAATTTTGATCAAGTTGAAAAAACTATGACACAGTTCGATCCGGAATCTCAAGTAGTAGTTAGTGAAGGAGTTGCTAAGACGGCGAACAATGGCCGCCAGCAAAATGATACTACTTCTGCTGTGAATGAAAATAATGTAACGAACTATGAAATAAGTAAGACTGTTGAAAATGTAGTACAAGGAAGCGGCAACATAAAAAGATTGAGCGTGGCCGCAGTTATTAACGATATACCGCGCGAAGTTAAAAAAGATGGAAAGACAACAATAGTTTTCGATCCGAGACCCGCGGATCAAATTAAGAAATTGGAAGGGTTAATTAAAAATGCAGTTGGAATTGATGTAACGCGAAACGATCAATTCTCAATTGTGAATATTCCGTTCGAAACAAAAGTTGATGAAACAGTTACTGAAGAAGCCGGAATGTCTGCTTTGCCAGATGCTAATGAATATATTAATCTCGTTTTCATTCTAGTGGCTATCGTTTCCTCTCTTTTCGTATTGAAGAGTTTAATGAAGAAATTAAAGAACGAGAGAATTGTAATTGGAACAGTAAGCAGCGGTAATTATGCAATGGCATCGGAATCCATGGGTGCTTTGTCGGCAGGACGAGGTGACTCGAAAGGCGGTGGCGGAACACAGCAGTTAGGCGGGCAAAAAAAGAAAAAGATGCTGTTGCCAATGGGCGATATAGAAGATGAAATTTCAGAAGATGCATTAGCAAAGAAAAACCAGCAGGAAAGAATTGTAAACTATGTAACAAAAAATCCAATGGACGCAGCTAAACTAATAAACGCTTGGATGCATGAAGATGAAGCCTAATAATAAACTCTCTTTAGTAGACACAAAAGAAGATGTAAACGGACTGCAAAAGGCAGCAATGCTAATGGTTGCACTTAATGTTGAAGCAGCCTCTTCGGTACTAAAACATTTGGATCCGGCAGATGTTGAGTTGATAACCGCCGAGATTTCCAAAGTTAAAAACGTTTCTTCCAAGACTGTAGACACAGTAATTTTTGATTTTTATAACATGGTTACCGCCCGGGAGTATGTGCTTGAAGGTGGTTTAGATTATGCACAAGCTGTATTGGAAAAAACCTATGGCCCGAATAAAGCTTCTGAAATTATAGACAAGATAAAACGCTTAACCACTCTAAAAGGTTTTGATGTGCTCAAGAAAGCAGAGCCGGCACAGCTTGTTAATTTTTTAAATAAGGAACATCCTCAAACAATGGCTCTGATTCTATCTCAGTTAGCGCCGGATCAAACAGCCAACGCGTTAAAAGAAATACCGGAAGAGCTTCGCGTTGATGTGGCATTCAGAATAGCTACACTTGGAAAAATTGCACCGCAAACATTAAAGCAAATTGAACATGTAGTTGATGAAATTGCCGGCGCGTCAATGAGCCAATCTGTTGGCAAACTTGGCGGAGCAAAATGTTTGGCGGCCATACTCAATAGAGCAAATGTTGGAATGGCAAAAGAAATTCTAACAAAGCTTGAAGATATGGACGCGGAAACTTCTTACGAAGTTAAACGCCTCATGTTTATCTTCGACGAAATTGTTAACATAAACGATAAAGACATTCAGAAAATTCTTCGTGAAGTTGATAGAAAAGATCTCGCTCTTTCGCTCAAGACTGCCGAAGACAAATTGCGCGATAAAATATTCAAGAACATGTCCGAACGCGCGGCAGATCTTCTCAAAGAAGAATTACAATACATGGGTATGGTTAAACTAAAAGAAGTTGAAGGCGCCCAGGCAAGAATTATTGATGTAATTAAAGCGCTTGAAGAACAAGGCGAAATCTCCTTGAACTTGCGTGGCGGTCCGGAAGAGGTTTATGTCTGATGTAATTAAATTCAGCGGGCGTTCAAGCAAATCGACTTTGAAAGTTGCCGGAATTGGTAACTCTATCTTTAAGGAAGAAAGCGAACCGGATTTGCTTAAAAAGCAACTGGATGATTACTACCGACTGGGTTTTCGCGAAGGACAAGAGAAAACCAAAAGAGACCTCGAACAAGACTATTCCAACAAGCTGATCCGCAAATACGAAGAAGTATATAACATACTTCAGCAGTACGATGAAAATCTTTTGGAAATGGAAAAAGCATTTGAAAGTCTTGTGATTGAAACCGCTTATGAAATTGCTAAAAAGATTGTCTATAGAGAAATTGATGATAGAACCATAATAAACGAAAATGTGAAGGTTGCAGTAAATAAAATTATTGGTGCAAATGAAGTTAGATTAAAACTTAATCCGCAAGACATAGAAGAACTAAATACCGATAGCAAGAATTTGCTGAATACAAGCTCATTTAACAAAATAAAAATTGAGGGTGACGACCGAATTGAAAAAGGTGGCTGCCTAATTGAAACAGAAATTGGAAATGTTGATGCAAGAATATCTACTCAGCTTACTGAGTTGAAAAGAAAACTGGAAGAGAGCCTAAAGTAAAATGTATATCCATGATCAACTTTTAGATAAGTACAAAGGGATACTAGACAAATCCGAATCTATTCGTGTTAATGGAAAAGTTATAGATGTAATAGGATTGGTTATTGTGTCTGTAGGTCCAAACGCAGTTCTGGGAGAAATTTGTACAATAGTTGATCAAAACGGAAGTGAGATTTGTAAAGCGGAAGTAGTGGGATTTAAAAACGGAAAAGTTTTATCCATTGCCATCGGAGAGATTCATAACATTTCTCCAGCTTGCGAGATTAAGGCTTCCGGTAAAAATTTTACTGTTGGTGTTGGCAAAGAATTACTTGGACGCGTTATTGATGGTTTGGGAAATCCGATTGATGGAAAAGGTGAAATAGCTTACCATTCGTTTAGAGACGCACATCGTGAACCACCAAATCCTCTTGAAAGAAAAAGAATTGCTGCTCCAATTCAAACCGGAATTAGAGCTATAGATGGATTGCTTTCGATTGGTAAAGGGCAGCGCGTTGGAATTTTTGCCGGCAGCGGTGTTGGTAAAAGTGTTACTCTTGGTATGATTGCAAGAAACACAAGTGCCGATGTAAACGTTATTGCGTTGATTGGAGAACGTGGTAGAGAAGTCCGAGAATTTATTGAACGTGATTTAGGGGAAGAAGGATTAGCTAGATCTGTAGTGGTGTGTGCAACTAGTGATAAATCTCCATTGATAAGAATGAAAGGCGCTTACGTTGCAACAACAATAGCAGAATATTTTCGTGAGCTTGGTCTTGATGTAATGCTTATGATGGATTCCGTTACCCGTTTTGCTATGGCACAAAGAGAAGTAGGTTTAACTGTCGGCGAGCCTCCCACAACAAAAGGTTATACACCTTCGGTATTTGCGCTGCTTCCAAAATTATTAGAGCGCGCCGGAACAACAGATAAAGGTTCAATAACCGGTTTGTACACAGTTCTTGTTGATGGTGATGATATGACAGAGCCAATTGCGGATGCTGTCCGCTCAATTCTAGATGGTCATATTGTTCTTTCGCGAAAGCTTGCAAACAAAGGACAGTATCCGGCAATAGATACATTACAAAGTGTAAGCAGAGTAATGTCTGATATTATTGACCGTGATCATTATCAGAGAGCTATGAAGTTTAACGAAATACTTGCTACTTACAGAGAAGCAGAAGATTTAATAAACATAGGCGCGTATTCTAAGGGAAGCAATCCTCACATCGATCATGCATTATCAAAAATAAATCAATTACGTAGTTATTTGAAGCAAGATGTATTTGAACAAGCCAAGTATGATCAGTCAGTTGAAAGACTAAACCAAATTATAGAAGCTCCGATAGTATAGAGAGAAAATGGCAAAGTACGTTTTCAAGTTTCAATCGATTATGAAAGTGAAGGAAATGCTTGAAAAAAAAGTTCAAGAGGAAATTTCCCGTATTAACAAAGAGATTGACGATTTGATGTTCGAAATGAAACACGTTGGTAATGAGTTGAAGAGGATTTCAATTCAGTCGATGGAGCAATCCTCAACTGTTGCAGATTTTAAGAGTATGAAGATGTTTGAATCGCATTTGCGAAATCAAGTTGAGGCGATCGAAAAAAAAATAAATATGCTTAACCGTAAAAAAGAAGAAAAACAACTTGAGCTTATTGAAAAGAAAAGAGAAATAAAATCGCTTGAAATAATTAAAGAAAACGATTTACAGAATTTTCTAATTGAAGAACGGAAAAACGAATTGAAAGCACTTAACGAAGTAGCTCTAAGAAATTTTAACGGGGAACAGTCGTGAAGAACACATTAGTTTACAGCATAATATTCTTGTTCGCGTTTGGACTTGTAACGGGAGCTCTATTTTATTTCAACGGACAGTTTAATAGCATGTTTGAGTTTGATTTTAGTCCACCAGAGCCAGCACAAACAAAATTAAAGCCGGCTGTCGCTATTGCCGATTCTCTTAAAAGTGATTCTACTAAAGTGATGTCGGATTCGTCGGCAGTCCATTCGGATTCAACTGCAAATCATTCGTTGCCGGATAATGTTGTTGCAACCGTTAATTCTACCGAAAAATCATTATCTAAATCAAAAACAGAAGTCACTCCAGTAACTGATAATCCTATGGTTCCTAAAACAAATATGAGAACTGTTGTAAACCGGGATTCTATTTATAAGAGCTGGGTTGCAGAAACAGTTAAGCTCTATGAGGTTATGGACTCGAAGAAAGCGGCTAAAGTAATTCTGGGTTACTCCGATAATATCGCTAGAGATATCATTCTTAAAATGAAAAAGAAAAAAGCCGCCGAAATTTTAGCGGAACTGAAGCCTGAAGTTGTGACAAGAATAATAAGCGTGAATTAATGAATTTTAGCAATTTCATAATAGATAAGCTTACTGATACCGAACCAAAATTAGCAATTGGCAATAAAAAAGCCGGTTCTAACGCTTTTCTATTTTCAGACATCATAAAAATTTGTGAACAAGAAAACTCGCCGCTGGCAACAAGTGAGTTAGATGCTAGCAAAGTCGATTCCGGTTTAGAAATTTATGCTTCATCAGAAAACGTTATTAAAGTTTCATCAGAAGAGTTTGAATCGATCGGCCAGTTTATAAATTCTCTCATATCTCAAAATGGAGAGATTAATGTTTCGGGAACACATCATAAAGTTGATAACGCATTAATTGAGAAACTTCAATTTGTTATTCCGGAAGATAAACTGATTGAGTTGAGCGGTGATTTCATTGATAAATCAAGCTTTTCTTTGATCCCTCTTACAAACACAAATGATTTAAGTGAATTTACAAAGCCCTTAACAATTTCATACAAGAATGGTTCTAATAAGTTATCCATAACCATCAGTCCTATCAAAGTTGATGAAAATTCTACAAGCAGAATTATTAACAACGAATTTAGTTTTGTTAATAATCTGATTGTAAATGAGGGACTAATGCCAAACGCTCCGGTAATTGTATCAGAAATCAAAACTGATAGTGAAGAAGAAGCTGATTCTTCGGAGAATGCTCTAATTGAAGAGAGTCCGGAATATTTTGATATAGATAAAACGAACGGCGAACCGGCTGCAAAAATATTTTACAAAGCGGAAATAATAAAGATCGAAGCTCCGCAAGTCTTTGTTGAACCAAAACTACAATTGATTTCACTCAACGGAGATTCTAATCAAGAATCTATTTCCGCTGAAGTAACACCACAAGGCAAATCAATAGCAGTTGACGACATAAATATTTTCAAGTTTTCTGCAAACAGTTCCAACTACGAACTCCTTAAAAATTTGCAGCTAGCATCCGAGGTGAAACCTTCGGTAAACGATTCTGAGTTGGTAAAAACTATTAAAACAGCTGCTGAAAGAGAAAATGTAGTAGGTGTACCTTCAGTTGAAAATCCATCTACGAAAGAGATTAAAAACGTAGAAAAAAATGCACCTTTAGAAACTCAACTTGTTGATAAAAATAAGCCAACCACAAAGATTGTTTTACCAAACTCTGAAAATGTTTCCACAGAACAAAATCTTGAAATTACAGCCGATAAATCAGTGCAGAATCAGAAGACTTCTTCTACTGCACTGAATTATTTAATGGATGGATTAACTGAAGAAGAAAAATCGATATTTAAGGGTTTTGCTTCTCGCGGTGAAATGAGTGAAATAAAGTATGCCAAGCAATCTCAAACGACACAACAAGTTGTAAGTCCGAATAAGCTAGAAAAATCAATTAATACAGAACCTACGATAGTAGACGCTAAAGAATTTAAAATCCCACCAGTCACTAACCAAATAGAAAAAAATGCTGTGACATTCACTGGAGGCACACAAGATAGTAAAGCAAAGAATTTAACTGCTTCTGGAGTTACAATTGCTCCCACAGAGAATAAAACTGTTGGACACCAAGTAGAGCTCAAACCAGAACAGATAACAAACGCTGGAACAGATTCTTCAGCTATTACAGAACAAACTGCGGAAAGCAAGAATTCAGTATCAATTGAAAAGCCAGAATTGATAAAGGTTGACCCGGTGATTTCTCGGGGTAAAGAATTAAAGGTAGGTAACAAGAACCCGGAAGTTAATATTGAAGAAAAACCGCTAGCGAAATCTGAAACTGTTGTAAAGGAAGCGAAACTAAAATCAGCGGTTAAGCAAACAGATAATAGACCAACGCTAATTTCTAAAGAAGAATTTCTAGCAACAAAGGATGAATTAAAGACTTCAAAGACTGAACAAAATAAAATGCCGGAACTAGAAGCAGCTAAGAACAACGCAACTATTTCTAAAGAAGATAAAGTCGAAATAGAGACTCCATTGAAGGAAAGTAATCTGGAAGTTACTGCTGAAGGTAAACTTCTTGTAAAAGTTGCAGCTAAAGCAAGCGTTAAAGTCGATATAAATTCTCAAGAAGCTAGTGAGATAAAAAATAAATCTTCGCGAAATGTAAATGAAGAAACAAACACGTCGGAAATAAAGATCAATGTTGATGCAGACGAAAAGCGTGTTGTTGAATCTGTTAAGCCGAATGCAAAAAAGATTGATAAGAGTGAACAATTTGTTGTAGCTGTTTCTGTTGAGAACACTCCGGCTAAAGAAAAAACAGCGGAAACTAAGTTGGAAGTAGAGTCGAAAAATATTTCGACAAACGAAGCAAAGGAAATAAAACACTCAACTGCCGAACAACAATTGAATCAAAACACAGACAAAGAAAATGCTAAATCAAGTTCTTCCGAAACGTTTAAGAATAATCTAAACCAAGTTAGCGGATCGGAAAAAAACTTTAGTGCTGAGAGTCTGAAATTACAAAGCGAACCAAAGCCAGTACATGAACAATTCAAAACTGTTAAGCAGCAAGAGATCATTCCGGAATTTTCCAAACTGATTCAACAAGGCGAGAAACAGACATTGACTTTACAATTATCACCGGAAAATCTTGGTAAAGTTAAATTGACTGTTGATATGATTGATAACCAGATTGTTACAAAAATTGAAGTTGAGAATGAGCAGGTAAAACAGTTTGTTCAATCAAATATTGAGCAGCTAAAACAAAATATGCAGTCTGCCGGAATACCATTAACAAATGTGAATGTTAGTCTTTCGGATGATCAAAAAAATCAAAAAGTATTTACACAGAAGAAAAAATCTTCCGGGCGAGAAGATAAAGAAGAAGTAATTGAAGAAACTATTTCAATGCAAGCTAAGAAACATATGGGTTATAATACTTACGAATTTACAGCATAAGGAATTATGAGATGGTTAGCACAGTAAACAATACAACAACAAGTCAAACATCAACAGTTTCCGCAAATAAGAGTGCACTTGGCAAAGATGATTTTTTGAAACTGATGATTTCGCAGTTGAAGAATCAAGATCCTCTCAATCCAATGGACGGAACTGCTTATGCTTCTCAGTTAGCGGAGTTTTCATCGCTAGAGCAATTAACCAACCTTAATTCCTCTATAACGGCAAGTATGAACACTAATCTAGCTCTTGCTGAATCGGTTAATAACACAATGGTTGCTACATTGATTGGTAAGGAAGCAAAAGTAAGTGGAAACGAATTGCAAGTAACCGGGCAGGATAGCATCACATTGGGCTACACTTTGCCGGCAAATGTTAAGTCTGCCACAATTAAAATTTACAATGAGAAGGGCGCTTTTATAAAACAAATAGAAAATGCTTCAATTGATGAAGGAACTAATAAACTTTCTTGGGATTGTTCCGATAATAATGGTGACAAATTACCTAATGGTAAATATACATTTGAAGTAGATGCAAAGAACATGAATGGTGACAAATTGACAATAGAAACTTTCAAAGCCGGAATAATAGATGGTGTTCGCTTTACAGAAAACGGCACTGTTCTTAAAATTAATGGCGCTGAATATTCTATTTCCGATATTCTTGAAATTCTCAATTCAACAAGTGGAGGAAAATAATGGCAGAGATAAATGGAATCTCCGTACCATTTATTCCGATTGTAGGTAATGAAGAGATTTCAACCCGCAGAACGGGTAGAGAGACTGCAAATCAGTTTGATGCGATCTTTAAGGAAGAATTAGAGAAAGTAAAGTTTTCAAGTCATGCTCTCAAACGTCTTGAATCAAGAAATATTCAGCTAAGTGAATCCGAACTGGGAAAAATTCAAGATGCTGTTTACAAAGCAGAATCTAAGGGAAGCAAAGATTCATTGATTATGATGGACAAGACAGCATTCATAATAAATATTCCAAATAAAACAGTAGTAACAGCAATAGATGTGGCAAATTCTAACGAAAACGTTTTTACAAATATTGATAGTGTAGTATTTGCAATATAATTAACAAATAATAATATAACAGAGCGGGACCTTCCAAGGACGCTCTAGATCTGGCCGACCGACTGAAGCCGGATCAAACCAAGGAGGATCAACATGGCACTCTTAACATCTCTTTTCGCAGGCGTTTCCGGTTTACGTAATCATCAATCAATGATGGACGTTATTGGCAATAACATTTCCAACGTTAACACAATTGGCTTCAAAGGCTCACGTGTAACATTCAGCGATACTTTCAATCAATTTGTAAAAGCAGGCACAAACCCAACTGAAACAACCGGTGGTACAAACTCATATCAAATTGGACTTGGTGCAAAAATCAACTCGATAGATAGAAACTGGAATCAAGGAACATTCGAAAGAACCGGTATTACTACAGATTTAGCTTTACAAGGACAAGGCATGTTCGTATTGAAAAATAACGGACAAAAATTCTATTCACGCGCCGGTGCTTTTGTTTTTGATGCAGATGGCAAATTAGTTAGTCCGCAAAATGGTGCAATAGTTCAAGGTAAAGTAGCAAGTACAGAAGGAGTTATACCTCCAGGCAACAACTTAGAAGACATTATAATAAATACTAACATGAAACTTACTGCTGTTGATACTTCCGAAATTAATTGGGGTGGTAACTTAAAAAGTAACAGCGAGATAACTAGAACAGAAGAAGTTGTTCAAAGAGGAAATCTTAATTCCGCAGCATTAGCTGTTGGTGAAAGTACTACGGATTATACAGTGACAGTTTATAACGAATATGGTGAGAGTTTTAACTTTACATCTAACTATGAAAAAACCGCTGATGATGTTTATACATATAGTTGGAGCTTAACAGATTCTGAAGGAACTGAGCTGGATAATGGAACAATGGTTGGTTTAACATTTGAAGATGACGGAACCGGTACAATGAGACTTGATGCAGCTTCACAAGCAATGTTTGACGGTACTAACAACAACGTACTTGTTACCGGAAACGATATTAATTTTACGTTCGATGGAACAATACTAACTCAAAATGCAAGTACAAATACATTTAGCGCTTCGGCAGATAACAACAGAGTGCCGAATGTTGTAAGCGGTTCTGTTACAGTGTACGATTCATTAGGTACTTCTCATCAAGTTACACTTAAGTACACAAAAATTAGTGATAATATTTGGAAATGGAGTTCATCAGTTCCGGGAACGAGTACAGTTGATGGAAAAGAAGCTGTAAGAAGAGGTACAATTGAGTTTAATGCAGATGGAACATTAGATCCGGCTAAAATTTCCCCTAACGATCCTTCGTTTTCATTCGATCCGGCTGGTGGCGCTAATACAGTAACAATGGATTTGAACTTCGGCAGTGGCTTTGGCGGTGTAACGCAGACTTCAGCCAGCTCTGTTATAAGTGCACTTTCACAAAACGGTTCTCCGGCTGCGACTTTATCAAATTTGAATATAGATCAGTATGGCAACATTGTTGGTATTTTCTCAAATGGAAGTTCACAAACTTTAGCACAAATTATGTGCGCCACATTTAACAATTTGAATGGTCTTATAAGCACCGGTGATAACATGTATTCGGCTTATGCAAATAGTGGCGAGCCACGAATTAACTCTTTGGGTGAAGAAACAAATACAACAATTCAATCCGGCGCTCTCGAACAATCGAACGTAGATCTTTCGGAAGAATTCACAAGAATGATTGTATCTCAGAGAGGTTTCCAGGCTAACGCCCGTGTAATTACAACGGCAGACAGCTTACTCCAAGAAATTACAAATTTGATTAGATAATATTCATAGATAAATTAGTACAAACCTAAAAAGGGCTGTGATCAGAATCCAAAACTTTCTAAGATCACAGCCTCTTTCCTTTTAAACCGAAAATGATTCTTTCACCAGAACTAGTGAACTTGAAAGCTATCCCGGCATCTCCACTTGCATAATATTAGCCATTTCAAAATTGCTCAATTTGTTAAAAGTGTAATTTAGGCCCCTTTTTGCGTGGCATAACAATTGAAAAAATGTTAGCGTAAATCAAATTGAAGTGAAAAATGGAAAAAGAAGAAAACTTAGGCGCTCCGGCAACCGAGCCTTCTGTTGGCAAAGAAAAAAAGGGATTCAATATTAAAATTCTACTGTTTGGTCTTCCGCTATTTATAATACAGTTAGTTGCGGTTTATTTCATTACAGCAAATTTTTTGTTGAATAAGATGCATGCTAGCGAAGCTGGTGCAGATGGAACGGGTAAGAAAGATTCTACTGAAGTAGTTAAAGAAGAAAAGCCATCCGAGTTCGGCAAATTCATTCACGAGATACAGGATCAAATAGTTAATCCGGTTGGCACTGATGGTAGAAGATTGGTAATGGTTTCTTTAGGCTTCGATGTACCTACAGAAGAAAATAAGAAAGAACTTGAGGCTAAAGATGTATTGCTTAAGGATGCGGTTCTTTCTGTAATGAGCAGCAAAGACCTTACACAGCTAAGCAACATGGCATACAGAGATACTCTTAGAACAGAAATTACAAGTAGGTTACACAAAACAATGCCGGAAGTAAAGATCAACACTATTTAT
The DNA here is from genome assembly GCA_041675645.1 of Melioribacteraceae bacterium. Lineage (GTDB taxonomy): Bacteria > Bacteroidota > Ignavibacteria > Ignavibacteriales > Melioribacteraceae > Stygiobacter. Next base: position 49,156 of record JBAYTN010000008.1, read on the forward strand.
TTCAGTAAATATATAATACAGTAACCATGGCAGAGATACTTTCGCAACAGGAAATAGATGCGCTTCTTAATAATATTAAGAGCGGATCGGAACAGAAGATAGAATCTTCTTCGGAGAAAGAAGCAATTCTTTTCGATTTCCGTTTACCCAACAGAATTTCGAAAAATCAACTTCGCGTTCTAAGAAGTATTTTTGAAAATTTTGCCGAGAGTTTCAGTTCGTTTCTTGTTACGAAACTTCAGTCCATAGTTAACATTAACGTTACTTCGGTTGATCAAATCTACTATTCGGAATATGTGCTTTCTGTTTCTAATCCGGCTTGTCTATTTACTTTTGATATAAAAGATACCGACGTAAAAGGAATTCTCGAGTTAAACAACGATTTAGCGCTTTCGTTAGTCGATAAATTACTTGGCGGAAACGGGCTGGGTTCAAAGCAAAATAAAGTAATTACTCCGATTGAGCAAAAAGTGTTACGCGTTGTTGTTGAGCGCATTATGCAAGACTTAAAAAAGGGCTGGCAGACAATTGACAGCATGGATTTCGTTATTGAGCGTTTTGAACCGGATATAGACTTTGCTCAGATTACATCTCAAAGTGAATCTGTTTTATTAATTTCATTTGAGATTCTAATCGGTGAACAATCTTTTTTAATGAACATCTGTTTTGCAACTTTTGCATTCGATAACATTCTAGCAAGATTATCTTCTCAGAAGCTGTCGTCTGTCCGCGCAATTAAACATTTTGGCCAAACCGCACGTGATGTTGTTTCTCATCATTTATCAAGAACAGCTTTGCCAATAAAAGTAGAGCTCGGCACTTCAAAACTTTCAGTCCGGGAATTGCTGGATATGCAGAATGGAGACATCATTCGCTTAGACACAAAAATTAGCGACGATCAAAAAGTTAGAACTGGAAATCAGATTTTGTTTTTAGGACGTGTCGGTGTTTCAAACAACAAAAAAGCAATTAAAGTAACTAAGAAATTATTAGAAGAACATAAATCCTTTTGAGGTTTTAAGATGGAAAACAATGATTTAAATGAAATGAACGACAATGAATTAAATCAGAAAGCCGTTAGTGCAATGGCGCAGTTCGAAGAGTTTGACGATTCAACTCAAACCGGCGGCGTGTACAACGATAAACTTCATTTCCTCAAAGATCTTCCAATGAATATTTATATAGAACTTGGAAGAACACAAATGCAGATTAAAGACATCTTAGAACTTGAGCGTGGATATGTAATTGAGCTTGATAAACTAGCAAGCGAGCCGGTAGATGTATTCGTAAACAATAAAAAAATTGCAGAGGGTGAAGTAGTAGTTATCGACAAACATTTTGGAATAAGAATCACAAATCTTGTAGATCCGGCAAATAGAGTAAAGGATATTTTATAATGTCATTTTTCGATATCGTCAAATCTATAATTCCGCTATTAGCCGTACTCGGGATGTTATACGGTGTACTTCTCTTAGTGAGAAAATATTCATTCTCTATGTCCGGCAAAAAAATTAAAAACCTTCACATCGATGTTGTTCACAATCAGCTAATCCTTCCCAAAAAATATTTATCCCTTGTTAGAATTAAAGATAAGCTTCTCGTGTTGGGAATTAGTGAGAACAATATTTCGGTGCTTAAAGAATTTGATTATGCTGAGTTTTCCGATGGAGCCGAAAGCGATTCGGAATCCAAGGGCAACTTTGTAGAAATACTTAAACAGAATTTGGGCATGAAATGAGTAAGAAATTATTAGCCATAGTATTATTGTTATTACTAGTGCTAACTGTTCAAACTCAAGCACAGCAAGCACAACAGACAATTCCTTTTCCTAAAATTAACTTAGATGTAGGCACAGCAAAAGATGGCGGGGATGTTTCCGTAACTCTCCAAATTCTTTTGATGATGACAATTCTTTCTTTAGCTCCTTCAATTGTGATAATGACTACATCATATTTGCGAATCATAATTGTGTTTCATTTTTTGAAGAGCGCCCTGGGTACGCAGCAGATGCCGCCGTCTCAGCTCCTGGCTGGAGTGGCGCTCTTCGTTACATTCTTTATTATGGCGCCAACTTGGAATAAGGTAAACGACGAAGCATTAAAACCATTGATGGATAATAAACTTACAACAAGCCAAGCTTACGATAAGGGCATTGAACCGATCCGTCAGTTTATGTTTAAAAATGTTCGCGAAGAAGATTTAGAGTTATTTATTGGCCTTTCTCAACAAGCAAGGCCTGCAACAAGAAATGATGTTGCTACATATATTTTAATACCTGCATTCGTATTAAGCGAAATGCGCGCTGGTTTTATTATGGGTTTCTTCCTTTTCATCCCGTTCATAATGGTTGATATGATAATCTCTAGTATCCTAATGTCTATGGGTATGATGATGATGCCTCCAATGATGATTTCCCTTCCATTTAAAATATTGCTATTCATTCTAGTAGATGGCTGGAATTTGATTGTATCCTCTCTTGTAAGGAGTTTTCACTGATGACTGAAGAAATTATTATAGAAGTTCTAAAGGATGTTTTCTTAACAACATTTATTATTCTGCTGCCGATACTTGGTGTTTCTCTTATTGTGGGCGTGTTTATTTCAATTTTTCAAGCCGCTACATCCATTCAAGAAATGACGTTGACTTTTGTCCCCAAACTTGTTGCTACTGTTGCTGTAATAATATTCTTACTGCCGTGGATTATTGACAAAATGGTTACAATAACAATACGCATGTTTACAATGTTTCAGAGTGTATTGTAATGAAAGAAATTTTAATTGGGGATTTCATAATTGTTATGCTCATGTTTTTACGGATTCTTTCGATGATGATTGCCGCCCCGGTTCTTGGTCATACTTCGATTCCAACTATTGCAAAAATCTTTATCGCATTTATTGTTGCATATATGACTTTCTTAACGATTGATCAAAGCAAAATTGTTATTGATATTAATCTCGTTTCAATATTTATGGATGCAATTAAAGAAATTCTTACCGGTACTATTATTGGCACTGTGTTAAATTTTATTTTCTATGGAATTTCTTATGCCGGTCACATGATAGGCTTTGATATGGGCTTATCGATGTCGGAAGTTTTGGATCCTACTCAAGGGTTAAGCAATAACGTTGTTGGCGAAGTAATCTTCTACGGAGCCATGATGGTTTTTTTAGTTATTAACGGGCATCATTATTTAATAGGCGCAACAGTCGCTTCCTTTAAAATTGTTCCGGTAGCCAAATATGTAATAACGGAACCATTCATTGACTTGATCATTAAATATTCATTTGCAGTATTTACAATTGCAATGAAGATAGCGGCTCCAATAGTTGTTTCATTTTTACTAATACATATAGCGGAAGGAATTATTGCGAGAGTAATTCCTCAGATACAAATAATGTATGTAACACAGCCGTTAAAAATTGGATTGGGATTTGTTTTCTTGTCGGTCCTAGTTCCTCTTTATATATATGTAATTAAAGGATTATTAAGCGGGTACGAAAACCAGCTTACACAAATGTTAAATGCGATGAGTGCTTAGTATGGCCGATGACGGAACCGATAAAACCGAAGAACCGACCTCGAAGAAACTGAGCGATGCCAGAGACGAAGGTCGGGTTGCCAAAAGTGTGGAAATCAACTCCTTAGCTGTTTTTGCTTCCGGGTTGATTATGCTTTTTATAACTAAAAATTCGCTAGGCGAGAATTTTTCCGAGTTTACGATTGATCTGTTTTCTTCATTAGATACGCTCGATTTAAGCAAAACAATGCTGCAAACATATTTTATTAAGTGGGCATTGTTTTTCTTTTCGATGACCGCCCCAGTTATTCTTGTAATAATGGTTGTCTCTCTTATAAGCAACATTGCACAGGTTGGCTTCAAATTTTCCAGCAAAGTATTTAAGCCTAAACTTAGCCGTTTCAATGTATTTGCCAATGCAAAAAATATGTTGTTTTCATCCCGTTCATTTGTAGAAGTTCTCAAATCGGTTATGAAGCTGGTAATTATTGCTGTATTCACTTACTCTATTTTATCCAAACTTGTTGAGGATTCTTTTCAACTAGCCGACTTGACTGTTGAAGATACTGTCGCGTTTATGGTAGATGCTTCCTTTTCTCTTATTTGGAAGATAGCATTATTCTACGCCCTTATTGCCGGAGCCGATTTTGTTTTCCAGCGTATGAAGTTTAAAAAAGAAATGATGATGACAAAGCAAGAAATTAAAGATGAGCATAAACAAGCAGATGGCGATCCGGAAATAAAGCAAAGAATTCGTAAGCAGATGTTTAAAATGGCATTTAAAAGGATGATGAAAGATGTGCCAAGTGCCGATGTGGTTATTACAAATCCTACTCACTTTGCTGTTGCTGTTAAGTACGAGATGAGTAAAGACGGTGCGCCAAAAGTAGTTGCAAAAGGTATGGATGAATTAGCACAGAAAATCAAAAAAATTGCAGCCGAAAATAATGTTCCTTTGCATGAAGATGTACAACTAGCACGCGCGTTATATAAAAGTTGCGAAATTGGAGATGAAATTCCGGCTAAACTATTTAAAGCCGTCGCTCAAATTCTGGCATACATCTATCAAATGAAAAATTTGAAGAAAAGAAGAAGTATAGTATAGTGATGAATAGCATTGGAAAAAATAGCGACATAATTCTAGCGTTTGGTTTAATCCTAATGTTGGGATTAATGCTAATCCCGCTTCCGGCTGGAATTTTAGACTTCTTACTGGCGCTTAACATTACGCTTTCTGTTTTGGTAATGATTGTTTCTCTTTACATTACTTCTCCATTAGACATTTCCATTTTCCCGGGATTGCTGCTGGTGCTAACGCTGTTTCGTCTCGGATTAAATATCAGTTCAACACGTTTAATTTTGATTGAAGGTTACGCTGGAAAGGTTATTGAATCATTCGGTACTTTCGTAGTTGGTGGAAATTATGTAGTAGGATTTATTGTATTTATCATATTAGTCGTTATTCAATTTATTGTTATCGTAAAAGGTTCGGGAAGAATTTCTGAAGTAGCGGCACGTTTTACTTTGGATGCTATGCCCGGTAAACAGATGGCTATTGATGCCGACCTAAACACGGGCTTGATTACAGAAGCTGATGCTAGAAAGAGAAGAGAAACAATTTCTCGCGAAGCTGAATTTTACGGAGCTATGGATGGAGCTAGCAAGTTTGTAAAAGGAGATGCCGTTGCCGGTTTAATCATTGCGGGTGTAAATATTATTGGCGGATTCATTATAGGTATAGCTCAAAGGGGAATGAGTTTTGTTGATGCTATTCAAAGTTATACAATATTAACAATTGGTGATGGTCTTGTTTCTCAGATTCCGGCGTTAATTATTTCTACTGCAGCCGGTTTAGTTGTAACAAGAAGTGCAAGCGGAAGTTCGCTGGATTTTCAAATGAAAACACAATTGTTTTCAAATCCACGCGTACTTGGAACAGCTTCCGGTGCTTCGTTTATGTTTGCTTTAATTCCCGGTATGCCAACAATTCCATTTATTTTCTTAAGCATCGTTATGGGAACGGTTTCTTACGTTACTAAGAAAAATAAATTAAATGCTGCTCCGATAATTGAATCTGCCGAAACATCATCACCGGAACCGATTACAGAAGAAAAAGTTGAGCAGTACTTGCAAGTTGATCCTATCGAAGTGGAAATTGGGTATGGACTAATCAGTTTAGTAGATGAAAAACAAGGGGGAAATCTCTTTCAAAAAATTTCTTCAACCAGAAAATTAATTGCATTGGACTATGGTGTTCTAATTCCTCCAGTTCGTGTCCGCGATAATCTTCAGCTTTCACCAAACGAATACATTATTAAAATTAAAGGCAACATTGTTTCCAGTTTTGAAGTTTATCCGGATAGAATGCTGGCAATGAACCCCGGAACTTCGAGCGAAACTATAAACGGATTACCTACAACCGATCCGGCTTTTGGTTTGCCTAGCCTTTGGATTGCCCCAGCTGAAAAAGAAAAAGCAGACATGTTGGGTTACACGGTAGTAGATTGTATCTCTGTTATTACAACTCATTTGCAAGAAGTCTTGAAGAGAAATTTTGAAAAAATCTTAACCCGTCAGGATGTTAAACAATTGCTAGAGAATATAAAGAAAGAATATCCGGCTGTAGTAGAAGAAATAAATCCGGATGTGCTAAACCTAGGAACAATCCAAAAAATTCTGCAAAACCTTCTTAAAGAAAATATTCCAATTAAGGATTTTGTTCAGATTTTAGAAGCGTTAATCGACTACTCAAAAACAACAAAGAATGTTGATGTACTTACCGAGTATGTACGCCATACAATTGGTGAGACAATCGCAAATATTTATAAAGATCATAACGGTATAATTCATGCAGCAGCTTTGAGCGAAGTGCTTGAAGGTGCGATTACGAAATCTTTACAAGCACAGAAGGATAACATTGTAACACTTGGTTTGCCTCCAGCAATACTTCGCGAATTGAATACACAACTTAGGGCAACATCGGAAAAATTTAATTCCATGGGCTATCCTTCAATATTAATTACATCTGCAACGATTCGACCATATTTTTATAGATTAATAAACAGCAGTTTCCCGGAGTGGTCAATTCTTTCATATTCGGAACTTCCGGCTAATGTTGAACTTGAGTTTATAGGAAAGATTGAGGTTTCTAATGCAAATTAAAAAATATGTAGCTGCATCTCTTAAAGAAGCTACTCAGCAAATGAAAAATGAGTTAGGTGGAGAAGCATTAATTCTCGGCACGCGAGTAATTGAAAATGATAAACGTTACGGCATGAAAAAGATGTACGAAATTACTGCCGGTATAGATCAGCCGGTTCAAGCTAAACCATCGCGAGCATCACGAGAAGAATTTGATAGTATAGATAATTTTCAAGCTGAACTTGAAAAATTGACGAGAAAGATTAACCCAAGAACTGAAACAAAAACTGTAGCTGATGAGAGAAAAGCTAAAGCTGAAAAAGCAGCTCCTAGCAGACAATTTGAAAAAGAAATTGAAGAAATTGCATATACACTTGAACAACGCGAAGTTTCAAAGGCAATCATTAAATCTATTACAAAACATTTAAGAGATTCTGCCAGCTTTATAGAAGATGCAAATTTGGATAACTATTTGCTTTCTACTTTAGCGTCAATGATTCCAACAACTACATTTAAGGTAAACAAAAGCAAAACCGCTAAAATTGCGCTTGTTGGTCCAACCGGTGTTGGTAAAACAACTTGCATTGCAAAGCTGGCTGTTATCTCAAAAATTATTCACAAGTTGAAAGTTGGATTAATTTCTATTGATACTTACCGACTTGGTGCCATTGATCAGCTAAGAATATTTTCTGAGATAAGCGATATTGAAATGGCTGTTGCTTACGAGGCAGAGGAGATTCCTAAACTTGTGAAAAAGTTTAAGGGAAAAGATTTGATCTTTATTGATACGGTTGGCAGAAGCCAGAAAGCAAAAGAAAATCTGGAAGAAATTAGAAAGTATCTTGATGCAGCTCAAGTAGATGAAACAATTTTGGTAGCCAATGCAACAAGTTCAACACGTACGTTGAATGATGTTGCGGAGAAATTTAAGCCGTTAAAATATACTTCCGTAATTTTCTCTAAGATTGATGAAGCCGTTGCTTACGGCAACATTATGAATTTGGCTGTTACTCACAATACACCGGTAATGTTTTTAACAAACGGACAGGTAATTCCGGACGATATTCTTTCTGTAAATCCGGCATTTCTTGCTAACTTAGTTTACAGCGGCAAACTTTACAAATGAATGGACAGGCGTCACGGCTTATACAGCTTAGGGAGCTTGAAGAAAAGGGTAAACGGTTTTCTGCTTCCAAGATTGTTTCCATCTGTTCCGGAAAAGGAGGAACAGGCAAGACTTTCTTTGCCGCTAACTTTGCCTTCACACTTTCCCGCTTAGACAAAAAAGTTTTACTTGTAGATCTTGATCTGAACTTTTCCAATCTCAACATTCTGCTTAACCAAACAACTCAAGATGTAATTTCGGAATTTTTCGAGCAGAAAAAATCTTTGAAGGAAATAGTTTCCGGCTACAATAAAAATCTCGATCTTATTTATGGCGATTCCGGCAGGCAAGATTACCCGCGTGTAAGTAAAGAGGTGCTGGATTACTTATTCATTTCCCTCAACAGAATAGCCGATGATTACGATTTTATAATTCTAGATTCTTCCGCCGGCGCGGTCGATTTAACTCTCTATCAATTAATTCGCTCGGACTATACAATAATTGTAACTTCACCGGAACCAACTGCAGTTATGGATGCTTATGTAATTGTAAAGTTGCTAAACTCGGAGAGCTATTCGGGCGAAAAACTGGTAGTTGTTAATAAGTGCGTTGATGAAGATGACGCACAAACTACGTTTGCAAATCTGGCAGTTGCATCAAAACACTTCCTTGGCGAAGAAACACATCTTATCGGTTCTATCAGTTTTGATTCGGCAGTTCATAAATCCATAGTGCATCAAGAACTGCTCACTGAAAGCAGTAACGAAAGCCAGCCTTCAATAGAAATCAATTCCATCTCAAAGAAATTCCTTACTATCGCTCAAGTGGCTAATAATAACCATAGCCGACAGATTATCTAACCCGAAAACCCAAAAATTCATCGTTTTTCAGCGTTTTTTGCACTAATTAGCTCCATGTACCAGTGGTATACGGTTTGCAATTCCAATAGAAAAAAGCAAAGGAAGCGATGAACAAGATAGTTTTACAGTTTGGACTTTTGATTTTCTTCTTCTCGATTATCTTTTTCACACAACGTGGGCTGGCAATAGAAAAAGTATTGTTGAATTCCTTCGCGATTTTCATCCTAGTTACAACAATGTTGAGCTTAATTGTTATTGGATTGATTAAATCGATCAATAATAACTCTCTCAGCAAGTTAGGAGACATATCAGATAATTTAGCAGGAAATAAAGATCATGAGTAATGCAATACTTTGGGCCTCGTATAAAGAGAAACCTTCTCCTGAATTGAAGAAACAAATAGTGTTAACCTATGTGAATTTAGTTCACTACGTTATACACAGAACCAATTTGATCCAGAGTGCATTGCTGGATCGACGCGATTATTTCCAATTTGGAATTGAGGGGTTGAGCGAAGCGATTGATAGATTTGATCCGGACTATGGTACAAAGTTCGAGACATACGCTATTCAACGCATCCGCGGTAAAATTTATGACGAGCTGAGAAAGTACAGCGATAAGTTCGAGCCGGTACTTGAGCCCGATGCAACCACAATGTTTCCCACCTCTACTTTATCTATTAATCAATCTGTTGGTGAAGACGATGGAATGCAGCTTTACGAAATGCTTCCTAGCGATGCCGAAAAGCCTGATTTCATTTTAGAGAAAAAAGATTTGAAACAAAGATTATTAGATATGATTAAAGAATTAAACGAACGCGAAAGAACAATCCTAAGCTTGTATTACTACGAAGACCTTAACTATAAAGAAATTGCCCAAGTTTTAAGCATCACTGTTTCCAGAGTTTCACAGATTCATTCAAGAATTCTTAATTCCTTAAAACTAAGATTGGCTGAATATAATGCTTGATATTAAGAACACCGAAGCTAAAGAGAGAATTAAAAAGCATCTCTCAAATATTGGAACGTTGCCATCGGTTCCCCAAATCATAACAGAAGTATCGATATTGTTGGATAGTGACAGAACAAGCGCTGCCGATCTTTGTAAAGTTATTTCGAGAGATCAGGCTATTGTTACAAAAATTCTTGCTGTAGCAAACTCTCCTTTGTATGGTTTGCCAAGAAGAGTTTCAACAATCGAGTTTGCGGTTGTAATTATCGGCTTCGAGCACATGAGAAACATTCTTGTTGCTCTTTCACTAGTTGAAGCATTTAAGAGCAGAAGCACTTCCAGTTGGGATCATCACGCTTACTGGATGCATTCTTTGTTAACGGCAACAGCAGCAAAAAGAATAGCAGATGATTTACGCTATCCAAAATCCGGCGAAGTATTTACAGCTGGATTGCTGCATGATTTAGGCTTGGTTGTTTTACAGCGTTACATGCCAAAGGAATTTACAAAAGTAATCGAATTAGTTGAAGAACAGCAGATTAGTCACTTTGCTGCGGAATTAGAAGTTCTTGGCTTTACACATCAGGACATTGCGGAATTCCTTCTAGAAAAATGGAATTTCCCTCCTTATATAATTGAATCAGTATTATTTCATCATCAACCATCCCTAGCTGAAAATGGAAAAGTGCTTGCTTCTTTGATTCACTTAGCAGATTACATGACTCAGCAGATGAATGTTGGGGCATTTAATTGGGATGATAATTATGCTTTTGATGAAAACGTAATAGACATACTTGGTTTTGGTAATAAAGAGTATTTAGACACATTCATGCAAACGTACGAACCGTTATTCAAGAGTCACTTAGAATCATTAACAGAAAACAATAAAATAATGTGAGAAATTATGGGAACAGTATTAACAGATTTGAATCAGAGGCGGGAAAGAACAGAATTAATATTGAAGAAGGTGAACACGCTTGCACCGCTTCCCAAAATCTTGCAAGAAGTTCTTCAATTATTAAATGATTTTAATACCAGTCCTCACACACTGGCTAAAGCTATTTCTAAAGATCAGAGTGTAGTCTTAAAGATTTTGACAATTGCAAACTCGCCTTTTTACGGATTGACAAAACGCGTCTCTTCGATAGAATTCGCAATTATGATACTTGGCTATGATGAAATTAGAAATATTGTTTCTGCTCTTTCATTAATGGAATCAATGAAGAACAAAAGCGATCAGTATTTAGATCAAAAAGTTTTCTGGATGCATTCTTACTTAACAGCTACAATTGCTAAAAAATTAGCAATGGATTTAGGGCTTGAAAAACATGGCGAAGCTTTCATAGCCGGATTACTTCACGATCTGGGAATTTCTGTAGTACATAGATTTATGCATTCCGATTTTGTTTCCATACACGATCAGGTTGCTCAGGGTGTTTCATTTAACGATGCAGAAATGCAAGTTCTTGGTTTAACTCATGGCGAAATCGGCGAATCTCTGTTGAAATATTGGAACATCCCGGAATTGATCACGGATATCGTAAAATTCCATCATCAGCCTTACTTAGCACAGCAAGCACCAACTCTTGCATCTGTTGTTCATCTTGCAGATTACATGACACAAATGCTAAAGATGGGCGAATTGAGAATGGATACAAGTTTAGAATTAGATCATCATGTATTCTCAACTCTTCATGTAAAAGATTTAACAGAGCTAGCTCACTTTATTGAAGGTTATAGAGAACCGTTACAAGCACAAGTTGAATCGCTAAAGTATTTGATATGAGATTAATTAAAGAAAGAACCGAACGGTACGAATCTTTTCACAAGTCGCTTCAGTATTTCACAAAAAATTCTGAAGCAAAAGGTGATTTAAAATTGCTCAGCTTTGAGGGGCACAAGAATAATTTAAATCAGATGGAGAAATATTCGTTTTTCGTTCAAAGCTTATCGGCATTTCAGAAGAAGATTCAACATGTTCAAGGTTTAGCAGAAATTCACTTATTAACCCAAGAGTTTGTAAAGAGAATTTTGCAATCCAAGGAAGTTGAAATTTTTCTATTCACTGATTCAAACAGAAACTTGGTTCCATTAAATAAAAACGCTAACCCAACTCACATTAACTCTGTTAATAAAGCGTTAAAGGATGGAATTCTTGAATGGATTTTTGAATCGAGAAAGCCGACTATTATTCCGGATTTGAATGCATATACTATTAATGGTTCAAAGCTCAACCAGATGATGTTCCCAATCTACGATTCGAAATCCGGCTATGGAGTTCTTTCTTTATATACATCTGCATCAAAGGTTTCGGATGATTCATTAGAAAATAATTCTATTCAGATAATTCTCGGGATTATAGTACCAACTATTATTTCGCTTCGTCAGAAACATTCAATTAATAAACTATACCAAGAACTACAAGTATATCAATCAAAAGTCCAGAACGATTTTGACGTAAATACAATAGGTAATATGGCGGAGGGTTTACTGGAAGAATTAGGTGAACCACTACAAGTTATTTTATCGCTTTCTGAAATGATTGAAAATGACTATCCCAAAATTGATAAAGAAATAACAGATAGTATAAAGAAACAAGTTAGTAAGGTAAGCGAGTTAACAAACAGATTAACAAAATTTGCCGGGTTGAATAAGCCTAAAGCACAATCCTCGCAATCTTGTAATCTAAATAAAATTGTAAAAGAATTTAGGAATGTAATTAATGCTACGTTGCAAAATCTTGGCATTGATTGCGAGCTAGATCTTGAGGATAACATTCCGCCTATACTCTCTAATCCAAGCGAAATAAAACAGATACTAACAAGTGTGTTCTCTTTGTTGAAAGCTTCTTCTCAAAAAGGAGGTGCATTCATCATTCAGACCAAATATATAAAGGAAAGAATAGTATTGTCTGTTTTTACAACCGAGCAGATTGAAGGCCTAGCAGATAACGATTCAAAGATTAATGTAACAGTTAAGCTGATAAATGAATTGATGAAAAAAAATGAAGGAACAACAGAGTTTAACTCTTTACCACTAAAGGGAACAATAATTCATTTATTATTTCCACTAAAAAGAAAATTAGCCGTATGAAAAAGACAATTGCTTTGTTTGTGTTTATCTCTACACTCTGTTTGGCTCAAGTTGCTGCTGATACAATTGCTTCCACACCAGTTGATTCGATTGATCTCCATGCAATAGTTGAAAAACAAATTGCTGCTGCAAGGGAAAGAGCACTCAACGAAAAATTATATCCTAAACCGGTTGTTGCTGAAACAAAGAAAGAGATTGTTGTTGCAAAGACCGTTAAAAAAGAAATAAATGCTACTAAACAAGCAACTGCTAATCCGTTCATAACCTTCATTTTGGCTCAGCCTTGGCAATACACATTATTTGCTTTGGTTTCTTTCTCCATCATAGGATTTGTTCTAGCCAGAAGAGTAATTGTATCGTTTACACGTTCTTCTAAAAAAGCATTGAAGCAAAAAATTGGAATGATGCGAGAAGAGAAAGTAGGCGGTTCTAAGTTAGATCCAAAACTAACAAAAGCAAGAAGAGTGCTTAAAGACAATCTCGACATATTCAAACAAGCTGATAAACAGATTGATAAAAAAGCAAAGCAGCTTAACCTTGCTAAAGGCGAACTTCTTTTAGCGGCACGTTTGAAATTATACGAAGTTGGAAAAATGTGAGGATGATATGATAAAAGGTATTTACACAGCAGGAAGAAGCTTAGATCACAGAATGAAAAATATTGATGTTATTGCCAATAACCTTGCAAACTTGGGCACAACCGGTTACAAACGGGAAGTGCCGTTTACAGAAATATTAAATCAGTATGGCGATGTATCTGTTCGTAAAGTAACTAGTCAAGTGCAGGGAGATGTGTTGCAAACTTCCAATCCTCTCGATCTTGCGATTTCCGGTAATGGCTTTTTCACAGTTAAAGGTGAAGATGGACAACTTGAGCTAACACGCGACGGGCGTTTTAAATTAAGTGATGAAGGATTTCTTATTAATTCTAACGGACAAAAAGTAATTGGCCAGAATGGAGAAATCTCAATTGATGAATCTTTACTTGAAAAGGATCCTACTATCAACATTACAAAAACCGGTGAAATTAAAATTGGTGAGCGCACTATTGATTCGTTATTAATTGTAAATGTTGAAAATAGTGAAGACTTAATTCGCGGCGGCGGCTCTAACTTTTTGCTGAACGATACTGAATATAAATCCGCTGAAGAAGGAAGCTTTCAGGTGTCGCAAGGATTTTTAGAAGAATCAAACACAAATCCGATTTTGGAAATGGAATCAATGATTTCGATAAATAAAGAATATGAAACTGCTCAGAAAGTAATTGCCGCGCTCGATACCTCTCTCGGCCAAGCTAACGAGATTGGTAAAGTCTAAAAATTTAGGAGAATAAAATGTCAACCAGAGCATTAAGAACAGCAGCAAGCGGAATGTACGCTCAACAGATTAATATAGAAGTTGTTTCGAACAATATTGCAAATATTAACACAACAGGTTTTAAAAAGAATAAAGCCGATTTCCAGGATCTTATGTATCAAGAGGTGCACATAAATCCCCTAACATCTTCTACTCCAGGAGTGGAAGAAACAACTACTTCCAAAATTCAAATTGGTAATGGCGTTAAGCCCTCGGCATCAACTAAACTATTTGCACAGGGAGATATAACTGTTACAAACAACCAATTCGATTTGGCAATTCAAGGCGAAGGATTTTTTCAGGTTAGAAGAGCGGACGGTTCATTTGCTTATACAAGAGACGGTTCATTCAAAGTGAATGCAGATGGAAAAATTGTTACTAGCGGCGGAAATGTTTTGGAGCCCGGTTTTACACTAAACAGCGATGTTCAGTCTATAACCGTAAATAAAGATGGAAGTGTTGCAGCTATAGAAGCTGGTGGAACTTCTGTTTCGCTTGGCAGTATTGAATTAGCTCGCTTCATGAATAATGGCGGATTGACTGCACTAGGCGACAATTTGTATGGAGAAACTCAGGCATCGGGTCAGCCAATTTTAGGAACCGGTGGAGATCAAGGTTTTGGCGAAATTCATCAAGGTTATCTTGAAGCATCTAATGTTGACATAGTTGAAGAAATGATCTCGATGATTGCGGCTCAACGCGCTTACGAAATCAATTCGAAAACAGTTAAGACTGTTGAAGAAATGATGACGATGGCAAACAACCTTAAGAGAGGATAATCTAAAGTGAAGATTCTTCTTTTCATATTACTTGGATTCGTTTCAGTTCAAGCTAAACCGTTTGAAGATGAATTGAAATCTTATTTGCAGAGCAAGTTAGGCTCATATGAAAAATTTGAATATCAGGTTGTTCCGACTCTTAGCGGTTACAAGAGAATTGAAATTAATAATGATAAATCCTTTAGACTTGTTAAAAATTATGCTTACGTACCAGTTAAAGTTTATGATGCAAAAAATAATGCAAGCACATCATTATTAACCGTAAAACTAAAATTGTATAAGACTGTTTTTGTTGCAGCACAAAAAATAAATCCAAATGAATCTCTATCTGTTTCTTGGTTCGATTCAAAATTACAAGATGTATCGTCATTCACTTCCGCTTTAGTTAATGAAGTGGAATTAACAACCTTAAGAAGCAGAGTTTTGATTAAAGAAGGCACAGTGTTGAGTCACGAACTTGTTGAACTAATCCCGATCATTTATAAAGGCGAAAAAGTGATTGTTCACGCTGGGAAAAATGGTGTTGATGTTTCGATAGATGCAGTAACCAGACAAGATGCAAACGCTGGTGATGTTATAAGTGTTCAAGCAAATAGTAAGATTTTCAAAGCAAAAGTAATTGATAAATACAACTTAATGTTGGTAGAATAAAATGAAACGAACAAGTTTACTGATCGCGATGGTTTGTCTCTCTTCCTTAATGTTTGGACAGAACATGAGACGCAATGCACAATTTTCGCTTTTCTCAGATAACAAAGCCGCCCAGCTTGGCGATGCTGTTACTATAGTGGTTATTGAGTCAACACAAGCCTCAAATAACTCTGAAACCTCTGCCGGAAGATCAAGCGATATTGGGTTTTCTGCTTCTGGTGCAGTCGGTACAACCAGTATTCCCAATGCAGATGTTAGTCTAGGTACAAAAAACGATTTTCAAGGCAGCGGCTCTACACAAACTACCGGTAGCATTAGAACAAAAATCAGCGCTGTTGTAGATTCTGTTTTAGCAAACGGAAATATGATTATTCGCGGCAGCAAAAAAATTGTAATTAATGGTGAAGAACAAATTGTAAATATAAAAGGCGTTATTCGTCAATCCGATATTAATGCAGACAACTCTGTTTATTCGCACAACATTTCTGAAGCAGAAATATCTTTTGAAGGAAGCGGAATGATTCAAAATTCACAGAAACCGGGTTGGATAACAAAATTATTCCACTGGCTTTTTTAGGTGATAAAATGAAAAAAAGAATTTTTACTTGCTTAGTACTTTTTATTCTGACAGCCAATTTAACGCTGGCTCAGCGTATTAAGGATGTTGCATACATAAATGGAAAAACCACAGAACAGATTATTGGTTATGGTTTATCAGTTGGTTTAGCCGGAACAGGCGATAGCTACCGTTCCTCTTTCACCATCCAGTCAGTAACAAGTATGCTAAAACGTTTTGGTATTACTGTTCCCCAAATAGATTTAAAAACTAAAAACGTTGCGGCAGTAATTGTAACAGCAACTCTAAACGGAAGTCTAAAAGCCGGTGCCGAATTTGATGTTGTTGTATCATCGTTAGGCGATGCAACCAGCTTGCAAGGAGGTACTTTGTTAATGACTCCACTATCCGGAATAAATGGACAAGTTTATGGCTTCGCACAAGGATCGATTTCGGTTGGTGGATATGATATAAGTACATCAAGCGGAAGCAGAGTATCCAGAAATCATACTCTAGCCGGAAGAGTGCCGCGCGGCGGATCGTTGAAAGAAGCAATTACAGTTAGCAATTTTGAAACCGGGGAAGTTTCTGTTTTTCTAAAGGAACCGGATTTCACAACCGCACAGAATATTGCTAATGCACTAAATACAAAATTTGGTGCGGATGTAGCCAAAGCTCAAGATGGCGCTGAAGTTAAAGTTACAATTCCACAAGACAGGCAGAATAACTTAATCAGCTTTTACTCCGAGTTGGAAAATTTAACAGTAGTTGTAGATGATATTGCTCGTGTAGTTCTAAATGAAAGAACCGGAACAATTGTTTCCGGACAAACTGTAAAAATTCAGCCGGTTACAATTACACACGGCAGCTTAAATATTAACATCAGAAATTTTCCAATTATTTCTCAGCCTAACGCATTTTCGCAAGGCAGAACAGTTGCAATGAACAATCAAATTCCTACTGTAACTCAAGATTCGACAAGTACGGTTGCAATTCAAGGTGCAAGCAATGTTCAGGAAGTAGCCGCAGCACTTAATTCACTTAAAGTATCGCCAAGAGATATAATAGCAATCTTTCAAGCATTGAAAGAAGCTGGCGCCCTCATGGCAGAATTAATTGTGATGTAAGATGAGCGAGATTACCTTAAAAATAGGGAACGATAAACATCTATCGAAACCACTCGAGACAAACTCTCGGTATGATCAGAAGCAGAAAGAGAAAATTGCCTCTGCTACTAAACAGTTCGAAGGGTTACTGACTTCAATGATGTTGAAGAGTATGAATAGCACGAATGGCGGAATGTTCGGTGAAGGTGAAGGTTACGGCAACGATATGTTTGACACAATGTTCGAGCAAGAAATATCCACTAAAATGTCCGACACAAAGAGCCTTGGTGTTGCAGAAAGGCTCTACAAGAAAATAACCGGAGAAGAATTGCCGGCTGCAATGCGCACAAAAATCTCGGAAAGAATCAGCCCGGTTAGAATTCATAATACAACTGTTCCATCTGAATCTACTAAGGTTCAGCCGAGCAATTCCGCGATTGATAGACTAAATAACTATGAAAAACATATAGATGAAGCTTCAAATTCATATGGTGTAGATAGGGATATTATCAAATCAATCATTATGACTGAATCTGCGGCTAACAATAAGGCCGTTTCCAGCGCAAAAGCGAAGGGTTTGATGCAGCTGATCGATTCTACAGCTTCTGATATGGGGGTGCGCAATGTCTTTAACCCGCGCGAAAATATAATGGGCGGCACTAAATATTTTGCTCAAATGCTTCGACAATATAGTGGTGATGTGAAGCTCGCCTTGGCTGCTTATAATGCCGGTCCTCAAAACGTAGAAAAATACAAAGGCGTTCCACCATTTGATGAAACAAAGAATTACATAAATAAAGTACTTGGTTACTTAGATCATTTTAAAGAGAGTAAATAATGAGCACGAAATTATTATTAGCATCCTTGAAAACACAAGATGCAAATTTGAGCCTTCTGATAGATGCACTAGAGATGCAGAAACAAGCTATTATAAAGAACGATTACACTACTCTTGAAACTGCAATTAACAACGAGCAGAAAATTCTTATGGATGTAGAGCGAGAAGAAACTGCACGCGGCAAAGTTGTTAAAGAATTAGCTAAGAGTATGAATTTAGATGTACATGATAACTCTCTCGAAAATCTTATCAATAAAGGCAGTACACACTTTGGTAATGATTTAAAAGAATTGAATAAAGTTAGAGTTTCATTAAAAGAAAAGGCACTCAAAATAAAAAACACAAATTCTCAGTTGAAAGATGTAATTGAATTTTCCCGCAATATGATTAAAGAAACTATGATGATGCTTGTTGGTCCAAACAAACACGCAATTGTAAACAAGAGAGTCTAAAATGGGTGTAGGTAGGTTATTAGATTTATCAGTCAGCACAATGGGAGCGTATCAAAGCGCAATTGATATAGCTTCTCAAAATATATCCAATGCGGGAAGCAAGGACTACACAAGACAAAAAGTAGTGCTTGCATCAGAATCTGTAAACAACGGTCAAGGTGCCGGTGTAAAAGTTCAAGACGTACTTCGTGTTCGCGATGAGATTCTTGATAGCCAATTAAGGAAGTATCAATCGGCTTATTCCGATAGTACTAAACGTTCCGAAATTTTAGCAAAGATGGAAGCGATTCTTGGAGAACCTTCGGAGAATGGATTATCTACATACTTCACTGAATTTTTTAGTGCATGGGATGAATTGTCTACGGATCCAACTTCACTTCAACTTAGATCGAATGTTATCCAAAAAAGTCAGCAGCTAAGCGAAAGATTCCAAGATCAGATAGAAGGATTTAGCGAAATACAATATTCATTACAGAAAGAAGCAACGGTTCAAGTTGAAGAAATAAACGGTTATCTAAAAGATATTCACGAACTGAATCAAAAAGTTTATGAATCGGAAGTTCGTGGAGCGGAATCAAGCGCGTTGATGGATCAAAGGGATAAATTAATTGATAATCTTGCTAACTTGGTAAACATTTCCGTTTCAAAAAATTCATACGGTGCTGTTCAAGTTAATGTTGGCGGTGTTTACGGTGCCGATCAGTCTTCATACAACCAATTCAAACTTGCAATCATCAACGGTCAGATGAGATTGACTCAAAAAGATAATGACAATGCAATTGCAGTTGTAAACAGTGGCGAGTTTTACGCCAATGCAGATATTTATTCGAACAAGATAAATGATTATAAGGCTTCTTACGAACAACTTGCACAAACATTTGTTGATAAAGTTAATGAAGTTCACATGCAAGGAAGTACTCTTTTATATGGTGGAAGTTCAAGTTCCGGTATTCCGTTTTTTGGAGAGTTGGCTGCTGATGGATCTGTTGTAAATGCATTTGTTAATGGGAAGATGACCTTAAATACATCAATTTTGTCAAGCTCAAAAAATATTGCAGCATCATCTGTAGCCGGGAATGATGGAAACGGAGATATCGCAACCCAAATTGCAGCTCTCTCAAATACAAAGTTCTCGGAGTTAGGCGAATCTACTTTTACCGATAGATATACAGAGATACTTGGTGTAATTGGAATGGACAAAGTTTCTGCCGACAATGCTATTGAATCCGGCGGATTAATAACTCAAAATTTGGAAGCACAAAAAATGTCCTATTCCGGCGTTTCAATTGAAGAAGAGATGACTAATGTGATGAAATATCAACGCTCTTACGAGGCCGCTTCCAAGCTAATACAAGTAGCAGATGAACTTTTACAAACAATTTTAAATATGATATAGTGGGTAAACTATGAGAGTTACAGAAGGTTTATTAACGGATAGATACTTAGTCAATTACGATAAGACATCGGAACGGAAGCTAAAAATTACAACTCAGCTTGCTACTAATAGCAGTATTCAAACTTTATCCGATGATGTTTCCGGATCGCTCGAGTCAATTAAATTAGATTCTCAAATTAGAAGAACAAAAGCATACGCTAAGAATGCGCAGAACGCTCAAAATTTTTTCGATTCAAGTCTAAAAGCATTAGATCAAGTTACAACCGAGTTTCAAAATATTATGGTTGCTGCAACTAATGCAGGCAATGCAGTTATTTCCGATAGCTATCCTACTATTGCGCAATCAATAAAGAATTCACTTTCGTCTATTGTTCAGAACGTGAGTGCAAAGAGCGGCGATAGATATTTATTTGGAGGAACTAACTACACTGCTGAACCAGTTACTCTTGATGTAAACGGAAAGGCTGTCAAGTCAGCACTAGATCATTCCGGGCAAGTAAAAGTCAGACTTTCCGGCAACATAAAGGAATCACTGAATATTCCGGGTTCTGAGCTACTAGATAGCGGAATGTTTGAATCGATTAACGATGTAATTACTTCTCTCGAGGCCGGCAATCCACCTACTGAAGCTCAAAAAACAGCTTTAACTAGCGCATACCAGAAAATACTTGATGTGCAGTCGTTAGCCGGAGAAAAAATTAACAGATTGGAAAACATTAAATCTGTTTTAAGTAATCAAACAGATAGTTACACAGACATGCTCGCAAAAGTTCAAGAAATTGATATTCCTAAACTTTCTTTAGAGCTTCAGCAGCAAGATTATTTACTTCAGATTTCTTCTAAACTACTTTCTAACTATGCGTTGTCAGATTCGGCGTTAAATCTAATATGATGAAAAAGAATGGAACGTTTATAGGATTTATTCTTGGAATTTCAGCCGTATTCGGTACCTTCTTTATAGAAGGCGGATCGTTTCAAGCCCTTTTCATTTTATCTGCAATATTTATTGTCTTCGGCGGAACGTTTGCCGCAATAATAATGGGCTTTGGATTTGATAAGTTTGTTACAATTCCTAGACTTATAAAGCTGGCTTACTTTCCTAAGACTTATGATATTTCTAAAATCATAACAACTTTTGTAGAGCTCTCAATTAAAGCAAGAAAAGAAGGATTACTTACAATTGAAAAAGATTTAAAAAAGTTTGATGATTTATTTCCTAGAAAAATGACGAAGTTTGTTTTGGATGGAACTGATCCCGATTCGCTTCAGTTGTTGGCTCAGCTTGAAATGAAAGCAATGCAGGAGAGACATTATTCTAACATAAACATTTTTGCAAAAATGGGCGGATATGCGCCAACAATGGGAATTATCGGCACAGTAATTAGTTTGATTATGACATTAGCGAATGCCGGTAGTTCGCCCGATTTACTAATTAAAAATATTGCTACGGCTTTTATTGCCACACTTTGGGGAGTGTTTAGCGCAAACTTAATTTGGTTACCAATAGGAGATAGGTTAAAGAGATGTCATTCCGAGGAGAAAAACATGATGGAACTTTCTTTGGAAGCAGTTCTTACTCTACAGAGCGGAGAGATACCTTCAATAATGAAAGCAAGACTGATAGGAATGCTTCCGCAAAAAGAGCAACAAGAAAAATTAGCAGCTTAGATGCCGAGGATGCTATGCTTCATGATGAAGGTGAAAAGGATAGGTATCTAATTACTTATGCTGATCTTATTACACTTCTATTAGGATTGTTTATTATTTTATATGCCAGTTCTGTAATGGACGCTGATAAGTACAAAGGAATTGCAGCTGCATTTGGTAGTTTTTTGGGAAATGAATCTGTTGTTCCTACTCAGCCGGATTCGAAAGTAGTTAGCGGACCTAAAGACAATTTAAGCGAACAATTAAGTAAATTAATTACCGAATCAGATTATTCTCGGGCAATTCAGCTTGAAGAAACAGAACGTGGAATTATAGTTCATATTTTGGATGATGTGTTATTTCCTCCGGGCGAAGCAACTCTTAATGAGGCATCAAAAAATGTTCTTAAAGAACTTGCAACTGTACTTAAATCGATTCCTAATGATATAAGAATAGAGGGACACACAGATAATACTCCAATTAATACAGCGCGCTATCCTTCAAATTGGCATTTATCAGTTGATCGCGCTCTTAGTACTGCTTATTATTTAATTAACGGTGAAGGACTGGACCCGGATAAAGCTTCAATTGTTGGATATGGTGAATACCGCCCAAGAGATGCTAGCAATACACCGGAAGCCAGAGCAAAAAACAGAAGAGTAGATTTAGTAATTCTAAAGTGAGTTAATATGAAAATTCAAACTTACCATTTCGGCGAGATCGAATTTGCCGAAGACAAAATAATAACATTTAAAGACGGCATCTTTGGTTTTGAAGAGCTTAAAAAGTTCCTCTTTATTAAACCGGCTGATAGTATATTTTACTGGCTCAATTCAGTAGAAACCCCCGAGTTGGGTTTTCCAATGTTCGGAGTTCGGGCTATCGACGAAGAATTTTTGCAAGTAGATAGCTATGAAGCTTTTGGAATTGTGGTGATGAATCCAGATCCACTAAAAATTACCGTGAACTTAAAAGCACCGGTTTATATCAATCAAGACGAGAAGATAGGATTCCAAAAAATAATTGATACGGATAAATATCCGGTTTACTACAACTTATTTACCGAGTAGGGCATATGCTAGTCTTAACAAGAAAAATTAACGAAGAGATAAAAATCGGTTCTGATATAGTTATCAAAATAATATCAACCTCCGATAATCAAGTAAAGATAGGAATCGACGCGCCCAAAAGTATTCAAATCTTGCGCGGTGAAGTGTATGAAAAAATTAAAGAAAGTACACTACAAGCAGCTAAAGTAAGCGCTCAGCCAACTGTCGACCTTCAGAAATTTAAAATCAAAAAAGTGTAAGCATGAATCTCGAAAATGAAAAAGTGAAAATTCTTGTTATTGATGACGCTGACATCATTCGTAACTCTCTTAAAAAATTTCTTTCGGAGTACGATGTAGAAGTTCTTACTTGTAACGATGGACTTGAGGGATTACAAAGCGCGGTTGAAATTAAGCCTCAGCTTATCTTTCTTGATTTGATGATGCCGAACCTTGACGGAATTCGACTTCTTCGTGTACTTAAGGTTCTGGACGATCTACGCCACATTCCCGTTATAATTATTAGTGGACATACTGATAAATCCAATGTTCTTGCTGCAATGGAAGCCGGCGCGGATAAAATAGTTTCTAAACCGCTTACAAAAGAAGCTTTGGTTAAAGCGATAAATGAAGTATTAGGAAGCAACTTCTTAGCCGGAGCTAAGAAACTCGCTCAATTCTCTTCGTATGAAAAAGAACAGATGAATAGAGAATTAAAGAAATACTTTGTAAATACGATAGTTCAGAAAAGAGAAACAATTTCTCAGTCGCTGGTTAATAAGAATAAAGAACTTCTCAAACTTATCATCCACGAACTGAAAGGATCCAGCGGAACAGTCGGCTATACAAATGTTTCCGAGCTCTGCCGCGAAATTGAAGGAGTTGTTTTAGCTCCACAAAGTACTTGGCAAGAGATTAGCTCTAAGTGCGATTTTCTTTTGAAAAGTTTAAATGAAATTGAAACCAGTCTAGTTAAGTAGAGGATCAAATGTTTGTAATTATTGGAGCTGTAGTTGTTCTCGCATCGGTGGTGGTCGGCTTTACGATGGTTAAAGGCAATCTTCTTACATTACTTCAGATTAATGAGTTTATCACCATCGGTGGAGCTGCAATCGGAAGTTTGCTAATCTCTTCACCACTTTCTCTTATCAAAAAGATTATGGCTGCTATTACAAAATCCTTTGGAAGTCATGGAAACACCAAGCAAGACTATATGCAGATGTTGAAAGCGTTTACAGATTTATTTCTTATTGCTCAAAGAGAAGGATTGCTCGCAATAGAAAAACATATTGAAGCACCGGAAAAAAGCGACATTCTAAAGAAAGCAGATAAGTTTATTCACGATAGCTACCGCAAAAGCTTTTTCTGCGATACGATGAAAGTTATGCTTGCCGGTTCAGTTCCTCCTCATGAACTTGAAGGATTAATGGATGCCGAAATTGAAACGTTTGAAAAGGAAAACAAACCGGTTTATGAGGGCCTTGGCCGTGTTGGCGATGCACTTCCCGGTTTAGGTATTGTTGCTGCCGTATTGGGCATTATTGTAACAATGGGTTCTATTAATGAAGGACCCGAAGTAGTTGGTCACCACGTTGCTTCTGCATTAGTAGGAACATTTCTTGGTGTACTTTTATCTTACGGATTTGTTGGTCCTTTAGCAGCAAACATTGCACATTCACTCGAAGAGAACATTCAAGATTTACAAATAGTGAAAGCTTACATTCTTGCTTACGCTAAAGGCAATCCTCCGTTTGTTGCAGCTGAGATTGCAAGAAGATCAATATTCTTAGATCAAAGACCAACATTTGCAGAGCTTGAAAATTCGTTGAGAGGAAAGAAATAGTGGAAGGCTCTAACGAAACCCCAATTATTGTAAAGAAGATTCATAAGCATGGCGGTCATCATGGCGGTGCTTGGAAAGTTGCATACGCAGATTTTGTAACTGCAATGATGGCTCTTTTTATTGTGTTGTGGATTCTCGGTCAATCTCAAGAAGTTAAAGAAGCTATTGCCGGTTACTTTAAAGATCCGCTTGGTTTTTCTTCTAAAAGCAAAAGTCTTATTGACGGTAAGGGCCCGGGACCATCGCAAGTTCCTAGTCTATCACTCTCCGAAGAAGAAAAAGTAAGAGAGGCACAGAAAGAAGATTTCAAAAGAATGGAAGAAAAATTAAAAAGTGAATTAGATAAAGATACTAATCTGAGTGGCTTTTCAAACCTTGTCAAAATTGAGATGGTAAAAGAAGGGCTGAAAATAGAGCTTACAGACAATCAGAATGATGTGTTTTTTGAACTAGGAACTTCCGAATTAAAAAATGACGCTAGAAAATTAATATCTAAAATAGGAGCTGAAATATCCAAACTCCCTAATAAAATTACGGTGGAGGGACATACGGATTCTCATCAGTTCAGTAATAAAGGTACAGGATTTACCAACTACGAGCTTAGTGCCGAAAGAGCTCTTTCTGCAAAGCGAGCATTAGTTTCCGGTGGAATAGTGGAAAATCAAATAGATGGTGTAATTGGTTATGCTGATACAAAATTGAGAGATGCAGCCGATCCATTCAGTTTTGTGAACCGAAGAATAAGTATTACTGTTAAGTTTAAGGAAGCGAAATAGGTATTTGTATGGGAAGAGTATTAATTATTGAAGATGATTCGTTTTTACAAGATTTCTACCGATTGTTCTTTAAGAAAATTGGCGGACAGGTAGTTATTGTTGAAGATGGAATGAAAGTTCTGGAAGAAATTGCCGGCGGCGATGTAGATTTAATAATTATGGATGTGAATCTTAGAAACACTTATCTGCATGGTTCTAAAATAGATGGAATACAGTTTTCAAAATATATTAAAATGAATTTTCCTCAACTGCATATACCGATTCTTTTGGTTACGGCTTATCCGGTTTCCAGCATGGGCAATAACATGCTTGAGGAAAGTATGGCCGATGATTATCTTTTAAAACCAATTACCGATTACAATCAACTTGTTCAAAAAATAAACCAACTGGTGTTTGCTCAAAATGAAAGATAAAGTTCTCATAGTAGAAGATGAAAAGGACACAAGATTTATTCTGGAAAAACTACTTTCCAGAAACAACTATGAAGTTGTTACTGCCGTTAATGGGCAAGACGCGCTTGAGGTTTTAAAAATTTTCGTTCCTAAAGTAATTGTTGCTGATTGGACAATGCCGATTTTGGATGGGTTGGCGCTTTGCAACATCCTAAAAGGGGATGATAAATTTAAGTTGACATATTTTATAATACTTACCGCACGCTCCTCTCTAAAAGATAGGATTATGGGTTTAGATGTTGGCGCAGATGATTTCTTGGTTAAGCCAGTAGAAAACCAAGAATTACTTGCTCGAATTAGATCCGGAATCCGAATCTTCAATCTTCAATCTGAATTGCGAAACATTGAACACTCACGAGCTGTGATTGAAATGGCTTGCACCATAGGTCATAAGATCAATAATCCGCTCAGCAGTTTAGTTCTTTCTCTTAAAAATATTGAGAACGAATTAACGGATCCGGAGAAAAAGAAAATGGGTGAAGATTTAGGCAACATTAATGCCTCTATTTCAAGAATTCGCAAATTCATCGATGAATTAATTCATCTTCAAAATGCTGAGACAATAAGTTATTTTGAAGATAACAACATGATTAAGACCAACTGATTCAAGTTTCCGCCTTTTCCTCCGATAATAAAGCGGAGAAATAGGCATGTTAGAACGAATCATAAATATTACCCCCGGCTCGGACTATAAGAACTCAGCTTCTAAGTCCGGACACTATCAAAGGAGTGCTGCTTTTTTATCAACACTACAGTCAACTCTTTCCGATACGATTTCCTTATCTCCGGCAACTGCTTTTTTATCCAGCGTTCATTGGCGTCTTAAAAAACTCAGTAAAGAAAAT
Source organism: Melioribacteraceae bacterium (assembly GCA_041675645.1). Taxonomy (GTDB): domain Bacteria; phylum Bacteroidota; class Ignavibacteria; order Ignavibacteriales; family Melioribacteraceae; genus Stygiobacter. The sequence continues at coordinate 75,568 of JBAYTN010000008.1, forward strand.
GAAAAGTATACCATTGCTTTTGAATTTGACGGATTCGAATTCACAGCACACGTTGGTCAGCCGGAAATTTTGGTATCGCACAGTCTGGAATATGAAATAAGAAAAAAAGTTGAGCAGCTAACGAGCCGTTACGAAGCATATGTCCAGTTAATAACATCCGTCTCCGATAGCAGAGATCTGGCTGGCTCCAGAACAGAACTGCCGGCGCTTAGTTCCCTATTGGATGATTTTATAGAGATGGAAGAATTGACTTACAATTTGAATGCTGATACGATAGAAGTAAAGAAAAAATTTTCTCAGCGAAAAGATTTGTTAATGCCTGAATTCAATTACTTGAATTCTTGCTTAGTGGTGTTCTTAGAAAAATATCTTTCTATCAAATATAATTTTACTGCCGGCGCACAAAACCGAAATGAAGGCTTGCTCTTGCGTAAAGTTCAGATAACGAAACTTTAATTATGGTATACACAAAAAATCATCGCATGACGCCGGTAGATTCAGAACTCGATTTTCAGAGTTACACCGAATTGCCAAATAACAATCCTCTGATCATAGTAGATCTTGATCTGAAGATTGTATACCGAAACGAATCCTTCAAATCAACCTTTCACTTAGATGTTGGTGATGATATTTCCGGGATGAATTCCAATCCGGAATTTGTTTATTTAGTAAAAGGATTTCACGAGAGCCGATATAAAAATATTTCGGTTGATATTACACTTTCCAATGATTCTGAAAATGCAGTAAAAAATTACTTTGTTAGAATTGAAAGGGTAATAATTAAGCAAAATCAATACTTTGTTTTGGTTATCGAATCTCTCGATCAAAGAAACAAATTCGAAAATAAAATTGCTTCACTTCATAATGCGCTAGATCATGGTAAACTACCTTTAATGATTCTTGATGAGAATAGAAAAGTTACTTATGTATCAAAATCATTCGAAATTGTTCTCACAAAAGAAATTGAAAACATTTACAACAAAGACCTCTTAGAAATAGTAAGCGATCTGCTTACGCAGAAAGAATCTGATGAATTACTTTTATCGCTCTTAAATAAGCGTGTCTGGAAGAAACTAATCTGTCTGCATAAGAAATACCCACTTGAATATTGGGAGTTTATTCTCAACCCGGTATTTGAAGTTGATCATCAAAGTCCAAATTATATTCTTATTGCGAATAATTTAACAGAACACATCAATCAGACCAGAGTTATAGAGAGGTCCGAAAAGAAACAAAAGCTTATTATTGATAACATTTCGGACTTGCTTCTAATAGTTGAAAAAGTTGGCGCATCTGCATTGTTCGAAAATGCCAATGACAATTTCTGCAAAATATTTGGACTGGATAAAAACAAAATTTACTCTCTTAAAATTGAAGACTTCATACCGGAAGAATTATCCGACGGAATTTATACTGCTATTAGTCAACTGGTTGCGAGAAGAGATTCATATTTCGAGTTTAATTTCAAGTATCTGGATCAACGGGAATATAACTGCAAGATTACTTCCATCCCAGAGAGGGAAAAGAGCTCCAGCTATTTTATCATAACTTTGAAAGATATTACCGAGGAAGTTTTGTATAGGCAGCAATTGAAAAAAGCTTATCATAAAGAAATGCAGCTTAACAAAATGAAATCCGATTTTCTCGCTAATATGTCTCACGAAATTAGAACACCGTTTAATGCAGTCGTTGGCTTTTCGGAAATTATTGATGAAAGCATTGAAACTCAAGACATGGAAATGATTCGCGAGTTGATGGTCTCGATGAAGGAAGTATTGGGGCGGGCATTAAATTTATTCACCAACATAATTGAAGTATCGCAGATAGAGAGCGGTGAAGTTGAGCTTGATAAGGTTGATCTAAACTGCAATCATGTTGTTAGAAATATTCAAGAAAAGCTATCGAGTGATTCGCGTAAAGATAATCTCCAATTCATTCTTGATTTAACAGACGAAAGCTGCGTTATAGAAGTTGATTGGGTTAAATATGAGAAAATTGTATTTACACTAATAGATAATTCACTTAAGTATACTAACGAAGGCTACGTGTATATCGGAACAAAGGTTCATGATGGAATTGTTGAACTTACTGTTTCAGATACCGGAGTGGGAATTGAGCCATCGCAGATAGAGAGGCTTCTAAAGCCATTCACGCAAGAGATTGAAGGTTATACTCGTCCTTTTGAAGGTGCCGGCTTAGGCTTAACAATTGCATATAAGCTTACTCTGCTTATGGGCGGAAAATTTGATATTGTTAGTGAAAAGAATAAAGGCACTAAAATTACTGTTTCATTTCCCCTTTCAGCATAGCTGTTGCCATGAATGTTGCTACAGAAAAATATGGCAAAACTGGAATTGGCAGCGAAATGCAGCTATCCAAGTTTATTAAACTTGGGAAAGATCATTTCCAAATTATTTCCCGCAGTGAAAGTGATCCAATAACTTTAATCAAAGAAAGCATTCGGTTTTTTTCTTTAGACCTTCCGCCGGAAATAAAAGAAATTTTCATCTCTTATACCGAAGCTCCGCTTTTCTGGGTTTTTGAATCTTCACTATTAACACAGATTGAAGAATTCATGAAATTCAATTTTAAGGGAGTTGCGTACACCGAGCTTCATAAACAGATTAAAGACAATTATTCCAAGTGGGCTACTACAAAACTTAAAAGCGAAAAAGAGTATTATTCCACTACAACAATCAATTTCATAGAACGTGATATTAATAAACACAACTTCTTTAAAATGATTTTGAAGGGAATAATTTTAAGTTATCAGAGTACATATTATAGTGCGGGTAAAGCTCTTGAAATGTTTTCTAATACTTTCGACCTCGTAAACACTCTTCGATTTAATGAGCAGACCAAAATTGAAGTAAAATATATTCTGAAATTATATATCGGCTTTGTGCATCTAAAAGAAAATAATTACGAAAGTGCCAACTTTGCGTTTAAAGATGCGTTAGAAGTTAAGCCCCAAGGATGTACTGCTAAGATTTATGCGGCACTAACGGAAGTACAGTTGGGTAATGAAGATTTAGCAATTTATTATTTGCGGGGAGTGCTGGAGTATGATATTCAAAGATTAAGTATAGCTCTAAAAACCAACAACGCGGGCATGTTTAATTACTTTTTTAAGAACGCGTTCATCTACAATATCTTTTACGATAAAGAATTTTCGAAAGCGCATGATTCGATTCAGATAATTCTAAATGAACATAGAGCGGAAGATGATAATCTGCTTGAGAAATGCAAAACTAATCTAGAACTAATAAAGAAAAAGAAACTTGATGAATTCTATGATGATGAAATAAAAAAGACTTTTGCCTTTGTAGAAAAAATTATTCCAGGTTATGCGAACTCGAAAAGCACTTTGTTGTTGGCCGCCTACGCAGAGTTTCGAAAAAAACTTAACTCTATTGTTGATAGTATAGTTACTAAAGTGAAAGATAAATTTTATACTGAAGTTAAAAGCGGACTAGCTTCTTATGATTTAGCCATTAAAGATAATCTTAGTGCTGAGAAGCATTTAATAGAAGAACTTGAAAGCTTTAAAATAAAGTCTAAAGAACAACTCGCAGCATCAATAAAGAGTGTAGAGGAAAATTATGGCAGTGAAGCAAAAGCCCTAGAAAAAAGAATTGAAGAATTACCCAATATTGACAGATACAATCCCCGCATTGCGCTATCAAATAACATGACATATAACACTATCATTGCTTTTGTTGTTTTCTTTATTGGAGGAATGGCCGGCTACTCAAATCGTGCTGTTGATAGCACTTCTGAATTTAACTCAATTTTTGCTCAAGTATTGATCTCTGGAGCTAAATGGGGAGCCATTAGCTTTTTAGTAGGTATTGTAATTGCAATCGGTATGACTGGAGTAATTATTATTGAAAGATTCGATGTGAAAGCCAAATTGCAGCGGAGGTTAAATTTTCTTCGGTTGGAAAAAGAACGCACAATTGCAGACTTGAAAGACTCAGCCAGCCATAAAGAAAAAATAATGATTGAGAATATGAACAGCAGTATTAATTCTCATCAAAAAAGAGTAGAAGAAATAAAAGAACAAAGAAGCACTTCAGAAAAAGAGTTAATCCGGTTAGCAAATGAGAAGATTAACGAATTGACTGCCGATTTAATGAAAATCCTCGGTTAAAAACCCCTCACTTTGATTTACTATCATCGATATTTCCACTCATATAAAGAACTATTTCGGGCTAAAACTAAAAACCAGCAGTGACTTCAATCGTCACTCTCTGAGAATTTCACGAATAATCTTTTGGCTAATATTGGCCAAGTAGCTAATGACTCACTGCAAACTACTGTAAATCATGCATATGTAAACAATTTCGCTGGTATAAAAATAGATTATTATCCACCACATTAACCTTTTAGAAGGAAAAATAATGGTACTTGGGTATGCAACTGGCGTTTTTGATCTATTCCATATTGGCCATTTGAACTTATTAAAAAATGCGAAAGCAATATGCGATAAATTAATAGTGGGTGTTACAACAGATGAATTGATGCTTAAATACAAAAACAGAAAAACAATTATTCCGTTTAATGAAAGATTTGAAATTGTAAGAAATATAAAATTTGTAGATGCTGTGATACCCCAAGAAACCATGAACAAATTTGAGGTTTGGCAAAAACTAAAATTTGATATAATGTTTGTTGGAGATGATTGGTTTCATACAGAGAAATGGGAAGAATATGAAAAACAGTTTAACGAATTTGGAGTTAGAATTATTTACTTCCCTTATACAAAAGGAACATCCTCAACTCTCATAAATAAAATCTTGATAGAAGAACGAGACCGGATAGAAATGCCTCAACATGTTTATACGGAGAAAGTGAATGTATAATCCATATTGTCTTAGCTCGTTTCTTGCTTTCCGCTATGTTGTGAAAGATGGGTTGAGTTGGAAAGATGGTGTCTCGCCAGTATTGCCGAGGCTAAGTAAGAAAGATCAGACGGGTGTTACTTCTGCTGAAGAGATAATAAACCATTTTAGGAATCAATTAAGCATTACTAAAAATACCGGGATATTACTTAGTGCCGGAATTGATTCTGCTATTCTCGCTTCATTTTTGCCTGCCGGTACTAAAGCATATACTATTAGATTTATTGCTGAGGGGGCTGTTGATGAAAGTGAGGGAGCTCGTGTGTTTGCAGATAAATTGAGTTTATCCCATACGGTTGTTAATGTTTCTTGGGAAGACTATCTAAAGTATTCAGATATTCTTATGCAAAACAAAAAGTCTCCTCTACATGCAATTGAAGTGGGTCTATATAAAGCTGCGTTAACCGCTAAACAAGATGGAATTGATCAACTAATAGTTGGGAATGGGGCAGATAGTACGTTTGGTGGAATGGATAAATTACTTTCTAGGGATTGGACTTATGAAGAGTTCAAGAAACGATATACTTTTGTTGAACCTTCCGAAGTATTGAAAAATTTTGAAGACATTGATGAAGTATATAGACCTTATAAAAAAGATGATGGTATTGAAGTCTCCGCATTTCTAAAAACAGTGCATGGAATTGGAATTGTTCAGACATTCAATAATGCAATTGAAGCTGCCGGCTGTAAGGTTATCACACCTTATGAATCCTTATTTCTTGACGCACCCTTGGATATAGAAAGAATTCGACGCGGTGAATCTAAATACATTCTACGAAAAGTTTTTGAGAGTAGGTTCCCAAATTATTCAATTCCAGAAAAAATTCCATTTGCAAGACCAATGGATCAATGGCTGTCAAATTGGAAAGGACCAAGCTGTTCTGAATTTTTAGATAACATTGATATTAATAAGTTCACTGGAGATCAAAAATGGATCATCTATTGTCTAGAAAGATTTTTGAATTTATTTGACGGAATTCAATGAATGTAGCAATTTCTCAAACCACATCATTATATCCGGAGATACCGCCATATAACCCATGCGAGTGGTATCCAGAATATAAACTGGAAGAGATTTCGATTGAACCGAATGAAGTTTATGCGGCCGTAAGAGAAAACTTTTATCTGCTAGGTCTTGATGAGAAAAACTATGGAAAACCGAATTGGAATCCTTTAGGAAATATAATTAAACCTGGTGATACAGTTTTTGTAAAACCAAACTTTGTCGATCATAAACACCGCTTCACTGATGAACTATGGACGGTTATTACACATCCTTCAGTAATAAGAGCAGTCTGTGATTATGTTGTTATTGCCCTTGAAGGGAAAGGGAAAATTCTTATTGGAGACAATCCGCATGCGGATGCTAAATTTGAAATCATTAAAGAAAAATGCCATTTAGATGTACTATCAAATCTCTATAATAAAAATGAATTGATCTGTGAAATTGTTGACTTAAGATATTGGCACGTACCTGATCTAAAATATTATGGTTTTAAAGAGGGCCGAGTTGGTTTACCGGGTGATCCGCTTAATGCTAGTAAAATAACAGTTGGAAAGGAATCTCTTCTAACTAACCGATCTACAATTCTTTTTAGAGGGACTTATACAGACAGATTTGAAACTATAAAACAACACTTATTTAACAAGCACACTTACGTTGTTTCTAATTCAATATTAAGCGCCAACGTGTATATCTCAATTCCGAAATTAAAATCCCATGCAAAAGTTGGTGCTACACTAAATATAAAGGGATTGATAGGGACGATCGCAGAAAAAAATGCTTTAGTTCACTGGTGCATTGGTTATCCACTCTTTGGTGGAGACGAATATCCTTCGCCCCAAAAATTTAGAGACTATTTAAAGTTGTACTTGCAGCATTTATTTCTGGATTTACTGCCAAGTAGAGTTTATTTCTTTCTGCGAAACTTTTTTAATAAGAAGTGGATTGGAAGGCTGTACAATAGAATAATTGATACCGATTACCAAAAGAAAAGAATGCTTCGTGGAGCTTGGGAAGGTAACGAAACCACATGGAGGATGACTGTTGATGTTTTTAACGCTGTTATTAAAGATTGCACGGGACTCAGAAGAAAAAAAGGATGGCAACTAAAAACATTCTCTGTAGTTGATGGAATTGTAGGAGGCGATACAGATGGTCCACATTTCCCAAATAAAGTTGAATCGAAAGTTATCATCTCGGGAGAAGATTTTATTGCAGTAGATGCCGTTTGTGTACGTTTGATGGATTTTAATATCGATATCGTAAAATATCTTAAGCATCTATTGAGTCAATATAGAATTTCATTAAGTGAAATCTCGGTCAGATCGAAACAATTTGATATACAAAACTTTTTTGATAAAGATAAAGGCTATCTGGGTTTTAGACCTCCTTATAGGTGGCCGAGTTTGAGTTTGAAAAATATTGAACCGGGAAAGTCGTTTCTTCCGGTTAAATCAGTTCATAAGCCAGTATAGAATATGATTCATAGTAGGCGGCTGTTAATGAACGTAGTAAATTCTGAATTATTACCAAAGAGGTTAAGTAAATGGGTGAAACCATAAATCATAAAATAAAAGTTGCATTGTATGCTACAGTTCCATTTCAGCTAAGAGTTTTGGAACCGATAGCCAAAGAATTTGAAGCTAATCTTATTAGTTTCAATGCTGAAGAAATTAAAGCATGGAATCCGGATGCAATTGTCGTTACGGCTGAACATGAAATTTCACTTTTCAGAACCTACTGCGATAAAACAAATTGCGCTTTAGTGGCGTTGCGTCATGGTGCTGGTTTTAAATATGTTAAGCCTCCGCAAGAATATGCTCAAGCAGATTATATCTGTGGCAGCGAATGGGACCAAAAAGATTTTGAACGTGGCGGGATAAAACCACGCAAAAAGTTTCTACTCACTGGGAATGCTTGGGTAGATGGGGTTTTTAATGTTCCCAGCAGAAAGCCAAATACTACTTCTCCTACATTTCTATTTGCTCCAACATGGAACCCAGATACTAGTGCAGCAAAATTTTTTGAGGGAAAGCTTATTCAACTAATTAGAAAAGTTTTTCCAGAATCGAAAATTGTACTTCGTCCTCATCCAAACATTTTAACATACGATCACAAATACCTTCAGCAATTTGCCGATTTATATAAACGCTGGCTTAATGATTGGCAGCACTCTTTAGCTTATGGTAATGTAGAGTTTATTAACGATCCTAAAATATCGCTTCCAACTTTATTCGATCAAACTGACGTTATGATTAGCGATGCTTCAACAGCAATTTTCGAATTTATGGCACTTGGTAGACCTATTCTTCTATATACAAGTTCATCTAAGCCAGATATAGATAATTATGACCCGGAAGCAATGGGAAACAAATTAAGAAATGTAGGTAAAGAATTTTCGAATGAAGATGAATTTATTGAGTCACTAAGTTCTTTGTTTGAAGAACATGAACAGTTGTTCTTGAAAAATCAAATTAAATATTCAAACGAGATATTCGGCAAGTATCAAGATGGTAAATCAACAAATAGAGTTATCAGTGTAATTAAAAATCTTGAAGAGAGAAATAATATGAAGAAAGAGAATCCGAAGTTAAAAATTACTAAAGCACACGGCGATGGCTCTGTTTTAATGGATATAGGAAATGAATCGGAGTTTGCGAAAGCTATCAATGAACTATTTCAGAAAATAAAACCCAAAAAGATTATTGAAACCGGTACCCATTTAGGAACGGGAACAACTACTATTATCGCTAACAGTCTGAAGACTCTCGGGTTGACCGATACAATATTTCATACAATAGAAGTAAACCCCGATTACTGCTCTCATGCTTTCGACTATTTTGTAGATAGCGGTTTGATTAAGCAAGTATATCTAAATTCCGGCTTATCTGTACCTCGTTCAATACTTCCAACACTTGAAGAGATAAAGAATACAACGGTTGATAATATTGAATATCAAGGAATTTATATTGATCACTATGAGCAAGAACGAGCTGACCTTTATTACAAAGAAACTGATTTTAAAGATACTCCCGACGATTTATTGGGAAAGTGTTTAAGAGAGTATGATTACAAGCCCGACTTTGTTCTGCTTGACAGCGCGGGACATATGGGATTTATTGAGTTTCAATATTTGATTAACCAGATCGAATGTGAATGCTATATTGCTCTGGATGATGTATATCATATCAAACATCACAAAAGCTTTCTATCCATACAATCGGATTCAAGATTCGAATTGATTGTATCATCAAAAGAAAAATTTGGATTCTGTATAGCTAAGTTTACTCCTAAGCAGCTAAAAAAGAAGAAACCAGTTGTTAAGGAGAGCGTAATCTTTTCTAACCAAATAAAATCTTTGCCCAAAAACATTATTGCAATAGGTCTGGTTGAGCATATTGGAGATATTATTGCTTGCGAGCCGGTCTCCCGTTATGTTCGCAACATTTTTCCAGATGCGTATATTGTTTGGGTTACCAAGCCCGGTTATAAGGATTTGATTGATTCTAATCCCCATATAAACGAAGCTTATACTGTTAGTTGTTTGACAGAATGGATATTCTTAAAGAATAGCGGTCTCTTTCAAGAAGTAATTGATCTTCATATTCAAAATAGAGTCTGTCCAACATGTAATGTTCCTTTAGAAAAAGTGGAAGGTAGAGTTGATATAACTCTTGAAAATTATTACGATCATGGAAATCTACTCTCCGCCTTTTGCCAGAATGCCGGATTACCGATATTAACCGAAGCGCCACAAGTTTATATCAGAGATTCTGAAAGGCATGGCGTTGATCTTATTGGACTTCCAAAAGACTATATCGTTTTTCATTGTCTGTCAAATGAATATACCCGCGACTGGAAAGATGAAAATTGGATCGAGCTTGCTCACAAGATCAAGAAAAAATGGAATCTGCAAATTGTTGAAGTAGGTCATCGCTCGGTTTTATCGAAGGATAAGACTTTGTACACAATCAATCTATGTGGAAGACTTTCAATACTTCAAACGGCTGAAGTTGTAAACCGTGCAAAAGTATTTATTGGTATTGACAGCGCAATTGCACACGCTGCTAATGCGGTTAACACTTATGGAATTATTTTATTAGGTGAATACCGAGCCTTCAAAAAATATACTCCATATAGCGGCAATTATTCTGATGGAATAAATTCCGAACTTGTATATGCCGCACATGGTCCGGCATCCGAAATTCCGGTTGTTAAAGTACTATTTGCAGTTGAGAAGGCATTAGAACAAGTTTCATTACAAAAAGAGAAAAGAAGTGAGCCAGATTATTTTGCTGTTCCATTTGAATGTAATCCAAATAAAAATTTGGTGAAAGATTTTCTTAATCAGAATCCATTCCGATTGATATCTCTGTATTTGCCACAGTTTCATCCGTTTCCGGAAAATGATAGTTGGTGGGGAAAAGGATTTACAGAATGGACAAATGTGAGTAAAGCCAAACCACTCTTCCCGGGGCATTATCAGCCTCATCTTCCTTCCGACCTTGGATTCTATGATTTACGATTAGACGAATCTAGAATAGCACAAGCCGAATTGGCGAAGCAATATGGTCTTGAAGGATTTTGCTATTACCACTATTGGTTCAATGGAAGAAGATTATTAGAAAGACCTTTCAACGAAGTATTGAAATCGGGAAAACCGGATTTACCATTTTGTCTAGCCTGGGCAAATGAGAATTGGACAAAACGATGGGATGGCAGAGAAGCAGAAATGCTGCAAGAGCAAGTCTATGGAGGAGAAGATGATGCGGTCAATCATTTCAAGTGGCTATATCCGGCATTTCTTGATAAGCGCTATATAAGGATTGATAATAAACCGGTCTTTATGATTTATAGACCATCTGCAATTCCGGAATTAGAAAAAGTTATAGAAGTCTGGCGCGAACTAGCAAAACGTTCCGGAATAGGTGGAATTTATTTGGTTGCTATGAGAACAGGATTTGAAAAGTATCCAAACAATTATTGGTTGAGTCAAGGGTTCGATGCCGAACTAGTTTTTCAACCCGGGACAGGAGATATAAATAAATTTAATAAGTGGCAGTCAATTTCAAGTTTGGGTGGGGCTGAATTTGCTAATACTCAAGCAATTGTAATTGATTATGATAAAGCTTGGCCGATAATGGCATCGGAAGTAACAAAAGAAGATCCCGGATTTGCTTGTGTTGTTCCTTCGTGGGATAACACAGCGCGCAGAGCAAAAATTGGCGCTTGGATTCTTAACAACTCTACACCTCAAGAATATCAAAAGTGGTTAATGCATGAAATGGACCGTGTGATCGAAAGGGGAAATGATAAACGTGTTGTATTTATAAATGCATGGAATGAATGGGCAGAAGGAAATCATCTTGAGCCTGATATGAAACACGGGCATGGCTACTTAGAAGCAACAAGCAATGCTGTGACCAATTCTTTAGCTAGTCTGGCAAAGATTGCAATATCAAGCGGGGATTTAGAAAGTGCCGAAAGTTATTGCAATATGGCATTATTCAAATATTCTTCAATAGAGGCAAACAGCCATCATAGTTTTGTAGAAAATTCTGCATCAAACCAAACCGGCTATATAGAAAGCCGCTTCAGCTTCGATAAGAATTTATCAGAGATTTATTTGCTGCTCGGAATCATAAACTATGTGAAAGAAGAAAAAGACCGGGCACTCTTTCACTATGAACAAGCCATTGCCTTCAATAGCGGCAATGTTTTGGCAAGTGTTTGTTATGCAGACCTTTGCAACGAAGCTAATCTTAAAGAAAATGTGACCAATACTTATCAGAATCTATTTCTACTTGAAGATCATACGAAAATACTGTTTACGCTTGGACGTTTGCTTGATTCAGTTGGAAATAAAAACGCAATTCTATTCATTAAGGCTGCATTAGAGAATGGTATACATGACTCGGATATTGGCAGCATTTCTGAATATGACCGAAAGCTATTGCAATTCAGTGGTTTAGCTCATTTCGGTAGCTCGGTAACCGGTGCAATTAATGTTTTAAAGGGTGTATCATTCTTTAATCAAGCAAACAATTATTTGAATGAAGGTAATTTTGAAGAAGCTAAGCGTTCTTTTATTGAAGCTATGAAACTTTTGCCAAATCATACAACATCACTTGCCGGATATGCTATTGTACTAAAACAACTTGGTGAATCCGATGCGGCAATAGAAACAATGTTGAAAGCAATTTCTTTAGAGCCCGGCAATTATCAACTTATAAAAATTCTTGCGGATCTGCATTCAGAGTTGGGCAATTATAAAGAGGCAATTCATATTTACAGACAGTTACTCGCGTTAGATCCAAACAATACGGATTTGCTAATGTCCGTCGCTAAACTTCAATTAACATTAGGTGATTACAATTCGGCAGAAAAGCTTACTATGCACGTTTTGGAAATTGAACCTAAAAATCAATTAGCCTTGGATTTAAAAATAATTATGTCGGAAAAAAGTTTCTCCAATGGAAAAATTAATGTATAAAAAATTATTTGATACAATGCTTGTTTATAAATCATCAAAATGGATTACAGTATGAAAAAAGATAAAGCCCAAAAAGCAAATGAAGTGAAAAATGCAGATGTAATTTCGCAAGAAAATAATTATGAAAAAATTGCTTGTCCATATTGTACAAGTATTAGAGCAGATGTTTATAGAAAAGCATCCGATATTGTTAAATGCTCAAATTGCGGCACTGTATATTTAAGAACTCGGCTTAAGAAAGAAGCAATGGAGCTTCTTTATCAATCATATAATACTGATGCACCACAAATGTTTTTGCCAAAAGACCAGAATGAAATTAAAAATAGTCTGTTGAGGAGAGATTACTGGATTAAAGAAATACTTCAGTACACTAAAGCTGAAGGTAATATTCTGGATATTGGTTGTGGTTGGGGAGCGTTTCTTGATAATGCCCGTACTTATGGTTTCTCACCTCGCGGAATAGAGATAACTAAGAAGGGCGCGGATTTTGCAAAAACTAAGTTGCAAATTAATGCAACAAGCGATCAATTTTTAGATACACCTCTTGAACAAAAATCATTTAATGTAGTTACTCTAAATCACGTTTTGGAACATTTGCCTGAACCGAAAATGGCGGTCGAGAAAATTTTCGATTTGCTGATTCCGGGTGGACTGTTTTGTGGAATTGTTCCAAACGTTGAATCGCTATGTTCATTCTTTATGGGCGATTCATGGGAATGGCTCGATCCATTTTATCATTATGTACATTATTCACCGGCTACAGTTAAAAAGCACCTTGAAAATGCCGGATTTGTAATTGAGAAAATTTATACTGCTTCGGGAGATTACAATCGAACTGAGCTAGCAAATGTTTTGAAAACACATTATCGTCCATCTCATCATGGAATGATTCCGGAAATAATTAAAAAAATTGAGATGAATGGACAAGGTGAGGAGATTAGGTTTATAGTAAGGAAACCTGAAGTAAAAGCAAGTAAAACTACTGAATCAAAAGATCATTCTCTTATTAAATCAAAAAACAGAAATCATAGCACTTATACAGCATCAATAATAATTCCGGTTTACAATAAAGTAGAGTATACTCAAAAATGTTTGGAAACTCTTTATTCTATTAAAAATGGAGTTGATGATTTTGAAGTGCTGGTTGTGAATAATGCCTCTAGTGATCAAACGGTCAAGTTTCTTGATCTAGCTTGTTCAGAATATCATGATCTGAAAGTAGTTAATAATTTCGTTAATAAACGATTTGCCGGCGCGTGCAATTCTGGTGCTGCAAATGCAGAAGGTAAATATTTGGTTTTTTTGAATAACGATACAGTCCCGCAAGAGGATTGGCTCTTATATGGAATTAATAGGCTAAAGATAGACGATAGTGTTGGTATTGTTGGATCAAAATTACTTTATCCTGATAGAACTATTCAACATTGCGGTGTTGAGTATTTATTAAATGTTCATCCGGAATACCCGATTTGGCCGGTTCATCGCTTTCTTGGAATGAAAGAGAATGATCCGCTTGTTAATCAAGGTGGAATAGTTGAATCTGTTACGGGTGCATGCTTGTTTATACCAAACAGATTATTTAAAGAAATAGACGGATTTGATGAAGATTACACAATGTATTTTGAAGATCTCGACCTATGTTTTAAAACAATGAAAGCAAAAAAGAAAATCTTTTACGAACCTAAGTCAGTAGTTATACATTTTGAAGGTAAATCTACACCCGATGAAGCTTTGCGTTATAAACTGAGCACTGATGCAGCGAAAAGATTTTATGAAAAATGGCAAATGGAAATTCAAACACTTACGGAAATGAAGAAACAACAGATTGTTTCTGTTCCGAATGAGTTTCCGCTAAGTTTTACGCAAATATTCGAAACGAACAAAAGGACTATTAATTCTTTAGTCGAATCTTCAAGATATGATGAAGCAAACAATCTGTTAAATGAATTGAAGAAATTTATTCCAACAGATCCGGTGATTTGTGATTACGAAGAACGTTTTAAAATATTAAACAGCAGTAAAGAAAATAAAGCAGTTAACCCCTTAAGTAGTCCAAATCAAACTAAGTTGAAACACGCAGAAGTATCAATTCTAACACTGACATACAACGCTCTTGATTATACCAAGGAATTTATTTCATCTGTACAAAAACATTCTACGTTAGATTATGAATTGATAGTGATAGACAATAACAGTTCAGATGAAACCGTGACCTTTCTTACTGCTATTGAAAAGAATCATGAAAATATTAGAGTAATTCTGAATAATGAAAACATTGGCTTTCCAGCAGCAATTAACCAAGGAATACTAGAATGTAATGGAAAATATATAGTAATTGTTAATAACGATATTGTGGTTACTAAGGGTTGGCTGGAGCGCTTGATAGAAGTAGCCGAATCTGATTCTAGAATCGGGTTAGTTGGGCCAATTAGTAATGAGGTTAGTGGATTGCAAATGGATGAAAATGCGAAGTATAAAACAATAGATGATATGCACAAGTATGCCTCAGTTGTTTCGGAGAAGAATAAAGGGGAAGTGTTGCAATTCCCGCGTATAGCATTTTTATGTACTCTTATTAAAAAAGAAGTGATCGAAAAAATTGGCGGATTAGATGAGCGTTTCTCTCCCGGTAATTATGAAGATGATGATTTCTGTCTTCGCGCTCAAATTGCCGGTTACAAAACAGTTATAGCTAAAGATGTTTTTATCCATCACTTTGGATCTAAAAGTTTCAAGGCAGATGGCGAAAAAAAATACGCAGAACGACTAGAGATAAACAAGCAAAAATTTGTTTCTAAGTGGGGCGTTACTCCAGATGAATTGTGGCTTCAGCGAAAAGAAATTAAACCGCATCAATCTTTTTATCCAATAAGCAGAAACAAATTTGATGAACATTTTGAGCGCACTCGGATTTTGCTTTCAGATAATGAACTAGACTTAGCGTTTGAATCATTACAAAACGCCTTGGAGCATTTCCACAAAGTTGAACAAAGGAAACAACAAGTTGAGTATCATGACTTGCTCGATCTTGCTGGAAATCTTTCCTTGGCGAATGGTAATCTGGAATTAGCACAAAAATATTTTGCCGAAGAGTTGGAAATTATGCCTAATTCATCTACGGCATGCTCTGGACTTGGTGAAGTATTTCTTACGCAAGGATTACATGAAAATGCTAAAACTATGTTTGAATGGGCAGTAAAGAATAATCCGGCTAACAATTCTGCAGTTAACTCTCTCTCAAATGTTAACACTATACTAGGATTTGAAGCTAACCACAATTCACTTTTTATCGAGGTATAGATGCCGGTTTTAACGCTTTGTATGATTGTTAAGAATGAAGAACGGTATTTAAGAGATTGCCTCGATTCTGTTAAAGGCGTTGTTGATGAAATTGTAATTGTTGATACTGGTTCAACAGATAAAACAATTCATATTGCAGAAGAGTATGGTGCTAAGATTTACAACTATGAATGGGCTGATGATTTTGCTGTAGCACGTAATTTTGCCTTAGGTAAGACTACGGGTAATTGGGTTCTATGTCTTGATGCCGATGAACAGTTGTCAGATCAAACTACACATGAATTAAAAAAAATTATAAGCACTAATGAAGTTGTAGGTTATTACTGCACTGTAAAAAGTTTAATTCAAGAAGAGAACGGCGACAGTTCCGTTAGAGATGTACGTTTATTTGCAAATTCGCCCAATATAAAATTTAGTGGTAGAGTATATGAACAAATAATACCCTCACTTGCTGAAAACGATTACAAAATATTGGCATCTCAAATTATTATCAACAATTATGGCGATTGTAGTAATAAAGAGGATAAAAAAACAAAGGCAGAAAGAAACTTATCGTTGCTACTTAAAGAGTATGAAGCAACCAAATCCGCATATTATGCTTTTCATCTAGCACAAACATATTTGTTGTTGGAAAATGATGAAAATGCAAGTTTGTTTTTCAGAATAGCAAGTGAATCGCCAAAATTAGATAAGCATTACCGCGCATATAGTTATTCATCTTTAGCAAAAATCTCTTTTAAGAACCGAAAAATTCAAGAAGCAGAAAAGTTTATAATCCATGCTACCAAGATTGATGATAAGCAACCCTTTACTTTTTTCTTAGCATCAGAGATTTTGTTACATAAGGGTGAATTGATAATTGCAGAAGATAGATGCAAGAGAGCGTATATATTGAATCAAGCTTTACGGATGAAAGCGATTGATTCAACACTATCTTTTGCTTTAGATCCAGAAAAAATTATTTACTATGGATTAATACTTTCGCTCCGCTCAAGAAATAATCTAAACTATGGGTTTTATCAGAAAGAACTCTTCTCTTTGTTTGCATTTCAAACGGGAATGGAGGACTCTGCAATTTCAGCTGCAGTACAGAAAGTTTTTGGCAGTTCTTCACTTTCCAACGAGGATGCGGAAATTATTCTGAAATTAATAAATAAAAACAATCTTAGCTTTTATGTCTATATGCTTGGAGTAAATCCCTACAAACAACAAGTAATGACAATAGTTGAACAACTATTAACTAGATATTCCGATTCAGTTGATGTTATGAAATTATATGCGAGGATGCTTGAAGAGTTTGGAAAAGTTGAGGAAGCCGTAAGTGTTATGGAAAGTATTATCGAAGGAAACAAAACTGATGCAACAGTATTCTTCTATTTAATTTCATTCTACCTAAAACAAGGAAAGGATGATAAAATAAAGCCACTTGTACTACAGCTGGAAAGAAATTTCTCACATATTCCGGATGTGATGACCAGAGTGAGAACTTTAAAAAGGAAACTCTTGATGTTGACAAGTGTTCCGTTGTAGTATGATAGTTGTTGTCTCATAAAAAATAAAAACCATGAAATAAATTTCACTCAGAAACATTCTGGATTGAGGTAAAAGTGCCAAAATTGACACTTTCAATGATTGTAAAAAATGAAGAGAAGTATCTACGCGAGTGCCTTAACTCAGTGAAAGACGTGGTTGATGAGATCGTTCTAGTTGATACCGGGTCCACAGATAATACAATAAAGATAGCCGAAGAGTATGGTGCAAAAATTTTTAACTTTGATTGGGTAAATGATTTCTCAGCAGCTAGAAATTATGCGTTAAGTAAGTCTAGTGGTGAGTGGATTCTTTATCTTGATGCTGATGAACGTCTTGACAATAATTCGGTTGCTGAGTTGAGAAAGATCATCTCCAGAAATTCATTAGTTGCATACAACTGTACTGTCAAAAATTATGATACGGAAGGAAGCCGCGATAATTCTTTACAGTATACACGCCTATTTTTCAATTCTCCGGCTATAACATTCCATGGAAAAGTACATGAGCAAATAGAATCATCTTTAATAGAGAATAACTACCGAATACTTAGTTCCAATGTGCTTATACATCACATTGGGTATGACGTTTCCATTGATGAGAAAAGAAAAAAAGCACTAAGAAATCTTTCCTTGTTGGAAGAAGAATATAGAATAAAACAATCTGCCTATGGTGCATTCCAGATAGCACAATCATATAATGTCCTTGATGACAAATTGAATGCTAGAAAATATTTTGTGATTGCAGGAGAAAGTACTTACTTGGAAGCCTCGCTAAAGGCTCAGTGCTATGCCGCTTTGTCGTTAATGGCTCATTCGGAAAATGATGTACTAGGTTCTGAAAAATATATTCAAATATCATTAAAACTAGAGCCGAACCAACCATTTACTTATTTACTTGCTTCAAAAATTTCTTTGCGACGTGGGGATTACGCTAACGCCGATCTAAACTGTAAAACTGCTCACCAATTAAACCAGAAGATCATTTCGGGAAAAGGGCATTCTAAGGTAACCATTATTCTAGACCCGGAAGAGGTGATTTATTTTGGACTTATAATGGCTATTCAAAATAACAATGAAAGTTCATTTAACTATTTTTTTAGAGAACTGTCATCGTTCTATAATAAAAAAGAATATAAACAAGGTGGTTTGAAAATATCAGTCTTGCAAAAATTGCTTAATAGTAGCACCCTAAACTTGAGCGAAGAAAAAATATTTGTAGACATGGCAAATAAAAACACTCTGAATTTTCTGTTGCTAGTGATAACGAATGACCCCGATAGGCAACAGGTAATTAAGCTAACTAATGAACTGTTAAATAAATTCCCAACTTCAATTGAGATAAGTAAAGTATTAGCTAAACTGTTTGATGAGTTAGGAAGATCTGCCGAAGCAA
Source organism: Melioribacteraceae bacterium (assembly GCA_041675645.1). Taxonomy (GTDB): domain Bacteria; phylum Bacteroidota; class Ignavibacteria; order Ignavibacteriales; family Melioribacteraceae; genus Stygiobacter. The sequence continues at coordinate 94,193 of JBAYTN010000008.1, forward strand.
TTCAAATTCTTGAAAAAACAATAGAAAACAACCAGTATGATCCGGCTATCTTATTCTACCTTATTTCGTTTTATTTTAAGAACGGGATTTCAGAAAAGATTAGTCCAATCGTCACACTTCTGGAGAATAATTACAGCAATGTACCGGAAATAGTAGATAGAATTAGCAAGCTTAAAAAAATGCTTCCTCATTAAGGTTCTAAGCTTTTTTATTGCCTAAATGGTATGATATCGTAATTATCTTAAATTCTTCCTCTGAAACTGTTACAATTAGATGATTTTTAGTAAACATCACAATTGAATATCATTTCGTTTCAAAGTACAACTCGGGTTCTCTTTCACTAATTACTGCGATTAACAAACTGACTAAAATTTCTCCTATAAATAATACTAAACTTTTTTAGGCTTCTTCCGATAATAATGGTGAGATAAATAATCTCATAAAACAAAGGTCAAGCAAGGATGCTTGACAAACAAAAACACAATACATGGAGGTACCAAATGGCTTTTTCAGTTAACTCTAACAGCGGCGCAGCAGCAGTTTACAATGCTCTAGCCAAAACTCAATCATCAACACAAAAAGCACAGTTACAATTAGCAACTGGCAAAAAAGTAAATTCAGCTTCAGACAACACCTCTGGCTGGAATATTGGTAAACAGTTGGAAGCTGCATCATTAAAGATGAAATCTCAGTTGGCAAACATTGGTTCAGCAAAGAACTTTTTAAGCACAGCTGAAGCAGCTCTTCAACAAGTTTATGATAAGTTAAACCAGATTCAAGCAAAACAAGAAGATGGTGTTGA